>JABDES010000007.1:0-26599 GCA_013286935.1 Candidatus Babelota bacterium
AGAGCTAAAACAACAAAGGCTCATAGAGCAACAGCGGCGCGCACAAGAGGCTCAAGAAAAGGAGCAACGCAAGCAAGAAGCTCTAAAAGAGCAAGAGCAAAAGGCCAAGCTCGAGCAAGAACAGCGAGCGCGAGAAGAAGAAAAATACCAACGCGCGCAGGAAACTGAGCGTATCCGCAGGCAAGAAGAAGAAAAAGAGCGAGAGCAACAACAAGCTATGGAGATGCGGCGCAAACAAGAAGAAGACGCAAGGCGACAGAAAGAAATCAGCAAACAGCAGCAGCTGAAACTAGCAGAAGAGCGCAAGCAACAAGAACAGCAAGCGCAAGAAGAAGAAGAAAAAAACCGACGCGACCAGGAAACTGATCGTATCCACAGGCAAGAAGAGGCAAAACAGCAAAAGCTCATAGAGCAACAGCGCGCACAAGCGCAAGAGGCTCAAGAAAAGGAGCGACAGCGCGTACGAGAAGCTGATCATATCCGCCACAAGCAAGAAGAACACGAAAGAGAGCGAGAGCAACAACAAGCTATGGAGATGCGGCGCAAACAAGAAGAAGACGCAAGGCGACAGAAAGAAATCAGCAAACAGCATCAGCTGAAACTAGCAGAAGAGCGCGAACAACAAGAAAAACTGCAGCAGCAGCGCGTACGAGAAGATGATCATATCCGCCACAGGCAAGAAGAAGCTCTAAAAGAGCAAGAGCAACAACAAGCTATGGAGATGCGGCGCAAACAAGAAGAAGAAGTAAGACGACAGAAAGAAATCAACAAACAGCAGCAGCTGAAACTAGCAGAAGAGCGCAAGCAACAAGAACAGCAGCGGCGGCGGCGGCGGCGGCGGCAAGAAATAATCAATAGTCAAAAAGAACGTCAAAAACAAGAGGCCGAGCGGCTGCAAAAGCTTAAAGAAAAACAAGAGGAAGAGCCTGAAGAAGGAGCGCCACAAGGCAACAAAAGCAAACTTTCAGAGTCCTCCTCATCGAATAGGAAGACCGCTTTGCTAAGCACACTGTCAAGCCTGAGGCCATACATTGCTACCACCATTGTACTTCTTGGGATAACAGCTCTGGCAGCATATTATTATAAACAATCTCGCACAGCGGGCAATAAAAAATTACCGCAACAATAAGCTCAGCAAAGAAAGAACTTCCGATGCGCAAAACGATCTATAAAAAACAGTTTATATTTGTTTTATTGTCCACCATATGTTTTTATACCTTGCAAACTGAGTGCATGCAGCAAGCAACCTTGCAGGAAACGGAAACATTCAATCAATGGTCCAAGGATTTTTTTAAGACTAAGAATGAAAATGTGCGAAGCAAGTCACTGCAAGAATTTGTGAATGCAAAAGGCGATATAAAACAAAAATTTGTTAAGTATGTTTTTGAATCTATTATCCGTGAGCGTGATCGTTATTTGCACACCAATACGAAAGAATCACCGCTATTACAATATTTGGCGGAAGCTCAGCAACCTTCAAAGGAGCTTTTAAACAGCTTGGTTGGCGAAGGCGGCTATACAATAGCTCATTGTCTTGCTGACAAGGGTCGCATCACTGAGTTGTTGAACTTGAAAAGGTCATCCCCTTTCATGATGGACAAAACAACTCTTAAGAAGGGCGTAACACCTGCAATGCAGTTCATCATGTCAAATTCTATTTCAAATCCCACGCCTGTAATAGAACTGATTCGTGATCGCCTTGAATGCACGGATAACGATGGCAACAACCTTGTGCATTATCTTGCTCAATCCGCTAACGACCATGAGCAACGTCTAGAGATTGTCAGCCACATAGCGCATCATATGCCTCGCTTGTTAGATTCAAAAAATAAACAAGAACTAACCCCACTATGGATTGCAACGAAATGGCTAAATTGTCGCATGGTACAATATCTCTTGAGCATGGACTTTGGGTTTACAGAATGTATCGATAAAGAAAATGGTAATACATTGTTACATAACGTTGCAAAAAACAATGCGCGCGGCAGCGAAAACACTGCCATTATATTGAGAGATTTTTACATTAAGAACAACTCTACTCATAAGTTGGCTTTAAAAAATCTTGAGGGCAAGACGCCGCTCCACCTCGCAGTAGAGGCTGATAAAAATGATTGTATGGTTAAGGCCCTTGCCAGCCCAGAGACCGTAGGCGTTCAAGACGATCTTGGAAATACTCCATTGCACGCTGCCATTATTCATCATGATGCTATTAGCGCAAGACATATCATAGACAGTTCTACTGTCGAACAATTGAATATAAAAAACAATCAAGGAAAAACGCCTGCTCAGACGGCAGCAGCCAACCCACAATGCAAAGCTATTCACTCTCATATTACATTTAAAGGCTACGACCACGTTACTGGTCATGACAAACAACGAGATCGTCTATCAAAATTAAATGAGGCTCAATACATAGAAGAGGGATGGGACATGTTGGGAGACGCCTATCTCTTTTGGTTTCAAACAATGATAGCAGGAAGCCCAGGAGTCTTTAAATGTTATAGCGGTCATGCTGAGGATGCAAGCCATAATACCCCCCCGGTGCGCAAGATGATAGATGATTTTAAGGTATACTTTCAAGCAAATCCAACATTTGCACAAGCATTTTTGCAGGAAAACAAAAAAACGGGGACGCGTGGTTGCAACACAGAATTTAGCCCCCTTCTCTGTGTGTATAATTTATACGGATCAACCGAATTAGCAGAGCTTTTTTTGGCAAACGGCGCAGATATTCATAAAAAATGTAAAGCTGTAGAAATAATAGTATTTGACATCTCTAAGCAAGACATGTTGGGTCGAAGAGTCCCAAAAGAGGGCTGCAGCCCTTATGAGTATCTTATGTCAAAAGTTCAATTCAATACCGATGCCATAGCGTTTATGCAGCGAAATCCCAATCATAGCAGGATCAGGCTTAATACCTTCGACACATATACCTCAACAACTGATCTCACTAAAGAAATGATTGATAACTGGCTCATTGAAATATTGAACAAATATGGTAAAAGCACCGCTGGAATAGGAGATGCTAACCGGTCAATATTGGCAAAAGTCGTCAACTTTTTTACCACAACCAGAGCAAAAAAGAATTGGCAAGCAGGACATGCGGCAGCTAAAAATCAAGCTGAGCAAGACAGGATTGCTCAACAGCAGCTCGCCACCTCTCAACAACCCACTACTAGTAGCAGCTCATCCTCTAGCAGTAGCTCTTCCTCTAGCGCCACAGCTACGATGAGCCACACCACCACAAGCTCATCATCGCCAAGCACTTCCAAGATATCGACAACTACTAAGCCAGCAACAACATCTAGCAGCTGGGGCACAACAATGTCGTTGCTAGCAAAAAAACCCCAACCCCAACAAAATAAGATAAAGGAAGAAAACCAACTTGAGCAGCAAAAGCAACGATGGGAGCTCAAACGTAAACAGATAGAGGAAGAGGATAAGGCGGAAGAAGCCTTGAAAAAACAACTACAGGCTCTCGAACTCAAACGTCAAGAGGAAGCGAAGGCTCAGAAAGACAGACAACACAAGGAAGAGCAGCGTGCAAAAAAAGAGAGATACAAGCAAGCACGCAAAAAAGACAAAGAATTGGACAAAGAAAAAGCAGATCTCTTGCAACGAAATCTTAACGTTGAGCTCAAGGAACTAAAGTTTGAGAAGCGGCAACAAGAAGCGTTACAGCAAAACAACGACAAGGATGCTATATCTTCCGTAAGCTTCATGCGCCAACACACCCTTCCCATCACTGTTATTGGGTTGCTTGGAGCAACCGCCGGCGCAGCATATGTATTGAATCGTTATTATACATCTGATAACAACAATAAACCCAAGACCTATCCGATATGCCGTGAGATTAAATAATAGCTCATTGTTGCTACGTATTGCATTATGCATAATAATCTCAATCGGAAAGAGTACTTTTGCCATACAAGAGGATAAGGTAGAATTTGAACAACAATCAGAGATTGGCTTAACGCATTCAATGCAAACATTTTGCGGTGATAACAAAAAAAAAATTGCCGCTATCGCGACCTTTTTTGTCGGAGCTGCAGCAGCATTTTGCTATAAAGATGCTATATGTCTTAGGTTATTTCGTACTAATGCAAAAGCCACTACTGATGCCAACGTTGAGGTTAGGGTTATCTTTGAGAATGTTCCAACTTTGATACAGAAAAGTGGTGAGGCAAGCTGTAAGCATTGGACACTATTTAATTGTATAAAATTTAATGATTACCTTATAAAACATAACGGAAATCATGCAGGGTATATCAAAAGCATCACCCATGAGTCATTTTATGCTTTTGTTACACAATACTTAGAAAACTGCAGAGACATAGATATCATTCCAAATAGCGTTATATGGTTTTTGTATCGCAAACTAGAGGGACTAGACTGTTCTAAACTCAGTGAAAAAAACAAGGAACAGTTAAGCTCTATCCTGAATGGCGCGTTTGGATTCGATTATAATTATGATATACATAAAGAGAGCTATGCAACTATGTATCCATGGGCCAAATCGATAAATAAGCTATTTGTCGATAATCGCACTCCAACTGTCAAAGAATTCAAACAGGCGGTACGTGAAACCGGACTAACCAAATGGTTTAAAGAAAAAATTGACCAGATCGACAATCTTCCAAATAAGGAACAGCTTCACTATTATTCCGTTGAAAATATTACCGAGCAAGACATATCTGAACTCTGTAAACAAATAAATCAGGAAATCGATAACATCGGATTAAACGGACAAGATGAAAAACCACTTGATCATATCCTCAGAATGAATCGTCTCAAAATTAACACCATGCCAGCAAAAGAAGATATAAGCCGAGTATTTAAAAACTACCTTGGACGTGCGGGTTATGGAGAATATGTTGTAGACAGCCTATGTCTTGAGCCACAAACGGTCTCCATACCCAGTGGCAGAAAGGATGATGCCCAAAAGATTAATGATGCGCTAGATGCACAACGCAGGCAATGGTTTTTTATTAGACCAGGAGAAGAATCAGGTACTTTTTTCCTGGGGACTTTGGAAAAAAATAATGGCACATATACACTGCTCGTTCTTTCTTCTGCAGGGCATGCGCATAAGGAAACTGCACCATACGTACAAGCTATCATTAAAATGTTAAAATAACCTTACACAAGCAGTCATCACCGACTATAAAAAGCTAGTCTTTTAAGCTCGGGCGCACATATTGATACGCCAGTTGCCAATCAATCTATCCACCTTAGCCTGAGCATCACGAAACGATACATGTTTTTGCAGAGAAATATACGTGCGCACCGCGCGTGACCATTCCTCTTTTAACGTATCAGCTAACAAGCAATGTTCTTCTGGCAGCAATTTCGACGGAAGATATTCTTCCATGACATGTTTCATCAATTTTTCTATATTTACAATCTCAAGGTTAACACTTTTGAGCATATGAAAGCGGCTGCATAACGCCTCATCTTTGAAAGAAAAATTTCCAGCAACCACAATAAATAGATGGCTTATGTCAATATGGCGTTGCAAATAAGGGGAATAAAATTGTTTTTCATTTGGTTCTAATAATGGCAACAAGATTGATAATAATTTTGTATCATCAGCAATTCTGTCAAGTTCATCGAAAAAAAGTATCCCATTTTTACAACCCAATTGTCCTAATTTTTCCAGAATCAGACCCGGTTCTGTCTCGGAACCAAAAATCTTCTCAATCGATGCTCCCGCCAAACACACAGTTTCAATAGGAAGATTCATCAGCTTACCTAACGTGCGAGCGAGCATGGACTTCCCGGTCCCAGGTGAAGACACAAGGTTAAGGAACTCGCGAGATCGCAGGTTGATCCCTGACTCACTTTGATAACTCTGAATATGATTGATGCAGGCACACATGATCATCTCTTGTGCCTCAGACGAATAAAGCTCAAAAGCACCGGCAACATCTTTAATATTGAAAGGGTTAGGCTTTTTACTTTTAATTGGAATTGATAAAAATGATCTTAAAGCCTTCATATTGCCATCAACAAATAAGCTTTCGACATAGGGCAATCTCTTATATTTTTCATACAGTATGCGGTCTTGAGCATCATCTAAGAGATTTAAAAATCTCTTTTTCTTGGCATATTCTGTCCCATATATAAACATCGGATCCGAGTCTGTCTGATACATCAAGCAATACATAAGAAAGGCCGAATTAAATTCACCAAAAGACAATCTAAAACATCTAAGAGTCCTTTGTATATATTCCTTTGCGCAAATGGCTGCAGTTCCAACCGCTATAACCCCTGCGACATTAGGCGAGAATATGTTTTTAGTTAGGATCCACGCAAACGTACCGCACAACAATGGTATTATTGCTCTGGGTAACGTATGTCCAGCTAATCGCTCTATAAATAATTTTTTACGTGCTTTAATGAATGCTTGCTCGCATAACGTATCAATGGCATCAGAATTGGCTTCAGATATGTTTGCCGACGCCAAAATGGTATCCTGGTCAAATAATACTCGTGCTTTGCGATAAGGAAAGGTCGTAAACTCACTGAGGTCATACTCCCCATCATTTGCTGAATCTTCCTTTGCACTACACTGCAGCGTTATTATTGTCAACATAATGATAAAAAAATAACCAATTCTTACTGACAATTTCATATGACATCCTTCCCTGTTGTCCAACACGCACACAATGCACCTCTCAAGCCTTATCGGCTTGAAAACGGTATTACTATTAGAAATCTCAAGGCAATACCAAGCTCCCATTGAAGCCCTATAGCATCAATCTTATAACTAACTATATATTAAATTTTTTATTTGTCAATTATTTTTTAAAAAAAATAAGCTTTTTATGAATATGCACTTCGCATGCGACATGACGTCGGGCTCAACGTGCTTTCTGAGCACGTTGAGCCCGGTATGTACTCAAACTGCAAAAAAACTCCATCTGAGCTTGTTTGGACAAATCCAGCGCGCCAATACAGATTTTGAGCGCTATAATTTTCAACCCGTGTTGCAAGGCCAATAGTCTTAGCCCCCATTTTATATAGCTCCGATATGGCATGCTGTAATAATTTTTCACCATATTTTTTGCCGCGAAATTCCTTGCCAACGGCCAAAAATAAGACTTTTCCTACATGTGGTTCATTATCTTTAAGATGATATGCTACAAACCCCACAAATTTATTAGCCTCCTCTAAAACATCTATTTTAAGGCGACCCACCGATGACAAATTCGTTGTATGAGCCTTATACTTTAGCATATATTCTGGTGAATAATCGGGATTAGCAGTCAACCAATACTTATCCGCCGCAAAGAGTTCAAGGAGCGGTTTTTCATGTCTTATTTGATTGTATGTATAAATCCCATAAGGATTTCTAAAATAAAAAAATGCCGCAAAACATATAACGGCAATCACACATGCTAAAAGCAAGCCTTGTAATAATTTTTTATGTATATAAGCCATTTAAATCCTTTTGATTGTATGTGATTTTTGATAAAAATAGTCCACACGCAGGAGCCGTTGGCAAAGAATGAGCCGGATTTTGAGCCATTAATATTGCTTTGACTGATTCAATTGTGACATGCGGCCGCGTAAAAATAGTAACCACTGCGCCAACTAAACGCCGTATCATATAACGCATAAAACGTTGCGCTACAAAGGTAATTTCAATTCGGTTATTATCATACATTCTTTTGACTCTAATATCATCTATCTTTCTAATTGTTCCTGCAGTATATGATGTACCAGTACAAAAAGACCGAAAATCATGCGTGCCAACAAAAATTTTAAAGGCATCTTCTAAAGCGGTTGTATCAAAAAAATATGGCCGGACCCAGCCATATCGATAGGAAAATGGTAGCGTAGTTCGCTCAAAAAGGTAATAGTGATACGTTTTTTGTTTTACATTGCATCGTGGATGGAAAGATGAATCTACAATATCAATTGACTGAATCATAACATCAGGTGGTAAGCGATTGTTCCATGCATATTGCAACCTAACGGGATCAAGCTCAATCGGGGTAATGCAAAGCGCTACTTGACCTACAGCATGTACACCGGCATCTGTTCTTGATGCTCCATGCATTGCTATTGGCTTGTTGAAAGCCTTATGGAAGGCTGAAATTAAAACCTGTTCTACAGATCCGCCGCCAGGTTGCGATTGCCACCCAACATAAGCAGTACCATCATAGGCAATAGTGCATTTGTAATAGCTGCTCATGAATAAATGTTATTTTCTAAAAACCGCTTTGAGAACTTTTTTGCGCAAACGAATACTTAGCGGAGTAACCTCAATAAGCTCATCTGGACGAATCCATTCCATACACAGCTCAAGATCCATCTTGCGAACAGGAGGAAGTTTCACTGCATCATCGGTGCCAGAAGCTCGCATATTGGTTAATTTTTTTTGCTTGCATGGGTTAACTTCTAAATCGTTATCGCGGCTATGCTCACCAACAATTTGACCTTCATAGACCTCTTCGCCCGGCTCTACAAAAAGCACGCCACGCGCCTGTAGACTATCAAGCGCATATGCCGTGGTAAGACCTTTTTCCATAGAAACCAACGCTCCCTTGGTTCGCGTCGGGACATCGCCTTTGTAGGGTTGATATTCTTTAAAACTAAAATTTGCTACGCCTGTACCGCGCGTATCGGTCAAAAATTGGCTTCTAAAGCCCAACAAGGTTCGTGATGGAACCTCATACTCTAACCTAATACGGCTGCTTTCAAGCACCGTCATATTCGTCATGAGTGCTTTGCGTCGACCAAGATTTTCCATTATAACGCCCTGGTACTCTTCAGGGACATCAATGATGACGGTTTCAATCGGTTCGCACTTAATACCATCTATTGTTTTGTAAATGACCTCTGGCGCCGACACCTGCATTTCAAAACCTTCTCTGCGCATATTTTCTATCAAAACGCCAAGATGAAGTTGCCCACGCCCTGATATTTTAAATATTTCTGGTGAAGGAGTAGGCTCAACCCGTAAAGCAACATTTATTTTTAACTCTTTTTCTAGGCGGTCTTTCAAATGTCTTGAAGTTAAAAATTTCCCTTCTCTGCCATTAAATGGAGAGTCGTTAACGGACATGTACATGCTTAACGTTGGTTCATCAATCTTCACGTACGGATAAGGCTTTGGGTTGCCCGGCAGACATAATGTTGCTCCAAGTTCTGGTGGACTATCAAATCCGGTCACCGCAACTACGTCACCAAAAGAAACTGTGGCCGTTTCCACTTTACTGAGACCTAAAAAGGTATATAATTTTGTAATTTTAGTAGGAGCGCTTACCGCGTCATCCTTACACACAACAACTTGACTTCCAACCGAGGTAGTTCCGCTAAAAACACGACCAATGGCTATGGGGCCAAGAAATTCAGAATTGTCCAAGCTTGTGATAAGCATCTGAAATGTCCCCGGATTTTTTTCTACCGGAGCAGGTATTGATTTAATGATCGCGTTGAATAAAACGCTCATGTCATCCGTTTGTACAGATGGATCAAGCGTCATAAACCCTTGCCTGGAGGAACCATATATTATAGGAAACTCCAGCTGGCTATCGTCAACCGCTAAATCTAGAAAAAGATCCTGAATGGCTCCCTGTGTAGCCTCAATGGCTGCATCTTTGCGATCTATCTTGTTAATCACTACAATAGGGCGCAAAAGCAACTGAAGAGCCTTTTGTAACACAAAACGCGTTCCTGGCAGAACTCCTTCTGCGGCATCCACCAACAAAAGAAAACCTTCTACCATCTGCAACGTGCGCTCAACTTCGCCTCCAAAGTCAGCATGGCCAGGGGTATCAATGATATTTATAGAATAATCGCCAAATTTTATACCTGTATTTTTGGCAAGAATGGTAATCCCACGCTCACGCTCAAGCACATTGGAATCCATTACTCGCTCTTGACCGCCAACTGAGAGCGTTCCAGACTGACGTAGCAATTGATCAACTAACGTTGTTTTGCCATGATCAACGTGCGCGATAATGGCTATATTTCTTATATTACTACGAGTGGTCAAATCAAATACCTCTTAATAAGTTGACGTTTAATAGAAATTGGAAGAGTATGGCAAAAGCGCCATAACACGAGCCTTACGTATCTCTCGCGCGAGCATTCGTTGATACCTACACGATGTTCCTGAAATACGAGCCGGTAAAATTTTGCCCCGCTCAGTTAGAAACGATCTGAGAAACCCAGCGTTTTTATAATCTATCTGTTTGATCTGTTCCGGGTTGCCAGTAAATCTACACGACTTGCTTCCCATACCCTGTCCGCGGCGAGAACGTTTTTTTACAAGCCGAGCACTAATCTTAAGTTTAATTTTTTTTGTCATACTTATTTGCCTGTTATGTACACTATCTGTTACAGTCCTGAATCGTCTATTTCTGCTTGATTGCTGTCTGACTGATATCCACCATGGTTATTATTACCGGAGGAATCGTTAAAAGACCTTCTGTCTCGCTGATATTGGAATGATGATTCTCTTGTGGTTGGAGCCTCCTCGAGAGATCGAGGGCGTTGGTATTCAAGCGATTTTCCTTCTACCTTAGAAATGATTAAACGTATGACAAAGCCACCAAGACGAATAGAAAACAATAAGCGTATGTCGTTATTGATTTCAGTAGCTGACGGTACGTCATAGCGCATTAAGTAATACACACCATATTCATGACTCTTGATAGGATAAGAAAGTTCATACTTGCCCCATCGCTCAAAAGAAAGAACTGACCCACGAGCTTTGCTTATGGTATCAGCCAACAAGCCTTCCATCAACTTAACATCATCTTGCGTAATGTCTGGAACGGCCAAAATAAGTATTTCGTAACGAAATTGCATAAAAAGATATGCTCCTACAATTAATTGGAAGTGCGTCGCGCACTAAAAAAACCACAAAATTGATTTTTATTTAACAGGATAAACATATTATTACGAACACCGTAATCTTGAATTAGATCATACCAGATAGGTAGTTATTTTCTAGCTTTTTTTTGCAAAAGTTTGCAATATATCTCTATTTTCCCTATGAGAGCTTATATTGCAAACTTTTGCTTATTTTTACTATTATGCAATTGATGGAGCAAACCGTTGGTGACGTTGTACTACACGACCAATAATTCGGAAATGGTCCTTGCCTCGAATAAGAGCAATCGGAGGATTCTTATGGTTTACAGACTCAAGAACTATAAAGTCTTCAGTATAAGTCACCTGCATGATAGCCTTTATTGGCAGATCATTGCCATATTCTACAGCCGCTATGTCGCCAGAGCGAGTCCAAACCTCAGGGGAGATGATTAGGTAATCACCCTTTACAAAAGTAGGGGCCATAGCGTTGTTTTCAACATATAAAGCTATCATCGAATGATCATTCGAATTAAGAACTGGCACAAACACATCTTTATAACCGGTAGTTATTTGCATAAGTTGGTTGTTGTATGGAGACGGATTTGATGGAATGTCTCCCGCAACAGGTACCACTTGCACTCGTAGCTCTACATCGGAACGTTCCGGCATGCTTACGTTTCTATCGATATTGTCAGTACGCTGCCTGTGCTCTACAAAAAGATCGATCGGACTTAACTCAAAGGCGTTAGCCAATTTTTTTAAAGAATCTTCGTTCCATCGACGGGTGCCATTTTTTATATGTGTTAAATAGCTCTCGGACATTCCAGTTTTTTCTGCTAAAATCTTGGTAGTCCACCCCTTCTCTCTAAGAAGTTCTTTAACTCTGAGTTGGGTTGAAGTTGATGCCATAAGGGCTCCTCTTGAAATAGATATTTGTTATGCTAAAAAATATAGTTGTTATCACTGCCTTATTTCTAATTGTACTCACAATTTAGCTCTTGTCAAATGGAAATGATCATAATGTACTTAAAAGATGGAAAAAAACGTTTGGATGGGATTAAAAAGAATTCTCACGAATACAGAGCATGGAATTTTGGGCAACAAATAATAGGGGTCGATGAAGTTGGTCGGGGGTGTTTGGCCGGTCCAGTAATCGCAGCCGCTGTCGCTCTAAAAATTGGCAAGATAAGCCCGCTCTTAAAGGACTCCAAGCTACTAAGCGCCATCCAGCGAGAGAAAGCCTTTGGCTGGATCGTGCAAAATGGATCTTATGGCATTGGAATAATCAACCATACAACGATTGACATGGTCAACATTTGGCAAGCGACGCTCAAGGCGATGAAACAGGCAGTGCTCAATCTTGGTGCGCAGCTCACCGATAGGCCTGAGTCCATCATTGTGGATGCTATGCCACTGACAATGAGCAACACGGCGTATCATGAGACTCCGGTACACCATTTCCCTTTTGCTGAAAGCAAATCAAACTCCATTGCAGCCGCATCCATAGTGGCAAAAATAACAAGGGACCGCTTGATGGGCCAAATGGATCGCTACTTTAATCACTACAAGTTCGCACAAAACAAAGGCTATGGTACCAAATGTCACAGAAATGCCCTTAAAGACTATGGCCACTGCATAGTTCACCGCACCTCATTTCATGTAAAGGAATTAGAATATGCTTAACAATGCAAGATCAAAAGAGGTTGGCGCAAAAAGCGATGATCCGTGTGGTGAAATTATTGAAAGCTCACTGCATACATGGATAGCTCAAAGTTGGCAATGGGACACATTCCTTCCCTTTGGATCTCTTGTAACGATACAAAACAATCACACAACAACTTTTGGGATAGTCTATCAGATACAGACTGGCTCTATGGACCCCGGACGTTATCCATTTGCGTACCAAAAAACTGAAGCTGAATTATTATCAGAACAACCACAGATTTTTGAGTTTTTAAAAACTACACTTTCCTGCATTCCCGTAGGCTATCAAGAAATTGGCAGCCCAATTACCTATCTAGCTCCGCCCATCCCCCCAAAAATACACTCTTTTATACAGCCCGCAACGATTGAGCAATCGCGCCAATTTTTCAGCCAGGAACAGTTTCTCCACCTTTTATACGGGTCAAGCAGCGTCGTAGCGCAAGCAGACGAGCTGTTGCTGGCTATAATAATGCGCCTGTTGCCTTTGCACATACTACGCAAAAAAGAGATTATTAGGCTCATGCACACATATTCCCTTCTTACAAGCAACGATTATCGACGTATGAAGCTTTTTTTGGCCCGCTTGCAACGGGTTATGACAGATATAGATTATTAATAAAATTACAATGAACGATCTTTATAGTTAAAATGCTTGACAGAAATCTTATATCATCTAGTATGATAACCATGAACAATTTTATTTACATACATTTTTCAAATAACAAGACATGCAATAAGGGGTCTTTGACGTGAATACGCTTCAAATCCGAACCATTTCAATAGTTTTTATGAGCGCCATGCTCTCAATGATTACAACTAATCTGCTTGCAGCAAGCCATGAGAACTTACAACTTGCTACAGTAGCAAGTTGCTTTGCCGACCTTAATGGCGCAACTATACCCACCACAGTGTCCATTGATCATTATTTATCTCAAACGCATAGCAAAGCGGAGTTGGATCATAAAATCGCAGAATTGCAAGCTATGAAAGCAAATCTTGGTCAACGTAATAATGTACTACTAAGTAACGGGCCTCAGTATCGCTTTGGTGAACATGCTCAGACAAACAGGACTTTACTATGGCAGCAATTAAATCCATTAATGACCTTATTGGAGCTCAATATTGCCATTGTGAGCAACGCACGAGATAAAACGCCTGCAGCACCTGTAATTCAGCAACCAGTATACACGCCGCCTCAGCAAAACTCTCACCCACAAGCCGCGCCTCCAGCACAACAACCAACTCAACCTCGACCCCACCAACAACAACCGGTACCGCCACTCCAACGGAATAACCCAGTACAAAATCAAAGTACACAAACCCGTTCTCCTGTTACTGAAAACGCTCATTTTAACCACGCGGGACCGCCAATAGAAGGACAGAGTTTCCTAAGCAGAGTTTGGGATAGTTGTAAACGTGAATCAAAAAGCATGGGAATAGACCCAAATCATTTGGCTATTGCAACAGTGTCCATATTGGCAATAGTCGCCGTATTGACAATCATTACGAAGGTATCAGAAAGGCAAAGGGCGTATGAAGCTCAATTGGCAGAATCAGATCAGAATGACAACGAACAAGCAGAACCGCCAATAAGCCTACATGACGAATCAAACGAAGATGATGAAGTAAATATCTTTGATTTTTGAACAAACTAATAGAATTAATGATATTATTGAAATAACAATTGCGGAACTGTGCCATACGCACAATTCCGCAATTTACTTTAAACAGATCGTCGTTGCGAGGCTTTGTCCAGCAGACACTACTGTATGTCTCGCTCCTGAGAAATTTGTTTTGCATTTGTAATACCAATTCTATTAGGACCTTTGATCCAATCCTTAAAAACTATATTGTAATTGTGGTGATCTGGCACAGTCTTATACAATACACGCTTCTTGCCTGCTCTGACATTGCCCGGCCATCTCCACTCATACGCATAATCAACCTCAACCTTACCATTAGGAATGGATAGGCTTTTGCCTGGCTGTAGCTCCTTTCCATTTACCCATACTTTGAATTTTTTAGGATAATGCCATGCAAACATTTTAAAAACCCCAAGATCCTTGTCTGTAATGTCGTTAGTTATCATGGAAGAGGTGTTATATAATTTAGCCGGCAATCTATTAATTGTCGTACTTCCTACAGGCGACGTCACACTTAATGGAGGAGCCTGGTTGTATATGTATGTTGAAGATAAAAAAAGACACAAAAAAAAGATATGCGCACTACGGCCATTGGTACATTTCACGAGCTGATACTTTCCTTTAATAATACTTCTGTATAGATTTTTTAGAAAAATTGCAAGCAATCAATCTTGCCACATTACTAATCAATCTTTACTGTATCAAAAGGATGAAGCCTCATGCAATATCTTTATAAATTAAGAGGCAGTGGTATGGGATTTATTAAAAATGATGTTCTTTTTTTTGACTAGCTCTTTTGAGCGATAAAAGATTAACAATGCAAGCGCGGAGGGCGTCATTCCTGAAATCAGTGCCGCGTCTGCAATAGTCTGCGGCTTATAATGGGTTAATTTTTGCTGAAGCTCCTTTGACAGCCCTGGCAGGTCGTCATAAAGAAAATCTGCCGGAAGAGCCAAGTTTTTTTGCTGCTCTCTCTTGGTAATCTGCTGAATTTCGCGAATCAAATATGGCTCATACAAAATATGTGCACAGACCGTTTGAGCCGCTCTTTCGTGTAATCGAATACCAGTAAGCTCTGCTATTTGTTCTCGGGCAAGCTTTGGATTTATTGCAAAAACACTAACAATTTCAGCTCCTTTTTTGAGTTTATGTAAAGCCTCAATCGCCTCCGATACTTCTTTTTTTTCTTGCATACACTTAGCAAAAAGCTCGTCATCAACAAGTCCTAATTGATGGGCTTTTGGCATAATCCGTAAAAAGGCGTTATCCTGTCGCAACAATAATCTGCGCTCAGCGCGTGATGTAAACATACGATACGGCTCATCTACGCCCATGGTAACCAGGTCATCAATCATTAACCCAATGTAGCTCTCTGACCTATCCAAGATAAAACCAGCTAAGCCCCTAGAGGTAAGATGCGCATTAATACCAGCCATTATTCCCTGCCCGGCCGCCTCTTCGTATCCTGTAGTACCGTTAATTTGTCCTGCCAAAAAAATCCCACGTATCGCTTTAAGTTCAAGGGTATGTTCAAGCTGATTGGGCATAACAAAATCATACTCTACTGCATAGCCTGGTCGAACAATGACCGCATTTTCAAATCCTACAATGGACCGAACATACTCTTCTTGCACAGCTATTGGCAGTGAGGTCGAAATACCATTCGGATAAATTTCATCACACGTAGCACTTTCAGGCTCCACAAACACATGATGTGAAATTTTATCCGGAAACCTGCCAATTTTATCCTCTATGGAAGGACAATATCGCGGTCCAATACCACTAATGTTTCCGTTATACATAGCAGAAAGGTGCAGATTTTTTCTGATAATATTATGAGTTTTTTCATTAGTATGTGCAATATAACATACATGCGAACTGGTAGCCTTAAATGATTCAAATTCAAATAAAAAATCAAGCGGGTCGGCAGCTTGAGCCTCTAATTTTGTAAAATCGATGCTTGACCGTAACAAGCGAGGAGGAGTACCTGTTTTAAGTCTGCCTACAGCAAGCCCTGCATCTTTTAAAAATTGCGCTAATCCATGGACTGACTGCTCTCCTTGGCGACCCTCACGGGCTTGCTTGGTACCAATATGAGTAAGTCCATTTAAAAAAGTACCAGTCGTCAAAACTACAGATGGAGCATTGAAAGAAACCCCTTTAGAAGTCAACACTCCTGTGGTGCGATTGTTGCCCTTGTCAACAATAATCTCTTCAACCATATCAGCAACCATAGTCAGATTGTTAGTACGCTCCAATACGGAGCGGCTAAGTTTTCGATAAGCGTGTTTATCTATTTGCAATCGCAATCCCTGCACCGCAGGTCCCTTGCGTGTATTTAACATACGCGCTTGAAGATAGGTCTGAGTGCATAATTTTGGCATTAAACCGCCAAGCGCGCTTATTTCAAATACTATGTGTCCTTTGCCGATCCCACCAATGGCTGGATTACAAGGCATAAGTCCAATTTTGTCAAGGTCAAGCGTAATCAAAAGCGTTTTTGAACCTAGTCTTGCCGCTGCATATGCGGCCTCGACTCCAGCGTGACCACCACCAACTACGATAACATCAAACTGCTCATTATGAACTGGCATAGAAAAAAGTAATATTCGATCGCTTTAACAGCGACTTAAGCGATATTGTGCACCGGCAATAAGACGTGATAGATCAAACTTGGCATTGCTGTCTAAAGTTATAAGCCTTGTTAATGCCTTAATGATAACATCAATCTCCTCTTGGGCTGGGTTAGATTCGATGATATGAGTGCTTATTTTTTTTAATTCAGGCAATACAACTTTTTGGACCATCTCTTTTAGCTGTTTTTTCCCATCACCTAGCTCATTTAAAAGCTGTGCTGCAATGATTTTTCCTGAAACGGTTGTTGAATCATAATTGCTGTCGGGACTGTGTCTTCTTAAAATTTGGCTAATATTGCGCACCCCATTGTAGAGATATCTGATCGCATTTAATGTCTTATTAAAAAGCCATTTATCTTTTTCATTTTGGGCATTTTCTAACGGTACAAATGCCTTTTCTCTCATGGTTTGCAATATATTATCAACATCCAGGATATATTCTGGATACGCTTTTGGAGTTTCTTGATCAAGAAACGTACGGAATGTATTTGTAACCTGATCGGTACAGTCGTGTACCGTTTTTAACGAGGAGCTTAAAACTGCGGGTGGATCATATTTCGCAATGCTACGAACAGCTGCGGTTTGTAACGGACTATGTGTCAAAGAAAATATTGGTAAAATACTTATACTTAATAAAAAGAAAAGAGGAATACTTTTATTAATCAATTTATGCATAAAAATACCTTATACTAAAATTTTATATCATTCCAAAAATTTATTTTTCAATTCACTCTCATTTTATAACCCACACAGATCAAGTCAAATTTTTAATCAATATTGCACTAATTAAATTCAAATAGAAAAAACTCATTGAGATTTCTATTTTTTTCAATCTGTCCACCTTTTTGATAAACGTGGCTTAGTAACCACAAACATACCAACGCCAAACAATACAACAGCCATAAATGTAACAAAGATATAACAATTTTTAGACAATAAGCTAAAAATACAACCGCTTGCAAGAGTTATACAGCTTATCAAAGCACTGATGACCAAAACATAGGAGCTCAATGAGCTACTCGAGCTTCGAACGTATAGCATTAAAAGACTTATGACACTTATCGTATAAGCAATGATAGAACCTATATTGCTAATTTGCTGCAAAGGAATTTGTGCTCCTTTGCAAACATACAAGTATAACGCTGCAATGCATCCCTGCACCACAACACATAACCAAGGAATGCCATGCCTATTTAGCTCTAAAAGAGATGGTGCAAAAAATGTATGGTTATGCAGCGCAAGCGTATGCAGGTTCCATGTATTACTAAAAATAATGCTATAAGAGCCTCCCAGAGCTGAAAATATAATGGCAAGCGACATAAGCCCTATTAAAATCATACCCATTCTGTGATCGGCCAATAACCATGGTTGAAAAAGAGCTGGGAATACATAACGATAGTTCGGCAACGTCGCCAAAGGATGCCCAACCGATATGTAAAATGATAACTGATACAACGCAGCAACACCCATTGCCAAACCAAATGAGATAATCACTGCACGAGCCGCGTTTTTTTGAGCATTTTGTATTCGAGAGCTTAACGAACAGGCAGCTTCAAATCCAAGCGCAGAGTATAAAACTATCGGCAACAAAGAGGGAATGCCTGTCCAAACCAGGTCTTCAGGCATTATATGCGCCTTGCGACAGGATAAAATCCCAATAATAATTGCGGTAAAAATAGGTATCGATTTCAAACTAACTAAGGTTTTTTGAATGATGTTGCCAATCGTAACATTCATTGTATTTAAAAAAATAAAGACAGTTAAAATAATCAAGTCGAGCATATAATGATTGATACACAGCTGATGCGGTATATATGTCAAAGCAATACTTGAAGAAACATGGATCATCAAGATGCATGAGGCAATTTTTCCTACAAAATAGCTCCACGTGCTCAAAAAACCAGCAAATGAACTTATTTCTTTTGCGCCAAATGTATAAAATCCGCCCGACGGGTGTAAAAATAAGAGCCGCGCTATGCATAGAATCAAAGGCAGCATAAAGATAGCAATAATACCATAGCCAACAAATCCAAGAAATCCTGCTGTTCGCGCTAAAACCGTAGTATTGATAAATATACCCGCACCAAGCATAATATTAAGATTAATCAAAACTGCCATGCTCAATGAGATCGGATGATCAGAAGCCGGTATTCTATTTTTTTGGCTCATGAACGTCGTGAATCAATAGGTTTATTAAAAAAACGCAAGACCATAATGCTTGTTACGCACCCTACCAAAAGACCAATTGCACAGGCCCACCCAGCTCCAATCCCCATACTGCAAGCAGCCGCTAAATAACCAACTGCTGTGCCCAAAATGATCGGCAATGCATATAACATCTGAGCGTACACATGATCAATCAAATATGCGCCACTACTGCTAGCAGACATAACTGTTGTATCTGCCAGAGGCGATATATGGTTTCCCGCAACTGCTCCCGAAAAAAGCGCTCCAAGAATAAGATAAAGGTAAGGTAGTTCACTCGGATCTAAAGGAACTTGCAATTTTGATACCGCTATAAGCATTGGAATTGCTATAGGAAGCATAATTGCCATTGTCACAAATGACGACCCCATTGAAAAAGCGATACAAAGTGCACATAAAAAAATGCCCGGAACCATGAAAAGGACTGAAGTTGCCGCCTTGGGTATAAGCGAACTTACATATGCACCTGTGGCTAGTTCTTGTCTCATAATGTCGCCCAGCGCCCACGCACAAATAAGCATTATAATCGTTGGTAACATTAACTGAATTCCATCCCAATATAAGCCTGGTATCCTTTTAAGCCACACTCGTTTTCTTGCTAGAAAATAAAGGGTGATAAGCGATAAACTTAAGATACCGCTTATAAATAGCGCCTTTGATGCATTTGCCTGCTGAAAAGCCTGCACCAATGAATTATGACCACCAAAGGCTTCATAACCACCTGTAGCCAATAGTGATGCTATCGTTATACATATCAATGCTAATGATGGATACACAAAATCACGTAAATGAGCGCTCATAATATTAAATGCTGGTGCTTCAGGAATCGCTCCTGCCAGCGGCACCCTATCTGCAAACAAGTTTCCATTGCGCACCGCAATTACCTCATGGACACGCATAACACCAAATGAAATTGGCTTTAATATTATATACATAATAGATACGACAACGACAAAGGGATAAAAAATGCATGGAATTACGTTCAGATATGTCAAAAATGGATCAGCAATAATCAACGTATTTGACGTAACCACACTCGATATACCGTTATCGTTTAAAAAGCCTATGATGGCAGCTATCCAGCTTGATACTGGGCATATAAGCGCAAGTGGCGCTGCAAGCGAGTCAACCAAAAATGCAAGCTTAACGCGTGGAATTTTATATTGATCCGTAACCGGTTGCATTACAGAGCCAACGGTAAGACTGCTAAAATAGTCATCTATAGATAAAAACAGAGAAAGTAGCACAGATGCGATTTGTGCTACTTTCTTATTATTAATCCATGCTTTGATCCAGGCGCTATATGCGTATGCCCCGCCAGAATATCCAATGAGCACAACGATGATTCCCAGAGCTATTAAAAATAGTAACAAAAACAGATTAGAGCTTTGCCAAAACAGTTCCCACGATGCCAACTGAGACAGCTCACTATTCTTCCACACTTTTTCAATAACAAGGTATGCCGCATCCTTGAGCGACCCATCGGTTGCAATAAGCGCGGCGCTCACAATCCCACACAAAAGACCAAAAATAATCTGCTTGGTAAGAAAACCGAATATCAACGCTATCAGAGGTGGAAGTAAAGAGAAATAGGTGCCATGCATAGAATATGCTATAATTATTAGAATTATTTAGATTAGTGCAATATTATACTTTCAATGTAACGCAACAGTCAAGAAATATGAAAATAGCTGTTTTGGTGTCAGGAGGAGTTGACAGTTCTGTTGCGCTTGCCTTATTAAAAAATCAAGGACACGATGTACATGCATTCTATTTAAAGATTTGGCTCGATAATGAACTTGCCTTTTTGGGAACATGTCCATGGCAGGAGGACCTAGCCTACGTGCATCAGATATGTGAGCAGCTCTCCGTTCCACTCAACATAGCCCCTCTGCAAATAGAGTATCGAAACACAATTGTTGCGTATACCATAGATCAAATCAGAGAAGGCAAAACTCCTAACCCAGACATTTTATGCAATCAATACATTAAGTTTGGTTTTTTTCTTGATAGCATTGATTCATCATTTGAAAAGGTTGCAAGCGGCCACTACGCCAACCTCATACCACTCAATGGTACTCTCGCTCTCAAGCAGTCACCAGACAGTATTAAAGATCAGACCTACTTCTTATGTAGATTGAACAATACACAACTTGAGCGATGCCTGTTTCCTATAGGACATATGACCAAAACACAAGTGCGTGCGCTGGCTCATGCTTTTGACTTACCAAACAAAGACAGAAAAGATAGTCAGGGCATCTGTTTTTTAGGAAAATTTAAATTTAATGACTTCATTAAGCATCACTTAGGAGAGCGCTGTGGCAATCTTATAGAATATGAAACCGGTGATGTTGTAGGGCAACACTTAGGTTTTTGGTTTTATACAATTGGGCAACGACATGGCTTGAGACTGCCAGCCGGGCCTTGGTACGTGGTTTCAAAGGATGTGGGCAATAATATTGTTTACATTTCAAAAACCTATTACGAATCTCACCACATAAGAAAAGAATTTACCGCAACACAGTGTCATTGGTTTGACTCAACCCCATTTTCCACAAGGGAACTTTTAGTCAGACTTCGACATGGCCAACATCTACACAATGCTCTAGCCACACGCGTTAATAACGATGAATGCCACATAACGCTCAAAGAAAATGACCAGGGAATCGCTCCTGGACAATTTGCAGCATTTTATGATCGCGATATTTGTGTAGGAAGCGGCATTATTGGGTAAGATTTTATGAAATTTCACATAACGATTGCATCAATTATTAGCATAGCCCGTTTACTTTGCGCCCCAGTCATTATGATTTTGATACTTTCCAATTGGTGGCAAGCATCAGCGCTGCTCTTTTGTCTGGCTGCCATCAGCGATCTTTTAGATGGCGCAATTGCCCGATTTTTAAATCAAACAACCCTGCTTGGGGAGTGGCTTGATGCTCTGGCTGATAAAGCACTTACCATATTAAGCTGCCTTGCACTTTTTATAACAAACGAATTACCAAACTGGTTTGTTGCAATTATTATTACCCGCGAGTTAGCATTGATGATCGGTGCATGTTTATTATACTACCGTCACGGACATTTTAGTCTTAAGCCAATAGCTACTGCAAGGGCAAGCATGGCATTGTATATAAGCACCATATTGATGGTATTAATTTTTCGCTGCTATTCACTACAAAAAGGAGTTTTTTATTGCGGATTAATGCTTTTGACAATTGTATGCGCCACAGTCTCACTCGTACAGCGGTATTATAGAAGTATAACAATAACAGTTTAACCTGTGAAAAATTACGCAATGCTTAGAACCAATACACAAAATAGTTTAAAATTAGCTCTGTTTTTTGCTTTTGTAACTATGAACCTCTATGTCCCACCCATCACATGCGGGCAAGAGTTTGTTCAACCGCGCGTTGGGCGCAGGTCAGGCCAAGTCAAAGCTCTCAATCAAAGCATTTGTGACGCTGTAGCCAACCTTATGAAATCATTTCCCGACTTGCTGCATGGTATAGCCGATGTACAGTCGATGAGCATATCTTGCATAGATGATGCAATCCAAGGAGAAAAAAACGGTTTTCTAGCCGGAATGTCAAAGGATGACCTTGAACGTTTAAATCAAACACTCCTCTCTTGTCAACAAGACATAGTACGCACTGCTAAAAAACTTAAAGGGGTGAGACGCTTGGCCTCCAAGGCGCAATAACATTTCAATTAGAAACTTTAAACGTATTCTTTGTATAAAAAACAATACATTTATTATATTTTGTGTTACGATACGTAAAGAATAACGTTCATTATTACATAGCTTTTAACAATAGGTATACATCTATGCTTTTGAGCACTATAAAAAAGAATATACAAACATTGGCGACCTTATTGTTCGCTGTAGGCTATGTATGCGCGCCTGCACAGGCAGCTAGTCAGCCTGCAAGCGAAAACGTATACCAGTCCCTGATAGAAACAATGCGTTGTTTTTTACAAGTAGACAATGACATTGCCGCAGCACAAGGATATAATCACGATTATTTTGCAAGCAAAATCGAAGAATCTATCAAAAAACCTCTGGCTATATTGAAATCGGTAGATTTAGGGGCTAGCGGCGAATCCGATATGCAAACGATTGCAAACTTTGTGGCGTCCATTGAGTCAATCGATACAGAAATTACCCTTACGCACCTTTATTCTGCGCTAACAAATGGCAATCTTTTTTACAACAAAATAGCAGATTCACCTGTCAAAGAGGCTGCTAACCTTCTGGGTGATATAAACAATATTCTGCTCATGAAAAGCCTGCCACGCATAATTGCATTTATCTCTGCTAGCCTCATTGAGATCATTGCATTGCTAGATCAGCGCTTGACCTATTGGACATATCAAAAACAACATCAAGCCTATTATTTTCTGCATAAATCACCCTTAAAATGGAAAATAAACCAAAAAGATGAAATTAAAGGCCATATCAAGCAAATACGTAGCCAAAAAGAACACTACTATTCCTTCTTGGGTGCATTATCTGGCTGGTGCGCCTCGTTTGTACAAAATCAGGATGCATATGCAATGTTTAATGACCAGCTCAAGCAATTTTTTGCAATAGCTGATCAGGCCCTGCGCCCAGAAAGCCCACCAGAAATATCTATCAATGAAATTGGCGATATTGAACATTTTATGCTCATTGTTCAAGCTATTAAAACAAGATCTTATACAGCACACTTATCAGGCGCAAGCCAAAATTCTATTGTACGCCACTGGATGGAATATAGCGCAGCTGGCATCACCGTCCTGGGCTCTGTGTTTGGCCTCTATAAAAAGCAGGGGTACGTAGAGTCAGCAAAAACAAGTTTACACTCATCATTCTCTTCCTATATCACATGGCAAACAGAAGCTTTAAAGCATTTGTATACCTTTATAAAATCAGGCGGAGATATACGTTCCATAAAAGGGAATGCTTCACAAATCCCCGAAATCGATTCAAGCACTAGTAGTAGTAATAATAATAATAGTAGTAGTAGTAGTAATGGTGAAATCAACACAAGCGGTACTATTGCGGAGGACATGGTCCTTACTGCTAAAGCAAGAGACGCCATAGTAAAATCATTTGTATCTCTTCGGAATTCTACTAAGAAAGAGGTGTTGCCCTCCACCCTCGATCAGAAACTCTTATCTGACGAGGAGGAGAATGCTTTTGCAAATGATGCAATGATAGGAAAGAATTATAGCAAGGTCTTAAGTCTTTTAAGTGAATCAATAACAAATTGCGACCTTATACAACTAAGTGGTTTCGGTGGGAAAGTTGGACCTGAGATAGCAAGCGCACTCGCTGCTAACATAGCCTACTTTCAGGCAGTAGTAATGCCCGATGCGTGGAATAATTGGGCCAGGGCAAAAAAGTATTGGGGGCTGACAAATCAACGAATCACCTTGCTAACGGAAGGCATCGGTACAGCAGCTGTACTTTTTGCTGGCTACAAGTTGTGCCGAGCGGCCGTTTTACAATGCCAGGAACGCCCTCACGATCTAGCAATAATAGCTCAAATATTGCTTGAAATAGACACTATATTAAACAACTACGATGTCGCATGTTGCAATGAAGGACATGCATTAACTATGCGCGACAATGATATGGGCAAGTTGATCTACC
This sequence comes from Candidatus Babelota bacterium, assembly GCA_013286935.1. Taxonomy (GTDB): domain Bacteria; phylum Babelota; class Babeliae; order Babelales; family Vermiphilaceae; genus JABDES01. The sequence continues at coordinate 24,657 of JABDES010000007.1, forward strand.
AACTATACAGAATGGACAAACAGATAAGGTATACAGATGAGGATAATCGTTGGAACTTTAAGCAAGACGTTGCTCAGTTGAGATTAAACTCCATTTTGACTATTCATCAAAAGCGCGAACTGATAAAGATTATGCAACAAAAATATGATTTCTGTACAAAAAAACAACCGGACATCAAACAAAAAAAGCTATAAAACGTTACCATTTGTGGTAAGATTACATTGTTTATCTATTTTTTATTACATTGCATCATAAGATTTTGCTGAAAGGATACCATTTTCATGGCGAGCTATAATCGTATCATTATCGTTGGTAATTTAACACGCGACCCTGACTATAAATTACTTGCTTCCGGACAAGCTGTAAGTCGTTTAAGCATGGCAACAAACAGACAGTTTAAGAATCGGCAGACCGGCGCCCTAGTCCAGGAAGTTTGCTATGTAGATGTCGACGTGTGGGGAGCGCAGGCTGAAAGCTGCCGTCAATACTTGCAAAAAGGCAAACCTATCCTTGTTGAAGGTAGATTGAAATATGATTCGTGGGAATCAGAAGGGCAAAAGAGAAATAAGCATTCAATTGTTGCGGATCGCGTCGTATTTTTGGGCAACGGCAGCCAAAATGAAGAATCTGACTCTGAAGTCTCGACCGGATTTGGCGGTGGCGAGTCGCCTGCCTTGTCATCCGGACTAGAAAAAGACCTGCTTGATCAAATCGATCGCCTTAAAATACAAACTTTGGCCAAGTCGGTTGCTAAAAAATCCAGTACCGGCGGTGAGATTGAGTTCAAAGACCAGCCCCCATTCGCAGACGACCTTGCTCCGTTCTAAATTGATCAATTTTGCCTCAAACTGAAAGTTTTTCCATTAAGTGATGTTTATAGACTTTCCTATTGGAATTTAGTATACTTTTTATAAAGCATGATTTTTACACAAAGATCATGCTTTATATCGTTTTAGGCATAGTCACCATATGCGGGTTCATAAAACAGAGAGGATCATGATATGAAATACGCACTATTAACATTGAGAATTTTTCTGTGTCGAGCTGCGTTTGCCGTTTTTTTTCTCAGTGCATTCAGTCTAATGGCAAGCGATGAGCAAGATACATTACAAGATTTGAAAACACGCCAGAGTCAAATTGAAGCTGAGATTACAACCCTTATCGCCGATGCAAAAGATGCGGCAGCCGAAAAGCTTGCGGCAGCTCTTAACGCCTTCAACCTTGGCCCCCCTACTTCCAAGGACAAGGTTTTAAACGACTTTAGCCAAACGAATCAGGGCAATCTGAAAACTATCATGGAGAAAGATCCTGCATATCTCAACAAACTTCACAATCTTCGCACTTCTGGTTTCAGCATAGATGCGCAAATCGACGGATTAAAACATAAACAACAACCTGCCCCTATCCCAGATCTAAAGCTAACTGAGCAAGAGGAAAAAACAAAAGAATTGGCCAGAGTACGTACAGAAATTAAGGAGCTTCAAGAAGAACGAAGAGATGCGGCAGCGCAAGAGCTAGCGGACCAGCAGAATTTATTTCCTACAGGTCCCCGCACATCCAAGCAAGACATTTTAACCAGCGATTTTCAGAAAAAAAACCTACCCTTTCAGATGAATAAAAATCCTGAATTTACAAAAAAACTTAGCGACCTTCGCAACACCGAGTTTCAATTGGACTCTAAAATAAGACGATTAGCAGAGGGTGTAGGCGAGCAACAGTCTGGCCCCGATATCAGGAGCAAACCTGATCCGGACATTGATGAAAAATTTGATCTGGGCACTGATACTAACTCCTCAAAAAATGCATCAAGCCCGACACAGATACTCATGTACACAGCCGGTTCACTAGCGCTCGCTGCAGTCGCTATAGCAGGCATATATAAATTCATTAAGTGGCATAAACACAAAAAACAAACGGAGGTAGATTGCAATGCAATTTAGATT
>JABDES010000007.1:26699-40566 GCA_013286935.1 Candidatus Babelota bacterium
CGCTCGCTGCAGTCGCTATAGCAGGCATATATAAATTCATTAAGTGGCATAAACACAAAAAACAAACGGAGGTAGATTGCAATGCAATTTAGATTTTCAAAACTTTTCATTATCTCAATGATTATAATTTTTATGTCGTTTTTGGCTGTGGGACTCAATGTGATGGCAGGCCAAGAGACTCAAGGCGAACCATTTCATGCGCCACTGGTACCAGATTCAGAGAAGTCTATAGAAGTGCTTGAAAAAGAGCTGTCTGAGGTTAGATCACAAGAAAAGCCAACATCCGATCAAATAGATAATTTGAAAAGACAAATTTATAATGACATTAAAAGGAAGCATGGCTGGAGAGAGAACTATGATGAACTTTTAGGCTTTACTGACTACCCTGAGGAAGCTGGAAAAGCAGATGAGACCTTGGATGCTAACGAACAAGTTATTCTGCTCCAAAAAAAGCTGAGAGGGATTATCGCAAAAGGAAGGGCATTAAGAGAAATCTTAGAGTCTAAACGCGCTTTAATCAATCCAGCCCCTAACGCAACGCCAGATGACTCGAACAACACAGATCAAAGTAAAGCTCCAGACGACAACTCGGACGAAACGGATCAAGGTAATTCCAATAATACCACAAGCAGCCCTAACATGATGCGGCTATGCGCAATTATCGCACTACCTTCTATCATTCTAAGCGTAGTCGCCATATACGGGCTCATCAAGTGGTACAAGAATAGGGAAAAACAGCAACCGGTCAGCAAAATATTCTGAAGACAATGCTATTTTTGTAGCAATCTAACCTAACAAGACAAGACAAGACAAGACAAGACAAGACAGAAAGGATTTAGCATGAGACTTACAATGCCAACAGGAATCGTTTTTATAAAAATGATTTTCTCTATTGCTGTTTTGGCAATGTGTACTAAAAATACCTTGGGCAGTGATACTACGGCCGAAAAACGCAAAAACATAGAGGATCGGCGGACAGCTCTCGTAACAACAATTATGACATTACAGACTAGCGCTACTGAGCTATTTGGCACACGCCAAGCTCGAGTCTTGAAGGAGATGTTTCCAGAAAGAACTAAAGAAAGCCTTTCCAACAAAGAAAAAGAGGAGCTAAAAACTACAATAGACTCTGATACTTCCTACAAGGAGGCCATTATAAACGTACGCAACGCTATGGAGCAAAAACAAAATGAGTTTCGTCACTTGGATCATGAATCAGATGCATTGGATGAGCCAGAAGACAGCTCCTCACAAAATGCATCAAGCCCGACACAGATACTCATGTACACAGCCGGTTCATTAACGCTCGCTGCAGTCGCTATAGCAGGCATATATAAATTCATTAAGTGGCATAAACACAAAAAACAAACGGAGGTAGATTGCAATGCAATTTAGATTTTCAAAACTTTTCATTATCTCAATGATTATAATTTTTATGTCGTTTTTGGCTATGGGACTCAATGTGATGGCAAGCCAACCCGCAAAGAAACTCGAGCAAATAATAGAGAAGTGTGAATCAAGAACAAATGAGATGATCTCTTCCTACGGACCATTAAGAAAAGAGGTTTATGACAAGATTAAAGAGCAGCGTGGCTGGAACGTGCCTTACGAATCTTTACAAGTTTTTAACACGCCTTCTAACCCTGAAGAGAAGGAAGCCGACCGCATCAATCAGGCATTAGAGGATGACGCAGAATACAAGTTAAAAAAGGAGTGGCTCGACCGGATACTACTGGAAAATGCAAACATTGCTTACGACGCTAAAGCAGCATTAGCTACTGCAAGACAGAACGAAACAAATCAGCGTAGGCTCATCTACACAGCCGGTTCATTAGCGCTGGCTGCAGTTGCTATAGCAGGTATATATACATTCATAGCGTGGCACAAAAACAAAAAACAGTCGGACAGCGCCATGGATCTTGTACAAATAAATAATCCATCAGAGCAACAACAGTCACCGATTGAGCCAAAGTAAAACGTAGCAAAAATAGCCGATTTTTATGGCCATTTAATCATATTACAAACTATTAATTGACTAAATGAATCAATTGTTGGCACAATAAGATTATAGGCAAGATTTTACAAAAACTATCAACATTCAACTGAAGCGTAAAAAAATATATGAAGAAAGGTGGTTTATGGCTATGCCTTTTACCCGCTTAAACTGCGTATACTTAAGCATAATGTTTTCTATACTCATCTGTCACACCAAGACATATAGCAATTCCACCAAACGTTTTTTGTGGGAAAACAGCTGTCAACCCGCCTATCTTAATCCAACACAAGCTGAAGAATGGCAATCGGAACTATGTAAGCAGTTATTAAATGTACATGGCCAACTACAATCGGCCAAGCAGCTACAGTGTGGCCTATTATGGCGCTGTATTCAAGACATTGCAGGTCAATTGTCATACGCAACCTGGCTTTTACAACGCAAGTCAGATCTTGATCTGCTCGATAGGGATGATGTCCACTATCTTGTCCACGTCGTTGATGATATAGAATATGCTTGGCAAGATCTGTTTGCTGACTACAAGGTGACTTTTATAGAGTATGTCCAAGACCTTTTGCGTATCTTACAAAAAACCTTAAAGGGCGACCATAAAGACCGTAAGGTTATTTTAAAGCGCCACAATTACGCTTCAAAATAGACCATGCCTGCATGCGTTACATATAATATACTTTGCCCAAGCAGCATCGACTTTAACTGAACTGCAGCAAGCATAAGGCGCTTAATATAGAAAAAATCCGTCCATGCATCATTGCAAAGAGCCAATATGATTCTCTTTTTGTCATGACATTTTGACAGCTGATGATTACATAAGATCTCAGAACATATGTAGGGAACTAGTATGATATCGTTTTCAATAGTATAGTGCGGCCTGGCAAGCACATTATTCGCAACCAACATCTCTTTGTCATGAGGAAAAAGAGTAGAATACGAAACAAAATATGAAAGCCACTGCGGTAGTTGCTCGACAATAGGCACGGCATGAGATTTATAATAAATTGATCTTATGTGGCCCGCACAGGCCCAGCAACAACTATTAAAGGATCGTTCGCCATGCTCAGTCAGTGCGCCAAAAATAAGATGTACATCTTTTGTATTGCACTTTTCATAGAATAGATTTATGGCTAGTTCCAAACCTCGCATGTCTGCAAATAGTATTGAAGTTTCCGGAATAATAAGACAGCGGATTGTTGGCTGACTTTCAAGTAAAGTTTCATAATGGTTGTAAAGAATATCAGCCAACAGTTGAGCATCATTTGTCTTGCATATAATTGACACAACTCCAACACAATCAAGCCATTCAAAAGATTCCTCTTTTTTAGCTTTATTGGGGGGGTACATAAAATGGACCATTATCATGCATACAATAAAAAGAAACATCATTTTGTATGCGCGAATTTGATACAAAAATAACGGCACCATCGCACATAAGAAAGTTAACAGTAACGTTAAAACTTTGTTTGTTACCATCAATAAATCACCAAGTGGTTTCCATTTGGTGAGCGCGAGTAGCGGATCGAATAAAAAAAAACCCTGCCAATCAAACATCCACAATGAGAAATGATCCAAAACCAAAAAAAAAGTAGTAAAGCTGCATACAAACCAAATATATGTTGTAACAACTTGCCATAAGCCATTAGGGACCCTTGATACAATGTTGTCTTTTATAATTTTTGTAACCCAAAACCATAGGCCGCATAAGACGGAAAAATAGGTTATTAATGCCCAAGTCAAAAAAACCGCAAAGAGCTTGGATAATAAAAAATAATGCATTAAAGCATATCCAAGACCGGCCAATATGCTTCCAAAACCTATCAATCCAAACAGGAAGCCATCAAGAAATGGACGTCTTGTCCGCATTAATACACAAAAGAGAGGACAGGCAAATAACGCTATCGCCCACCAAAAAGTTTCCAAATGTATCAACGCAATCGCATATAGCACAGCTGAAATAATAACTAAAACCATACCTTACCAAGCTCATTTATTACAAAAATTCGACAACCTATATCTTCCCCGTCAAGCCAACCTATGGGAAACAATGTGTTGACAAATAGCTTCCAGTTTGGATAGCTCCAAAGAATACAAGAATTGACAAATGAACGCAGCTTGCTAGAGAAATAAAAATTAAATCATAGGATGGGAGAGATATTTAAGCATGACATATTATCTGCTTTACATAGTTTTTTTAGAGTTAATTTTATGCTCATCAATGCAAGCAACCACCATAGGATCTGATTCTGCTGTACAGCGATTTCCAACACAACAAATATTAAATACCGGTGATAGAGTAGCAGGATTTGCAGCCTTGGATGGTGGATTTGCATTGGCAAGTTATTTAGTTACCGCAACCTTTGATAGTTTTTTTCCCGTATCGGGCAATATTGCAATCAATGGCGGCACATTGACTTTAAATAAGGACTTATATCTTGAAAATGCTAGTACATTTATGCCTACCGGCACTATAAGTGGCGTAGGACACAAACTGGAATTTTCATCTATTAACATGCTTCCTTTTACCATTCCAAGTTGCAATATCACTTTTATTGCAAGCGTTATGCCCAGCGCCCAAACAATCGAAACAGTCGATTGGTCATTTGACAGTCAGTTCATGTTGGCTGGCACTAACGCTACAATTTTGTCTACGGTGCTATTTGTTTATGGCTTTAATGGCACAACTATTACTGCGCGAGGAACGGGTAGTGGAAGCTTACTCAACCTTTCATCTATCAATTCTGTAGCATGGCATCCTTCTCAATATGTATTTGCTGTAGCACAAAACAATGCACTGTTAGTAGCCTCTCAAGTGCTGACCTTTAGCTATGTCCCCGCAACTAATACTATTTCTGCTCTATCGTCAGCCAGTACATTGTCACAAAATGCTACCGCAATCACCTGGAATCCGACAGGCCTTTTATTGGCTGCAGGAACCTCTGGTGCAACTTTACAAACCCCAGAAGTAGTTGTTTATACTGTAAATAGTGCGGGATCAATCACCGCATTAAATGCTACCTATAATCTAATGCAACCAGGCACAGGAACTCGCTTTGTTCAAAATAACGCAATTAGCTGGAGTCCATCCGGTAATTTAATCGCCGTCGGGACTAACACAACCACAGTAGGTTTCGAAATCTTAATTCTTTTGTGGAGCGCTGGGTTACTAGTAGCAGATACTGTTACTACCATTGGCAATACATGCACTGCCGTTGCATGGAGTCCAACCATATCAGGACTGCTTGCAGCTGGGTTTAATACTACTTCTGGAACGCAAGTTCAATTATTCCAGCACCATACCGGTGGTCTTACCGCTATTCCCAGTGCAATAATTAATAATCTTAATGCGGCAGTGGGCACGTTACAATGGAATCCGAGCGGAACATGTTTGTTAGTTGGCACAGCACCTCTGGCAGGAACCGATCAATTTAATGTGTACAGCTACAATAGTACCCAGTCAACATTAACATTGACCGGCGCATCTGGCACAGTAACGGCAAATGGAGTGCAGTCAGCCAGTTGGGCCCCAAATGGGATTTATGTAGCCGAAGCGGACAATACCAACGTTCTTTCTGCATATGATACCACTTCGTACACCACTACAAATACATGTTCAACTTTTACCAATGTAAATTGGACCCTAGCAACTGATCTTACCATACAAAGTCTGTGTCTTAAATTAAGTGGAAATACCTTGGTAAATGGGTCCGGTAATATTTTAACGCTAGGGACAGGAGCATCACTCGTAATAGACAAAGGCGCAAGCGTATTATTTGAAAACTTAGTTATTCGCGGCGTGAGCACCGGACAATTTTTGTGCCTGGATAATGCCGGAACCATGTCATTTCAAAATACACAATTGGTATTGGATGGTGATTATACTTTTACCAATGGACGTTTTGATATTTTAAATCAACTTATGATAAGTGGCACAGGTCATTCATTTATCTATACTTCCACACAGCCAAGTACGATACGCAATAACGCAACTCTTTTAATTGATGATGGAGTGACTTTTAGCTATCAACCATCTAATGGCACACGCACTGCTTTACAATTTTTTGATAATACCGGCCAATTGTTTCTTAGTAATGCAATTCTGGCAACAGCAGCTGGGATACTATTGGAAAAAGGTAGATTGGTAATCGATGGAAGTTCATTCTTAATTAATCAGGGAGGCAATCCTGCAACCAGTATTGCCTTTGGTGATGGAGCAAGTAGTAGCAACAATTGTGTAATTAGATGTCTTCCTGCGGCTAATGTATCAATGGCTAGTGGTTACTTTTTGTACAATAATCTTTAATGTGCAAAAGCGTTTTGTAATAAACGAATTGATTAAATCACGGCGTAATATGAAATCGTAATGACTATATTTTGTGTATATAAACAATAAATGATTGTGGGTTATGAAAAAGCTTTTTAGTATTTTTTTATCTATTGTAGCGACAATTCGGGTTAAGGAATCGGCAATTAAAGCTTACAGATCGTCGTTGCGAGGATTTATCCGAAGCAATCCAGTTCAAAATTCTTTTTACGCGACGTATAGAGTCGTATATTTTGCAACATTTTCTATTATAGCTGGATTGCTTCGTTGCCAAAGGCTCCTCGCAACGACGATCCAGATGAGTTTTTCGCTTAAATCTTTAGGCCGAGCTAGCATTATTGTAGTCATGAGTATATTGAATGTAAAAGCGACCACTATCGGCTCCGATACGGCACCGTCGCGCTTTTCAGCCCAACAAACACTTAATACCGGCGATCGCGTTGCAGGTTTTGCAGCTCTTGACGGCGGGTTAGCGCTTGCAAGCTCCATGACAACAGCCACATTTGACAGTTTTTTTCCGGTCTCTGGTGCGTTTACACTTAATGGTGGAACACTGATTTTAAATCAAGACTTGTATTTAGAAAGTCCAACATTAGTACAATCATATGGTGTCCTAGATGGCCACAACCATAAATTTACCTTTTCTCCTTTACCTGTGTATCCATTTCCAGCAGCAAACCTTAGTTGTGCTTTAAATTTTGCAACATCAGCAACTCCAATACTAAATCCAAATACAAATCTTTTGTCAGTTGATTGGTCATTTGACAGTCAATTTGTTGTGACAAGTGCAGACAGGCTTACGACGGGAACAAGCGTGTACATCTATAATTTTAATGGGGCTGCGCTAACATTTAAGGCCGCGACCGGCCTTGGTTTGGTTAATGCTGTCAACACTGTTCGTTGGCATCCGTCGGAGTATGTATTTGCTGCCGCTCAAAATGCCGGTGGAGCCGCAACCTCCCAATTATTTACCTATAGTTTTGTATCCGGTACCAATACTATAACGTCACTGAGTGCAATAAATATTTCTGAAAATGCTGAATCAATCTCCTGGCACCCATCAGGAAATTTTCTTGCAGTTGGAACAGGAGATGTTGGCCCAGTAAATAGCAGTGTCAATATATATAGTGTCGACACATCTGGACATATATCAGCATTACTTACAAGTACATTAACGCAGAATAATAGCGTTGTTCAGCCAGAGGCCCTCGATTGGGATGCTACCGGAGTTTTTATAGCAGCTGGCGTAATGACTGGCGGCACAACTAGAGAGTTAGAAATATTTAAATTTACGCCACCAACACCTGGCCCGGTTGCGCTGACAGCTGACTCTTCTGTGCTTTTTAACAGTACCATTAATGCAGCTGTATGGAACCCAACAATATCAAATCTGCTAGCAGTTGGATTACAAACAAGCGGTGCTAACCAATTTGTACAATTATACCAACACAGCACGGGCAGCTTGGTGCAAATACCATCTGGCACCATCACCGGTATCGGAAAAGCAGTCACTGCTCTTGATTGGACACCCGATGGTTCATGTTTGATGGTCGGCACCATAAATGCTGCTGGTAGTACTAATACATTATCCTATGCATTTGACCCATCTGCTAAAGCTTTTACACTGATAAGTCAATTTCTTCACGTTACTGATGGACCCGTGCAGAGTGTAAGCGTATCTCCTAACGGGTCTTTTTTTGCAACCGTTGATCAGCATAATGTCTTGTCAGCATATGATACTGCATCAGGTATATTAACAAGCACCTGTTCTACCTTGAAAAATCTTAATGTTGTATTTAATGGTGACCTCTTTCTAGAAAATGTCTGTATAAAATTATCAGGTAATACGCAGGTGAGCGGCCAAGGCAATGTGGTTACCATAGGAGAAGGAGCTTCGGTGGTAATCGACACAGGAGCAAACATACTTTTTGAAAATATTACTATCCGTGGCATCGACACCGGTAGCTTCTTTTGCTTAGATAATTCAAGCACCATGTCATTTCAAAATACCTTTTTGGTTCTTGATGATAATCTGACGTTTAGCTTAGGACGCATTGATGTTATCAACAACACGGACATTTCTGGTGCTGGATATACGCTATTATATACTGCAACACAGCAAGCAACCATTTGGGGCAATGCACAATTGACGTTAGATAGTAATCTTACCTTTAGCTATGCACCGAGTGATAATGCACGCACTCATTTACAATTTTTTGATGGGACATCGGTGTTATATCTTAACAATACAACCCTTGCCGCAATTGCCGGTATTTCACTACTCAGGGGACGCGTGTTGGTAGATGGAAACACCTCGCTTTTTAATCAAGGAAACATGCCTGCTACCAGTTTTGCTTTGGGAGATGGTCTAAATGCTACTAATAATTGCATCATACGAGGATTACCTGCAGCGAACATGTTTATAAAAAATGGATATTTTCAATACAATAATGTGTAAAGCTACAATTGAGGGGGTTAACGGGCGATGACAAAAACATATTGGGTAACAAGTACCATTATGATGGGCTTAATTGCATGGACCTTCTTGAAAGCCGTTACCATAGGTTCAGATTCTGCGGTACAACGATTTCCTACGCAACAAACACTAAATACTGGTGATCGTGTAGCAGGATTTGCAGCTCTTGATGGAGGATTCGCTCTTGCAACAAATGCTACCGCCACGTTTGATGCTTTTTTTCCCGTGTCAGGCAATGTTGCACTTAATGGTGGTGTTATCCTACTGTATGAAGACCTCTACTTTGAAAATCTTGTTTCATTTATGGGCACAGGAACTATTAGCGGCAATGGTCACATGTTGGCTTTTTCTCCATCACAATCCGTATTGACTGGCACATGCACCACCTTTGCCAACGTCAACTGGGAATTAAATGGCGACATTACCCTGCTAGGTAATTGTTTAGTCCTCAGCGGTAATACGGTGGTAAATGGCAATGGTAACCTTATTAATATCAACCCGACTGCCTCTATACAAATTGACCGTGGAGCTAACGTTTTGTTTGAAAATGTTTCTGTACGAAATATACACACAGGCCAGCTACTCTGTCTTGATACGCTTGGAACAATAACTTTTCAAAATGCACAACTTGTTTTGGATGGTGACTATACTTTTACCAATGGCCATATTGAGGTCTTTAATCAATTACTTATTACAGGAAATGGACATTCATTTATCTATACTTCCACACAAACAAGTCTAGTGTGGAACAATGCAACCCTAACATTGGATGATAGTGTTACCTTTAGCTATATGTTAACCTCTACCACAGGCTTAACGTTTGTTGATAATACCTCACAGCTTTTTTTAAATAATGCCATTTTTGCAACCGTTGCTGGTATTGCTTTTCAAAAAGGCGGCTTGATAGTAGATGGTAATTCATTACTTACTAATGCTGGCACAGGACCTGCTACTAGTGTGGCATTTGGCGACGGCGCTTTCAGCACTAATAATTTTACAATTCGTATCTTGCCAGCCGCAAATCTTTCTATACAGCAAGGCTATTTTCAATATAACAATTTGTAATTTGAGACCAAATTTGCACCATAACGGCATTCAGCTATAGTTCGATTTTTAATCCAACAAACAGATGGTACAAATCCATTTGGATACAGTTGTTGACAAACACTCGATGGTTCGTTAGTCCTTTTGTAATAAAAGGAAAAGAGGGCGAGCAATCGAATGGCTATATTTCAATAATTTTTTGTTCTCCACTTATCATTTTTTTGTAACATATCTTTTGCCAAGCGTTGGGGTAATAAAAAAGGGCCCGGTTAATGCAAAAAATAAAATGGCATCTTAGTCGCTTTCTACTGTCTTGCTTTGTATTTTGTCATCTATTTGGTACACAATCATTATTTTTTGATAGTCGATATTCAACCTTTAATGTCGCATCGGGCGCAACATTTTCAGTCAATCAACCGATTAATAACTTTACTGGCACACTTACCCGCCTGTCAGGCGGAACTATCATAGGTCAACAGATTACTTTTAACGATGGCCTGATAGAAGAACTTGGAAATCAATTAAGACTTTCAGCTATTTTTGATCCCACTGGATTTATATTGCTCACTGGTAACAGTTCGGTTAAAGCCATTCCGGGACAAATATTGGAGACTGTACAAATAAGTGGTCCTAATAATCGCCTGTCGGGACAGCCAGTATTTGCCAATAACATTATTTTGACCGATGCAAATACAACACTTACCGTTGCATTGCAAGCACCAGTAAATAAAAACATTATTTTAAATAATGGAACGCTTGTTCTGGATGGGGACTTGTATCTTGCAGACAATGTCCAAATCCAATCAAATGGCACTGTTGCTGGCAATGGACATGAAGTTATTACAGGAGATGCACTTCTTACGTGGACAAATAATATTGGATGGGGACCATTATCCCACCTTGCAATGCGTTCTAGCCTAAACTTATTGGGTACATTTACCTTTCAAGGTTTTTCGAGCATCAATGGTAATGGAAATATCATTGACTTGACAGGTGGTGGATTATTGGTTTTATCGCCAACAACAACACTGCAATTGTCAAATGTTGTTGTTAAGGGATTAAGTGATGCGGATGGTAAAATCGTATTTCAAGGTCCTAATTCTACATTGATATTGTCTAATGCAACTCTAGATTTGGATGGCAATCTTACTTCAACACTAGGTGACTTTTCAGTCAAAGGACCTTCTACAGCTATCATTAAAGGTAACACATGGTCATTAAATCAAAATGCTATGATGATCGTCGATGGTGTAACATTGTGGAAAGATCCTGCAGGAGCCCTTATACCAGGCAATATAGCCTTTTCCCCTGCTCAAAACATAACGCTTTTAAATACCGGAACAATTAAATTAATCGGCTGCTGTGAGCAGCTCGGCACCAGCACTGCTTTCTTGCAAAGTCAGGTTAGTGTGCTTGGCACCAGTACCAACCTGCTGCAGTCGCAGGTTAATATTCTCAATAGCAGCACTGCTTTCTTGCAATCAGAAGTTAACACTCTAAACACAACAACAGTGTTTCTTGAGTCACAGATCAGTGCGCTCAATACGAGCACCACAAATATTCAAGCCTCTGCAGCTTCCTGTTGTAGCGCACTGAGCACAAGTACCGGATTCTTGCAAAGCCAAGTCAACGTACTTGGTACAAGCACAAATTTCTTGCAATCGCAGATTAATACCATTAATACCAGCAGCGCCTTCTTGCAATCAGAGATAAATGTTCTTAATACCAGCACTGCTTTCTTGCAAAGTCAGGTTAGTGTGCTTGGCACCAGTACCAACCTGCTACAATCACAGATTAATATTCTCAATAGCAGCACTGCTTTCCTACAATCAGAAGTTAACACTCTAAACACAACAACGGTGTTTCTTGAATCGCAAATCAATGCGCTCAACACGGGCACCACAAATATTCAAGCCTCTGCAGCTTCCTGTTGTAGCGCACTGAGTACAAGTACCGGATTCTTGCAAAGCCAAATCAGCGTGCTTGGCACAAGCACCAATTTCTTGCAATCACAGATTAATACCGTTAATACCAGCAGCGCCTTCTTGCAGTCAGAGATAAATGTTCTCAATACCAGCACTGCTTTCTTGCAAAGTCAGGTTAGTGTGCTTGGCACCAGTACCAACCTGCTGCAGTCGCAGGTTAATATTCTCAATAGCAGCACTGCTTTCCTGCAATCAGAAGTTAACACTCTAAACACAACAACGGTGTTTCTTGAATCACAGATCAGTGCGCTCAACACGAGCACCACAAATATTCAAGCCTCTGCAGCTTCCTGTTGTAGCGCACTGAGTACAAGTACCGGATTCTTGCAAAGCCAAATCAGTGTGCTTGGCACAAGCACCAATTTCTTGCAGTCGCAAATTAACACCATTAATACCAGCAGCGCGTTCTTGCAGTCAGAGATAAATATTCTTAATACCAGCACTGCTTTCTTGCAAAGTCAGGTTAGTGTGCTTGGCACCAGTACCAACCTGCTGCAGTCGCAAGTTAATATTCTCAATAGCAGCACTGCTTTCCTGCAATCAGAAGTTAACACTCTAAACACAACAACAGTGTTTCTTGAATCACAGATCAGTGCGCTCAATACGAGCACCACAAATATTCAAGCCTCTGCAGCTTCCTGTTGTAATGCACTGAGTACAAGTACCGGATTCTTGCAAAGCCAAGTCAACGTACTTGGTACAAGCACAAATTTCTTGCAGTCGCAGATTAATACCATTAATACAAGCAGCGCCTTCTTGCAGTCAGAGATAAATGTTCTTAATACCAGCACTGCTTTCCTGCAAAGTCAGGTTAGTGTGCTTGGCACCAGTACCAACCTGCTGCAGTCGCAGGTTAATATTCTCAATAGCAGCACTGCTTTCTTGCAATCAGAAGTCAACACTCTAAACACAACAACGGTGTTTCTTGAATCACAGATCAGTGCGCTCAATACTTCAACCGCTGCTATTGCCAATGCTCAAACTACATGCTGTAGCCTACTTGGAACAACAACAACATTTTTAGAATCACAAATTAATGCATTAAATACGAGTACCACCAATATAGCTAATACGGTAAATACAAACTTTCTAACGCTTCAAATGGAAATAAATAATGTCAACATTGCACTAGCAGTAGATATCGCTTTGATCAATACAAGTACGAATAGCTTGCAAAACCAAATTAATATACTCGATACCAGTACAGCATTTTTACAAAACCAGATAGGAACAAGCACCGCCTTCTTGCAATCGGAAATTTCTGCACTCAATACAAGCACCACAAATATATTCAACGCCTCTCAGTCCTGCTGTAGCGCTCTTGCAACCAGCACTGGCTATCTTCAATCTCAAATTAATATCTTGGACACAACAACAGTATTTTTACAATCAGAGATAGATGCTCTAAATACAAGCACGACGAATATATTCAATGCCTCTCAGTCCTGCTGCAGTATATTGTCTTCAAATACCGCCTTTCTACAATCAGAAATCAATCTACTCAATACCTCAACACAGAATTTAGAATTACAGATAGGAGTTCTCGGGACCTCCACACAACTTCTGCAAACGGCAATAAACCAGACAAACATCAACATAGGGATTGTTTCAAGCCAGCTGAATACTTCTACCAGCACGCTACAATCAGAAATAAATGTGTTAAGTAGCTCCACTGCCTTTCTTAAAAGCACACTTGATACAAGCACCACCTTCTTGCAATCGGAAATTTCTGCACTCAATACAAGCACCACAAATATATTCAATGCCTCTCAGTCCTGCTGTAGCGCTCTTGCAACCAGCACCGGCTATCTTCAATCTCAAATTAATATCTTGGACACAACAACAGTATTTTTACAATCAGAGATAGATGCTCTAAATACAAGCACGACGAATATATTCAATGCCTCTCAGTCCTGCTGCAGTATATTGTCTTCAAATACCGCCTTTCTACAATCAGAAATCAATCTACTCAATACCTCAACACAGAATTTAGAATTACAGATAGGAGTTCTCGGGACCTCCACACAACTTCT
>JABDES010000007.1:40666-43752 GCA_013286935.1 Candidatus Babelota bacterium
ACCGCCTTTCTACAATCAGAAATCAATCTACTCAATACCTCAACACAGAATTTAGAATTACAGATAGGAGTTCTCGGGACCTCCACACAACTTCTACAAACAGAAATAAATCAAACAAACAGTAACATAGGCATTAGTTTAAGTCAGTTGGATACTGCTACGAATGTACTACAATCAGAGGTCGATGCACTTAATACGAGCACCGCCAATATTTTCAATTTTGAACAATCATGCTGTACCGCCCTGTCTACCAGTAGCGGCTTTTTACAAAGCCAAATAAATGTTTTAGACTCCAGTACTGCTTTATTGCAATCTCAAAACAATATTCTTAATACAAATACCGCATTCTTGCAGTCAGAAGTTGACCTAATCAATGCCACAACGATATTTTTAGAATCTCAAATCAACGCTCTTAACACCAGTACAACGAATATATTTAATGCAGGCCAATCATGTTGTAGCGCACTTTCCACAAGTACTGGATACCTGCAATCACAAATTAATGTATTAGGCACTAGCACGGTCTACTTACAATCAGAGATTGATGCGCTCAATAGCACTACCCAATTTCTAGAATCAGAGATTGCACTCATTAATACCGGTAGCGGAGTCCTTGATGTATTTGCACGCTCGCAAATAGCAGTACTTAATACTAGCACTATCTACTTACAATCAGAGATTGACGCACTCAATAGCACTACCCAATTTCTACAATCAGAGATCGCACTCATTAATACCGGTAGTGGAGTCCTCGATGTATTTGCACGCTCGCAAATAGCGGTACTTAATACCAGCACTATCTACTTACAATCAGAGATTAACGCACTAAACACCAGCACCACGAACATATTCAATCAAGCACAATCATGCTGCAGCGCCTTGAGTAGCAGTACTGCCTTCTTGCAATCAGAGATTAATGCACTAAACACAAGCACCACAAACAATGTAAACTTTGTAGTATCGCTGGGTAGCATACTGAGCACCAGCACAGCATTCTTACAAGCAGAAGTTAGTGCTTTAAATACCAGCACTACAAATATATTCAACTCATCAAGCTCCTGCTGCAGCCTACTAAGTACCAGTACAGCCTTCTTGCAATCAGAAATTAATGCACTAAATACAAGCACCACAAACAATGTAAACTTTGTAGTATCGCTGGGTAGCATACTGAGCACCAGCACAGCATTCTTACAAGCAGAAGTTAGTGCTTTAAATACCAGCACTACAAATATATTCAACTCATCAAGCTCCTGCTGCAGCCTACTAAGTACCAGTACAGCCTTCTTGCAATCAGAAATTAATGCACTAAATACAAGCACCACAAACAATGTAAACTTTGTAGTATCGCTGGGTAGCATACTGAGCACCAGCACAGCATTCTTACAAGCAGAAGTTAGTGCTTTAAATACCAGCACTACAAATATATTCAACTCATCAAGCTCCTGCTGCAGCCTACTAAGTACCAGTACAGCCTTCTTGCAATCAGAAATTAATGCACTAAATACAAGCACAAACTTATTACAATTGAGGATTGATGCACTAAATACCAGCACTACAAATATATTCAACTTCTCAAGCTCATGTTGCAGCGCCTTGGCAACAAGCACAGGAATACTGCAGATGGAAATCCTTGCCATAACGCCAACCGTTCTCGCATCAGCAATTAGCGCACTGAATACAAGTACAAGCAATCTACAATTACAAATCAATCTGCTGTTTTCTGACACAGCATTTCTACAGTCAGAGATCGACGCAGTCAATCAAAGTGGAATTGATACCCTTGAATTTGCACAATCATGTTGTAGTGCGCTAAATTTTGAAACGGATGTTTTGCAAAATGAACTCAATAATCTCAATAATCTTGTAGCATTTGAATTAAATGAACTAAATACCATAACAACACAACTACAAAATGAGATTGATCTTGTTGCAATGGATGTTTCATTATTTACTATATTTGCAACTGAATTAATTACGAGCACCGGCTATTTGCAATCACAAATTGATGCCATAGAACCGGTAACCTTGGAATCTGAAATAGGTGCATTACAAACCTCTACCGGCCAACTGCAATCCGCAATAGACGCATTAAATACAAGCACAACTAATATTGAAGACTTTGCAATGGCATGTTGTGATACGCTCGGATCAGCCACTGCAATGCTTCAGTCTGAAATATCTCTGTTACAAAACAGCGTCTTGCAATCAGAAATTGATGCACTAAATACAAGCACGACCAATATATTCAACTTCTCAAGCTCATGTTGCAGTGCCTTGGCAACAAGCACAGGAATACTGCAGATGGAAATCCTTGCCATAACGCCAACCGTGCTCGCATCAGAAATTAGCGCACTGAGTACAAGCACAAGCAATCTACAATTACAAATTAATCTACTTTACTCTGACACAGCGTTTCTCCAGTCAGAGATTGACGCAGTCAATCAAAGTGGAATTGATACCTTTGCATTTGCACAATCGTGTTGTAGTGCGCTAAATTTTGAAACGGATATTTTACAAAATGAGCTCAATAATCTCAATAATCTTGTAGCATTTGAATTGAATGAACTAAATACCATAACAACACAACTACAAAATGAGATTGATCTTGTTGCAATGGATGTTTCATTATTTACTATATTTGCAACTGAATTAATTACGAGCACCGGCTATTTGCAATCACAAATTGATGCCATAGAACCGGTAACCTTGGAATCTGAAATAGGTGCATTACAAACCTCTACCGGCCAACTGCAATCCGCAATAGACGCATTAAATACAAGCACAACTAATATTGAAGACTTTGCAATGGCATGTTGTGATACGCTCGGATCAGCCACTGCAATGCTTCAGTCTGAAATATCTCTGTTACAAAACAGCGTCTTGCAATCAGAAATTGATGCACTAAATACAAGCACGACCAATATATTCAACTTCTCAAGCTCATGTTGCAGTGCCTTGGCAACAAGCACAGGAATACTGCAGATGGAAATCCTTGCCATAACGCCAACCGTGCTCGCATCAGAAATTAGCGCACTGAGTACAAGCACAAGCAATCTACAATTACAAATTAATCTACTTTACTCTGA
>JABDES010000007.1:43852-59212 GCA_013286935.1 Candidatus Babelota bacterium
CTTGCCATAACGCCAACCGTGCTCGCATCAGAAATTAGCGCACTGAGTACAAGCACAAGCAATCTACAATTACAAATTAATCTACTTTACTCTGATACAGCATTTCTCCAGTCAGAGATTGATGCAGTCAATCAAAGTGGAATTGATACCTTTGCATTTGCAAGCCAATGCTGTTCAAATTTGAGCAGCGCAACAAATACACTCCAAATAGAAATCAACAATACCAACATTGCACTGGCATCACAGATTGATCTTTTAAACGCCACTACAGCATTGCAACGCTCAGCCATTGCTGCTGTATCAAGCGCTCTTGTTGTTGCAGAAACCGCCATTGGTGTTTTATATACAACCACAGCCCTGCAAGCTTCAGCCATCGCGGCTGTAACAACTGCCGCTAGAACATTCAGCTTTGAACTAGCAGTAATTTCTACAAGCACGGCCAAGCTACAATCAGAAATAGATGCATTAAGAATAAGCTCTTCATCATGTTGTAGTATGCTTGCAACAAGCACTGGATATTTGCAATCACAAATAGATCATCTTGCTTCAAGCAGCGCTATCCAATCTCAATTTGCACAACTCAACACAGCTACCATCTTTTTACAAAATGAAATAACCTCCTGTTGCGACATGTTGACTATGGAAACAATTTTCTTGCAATCGCAGATCAATACGCTGCAAACAAGCACAGGAGCTCTTCAATCACAGATCGGCGTCCTAAGTACCAGCACAACAAGTATTAACAATGCATTAATTTCCTGCTGTGACATGTTAACCATGGAAACAATTTTCCTACAATCAGAGATCAATACACTGCAAACAAGCACAGGGATACTTCAATCACAGATTGACATTATATCAACGTTGACTGGTCCAGGAGGAGGTCTGTTCCTTCAGTCAGAAATAAATGCGTTAAATACAAGCACAACCAACATTTCAAACCAATCGCAATCCTGTTGCTCTGCTCTGTCCACAAGTACGGGTCTTTTGCAATCAGAAATCGATGTCATAAATGGCAATATAGGAGAGTTATGCACAATACTTGTCACTGGAACAGTTAGCTTTAATATTGGCATGCTCCCTGCAGCAAACCAAACAATTATCTTTAAGTTTGACCCATGCTACCTGTGCAACGAAATACCAACACTGCTGTTTGATCCAATTATATTTGGCAATGGAGGAGTTGTTGAATTGCAACCGTGTTCTCGAATGTTGTTTGAAGGTGATGGAATAGTGGCACTTAACACCGGAACACAGTTTGCATTTACCGGGACTCCATTTGATCCGCTAATGAGCAATTGGCCACAACTTATAGTACAAGATGGTGCACGTATTCAAATTGCGACCGGTGCCACCGTTACATTTGGTGGATTGCCTACGGCAGGTGGGGCCGGTACATTAATTTTACGACGCGATGCGCATCTGATTCAAAACAGTGCTTGCCATGTGATATTTGGGCAAAGCACCCTAGATGAGCTTAGCATCAGCGTCGCTGCTGACAGTATGATTATGCTTAACGATCCAAACGCATTGCTCACATTCAGATTAGGTACTTTTGATATAATCTTTGATAACCACTCGGCTCTGAGCATTCTTATGGGAACGGTTGAGATGAATATGTTCCAAGGCGCTGGTGTAGTCGCACGTATTAATCAAGCGGCTATTATTAGGACTTTACAATTTACTAATGGCTCAAGTCTTGAAATTCAAAGCATCGATCCAAGCCTTACTGCTCTCTTACGTGTCGCCCCAAATGCAGATAATGTTACGGTAGACTTTGATAATTTAACCGGATTTGTAGAGGGTGGCGGCAACTTTGAATTCAAAGAATTTGATTCCAGCGGCAATATACTTGTTGACAGCACGCTTGTTATTCAAGATCAACATTTTTCAGTCGACAACTCTATCCTTGAAATATTTATGAAACATACATATTTACTACAACAAAATGTCATTGAGCGCCCAGATTCAACAATTTTAGTCCAATTGGGTACTCTGCCTAATCCGAACGAGCAAATGAGACTATCCGCATTTGCCCCACTCAGAAACGGAAAAATCTTACGACTATTCCAAGGCGACCATGATCTTTTCTACACCAGTAGCGCTGCCAATGAAACTTTTGACCTGATGAAAGGCATAGATTTTAAAGGAAGGTTGTTTACTATCTTTAATAGCGATGAGACTACTCGTGTACCACCGGGGGCCTAGGCCTAATCACTTGCCTGTTATCGAGTGAATAAAATAGGATGTTATAATGAAAAAAATAGTTTTTATGATGCTCTGTAGCATAAGCATACTGCATGCATGCAATGCTTATAACTCACAAAAATACAGTTTGACTGACCAATACAATGCTCAAGCAAAATCTGTATGGGATGAAGAAAATGGACAATCTTTGTGGGCATTTCCAATCACACTGCATGCTTCATTTGCTAATCGATCTTTTGATCACCACAGCCAAAGCGCACCACTTTCTACATTTATTTTTCAGAAAAATTTTACTTTAAGTGATATATCGCTCTTTATTGCCTTATGCAAAGAAAACAAAGTACGCGATTACAACGGCCCGCCATTACCGCCAGATCGAATTCCTGCCCAGGCTGGATCGATGAATCCGCCATTCGGAAGCTTTGCAAACGATGAATACACAACGCTTTTAGCACCAACTAAAGTGATAATTGACGCTGAACAACGCGAAATTGGCGCATCTTTTACATTTCTCAGACAAATAGTATGCGACTGTTTTCCATCATTAAAGCCGGTAATAGGACTTACCGTACCAGTAATCTCTAGGTTACATATTATGGACCTAAAATTAACAGGTGGGTCATTATTTCGTGATGTTTTTATACAAAACCCGACCAATCGAGAGGATTCGGCGAAGCCTTTTTTTAGAAATTTCACAGATGTGTATGATTTTTTTGACCGCGGAATTTTGGGACCTAAAGGACTTACATTTGATGCTCGGCAACGCAGAACAGGCTTTGGAGATATAACACTTTTTGGTTTTGTAGAGATTGTAGATCCAGTATGCAATCTCGCAAATCTACAAATGGGCGTCAATTTGGTATGCCCATCAGGGGGCCGGCAAGACCCGACAATAGTCTGGAGCCCGGTACTTGGAAACGGCGGCGGCTATGAGTTAGATCTATCAGTACAAGGCGCTTTTGATGGATGCACTCAATGGTTTAATCTAATATTTCGAGCAATAGCCCAAATCGGATTGCCCTTTAAAAATCAGACGAGATTACCACAACTGCAACAATTAGCTAATGGGCCAGAAATAGTAAATATAGTACCAGCACTTTTGGCTCCACCACCCTTTGGGACATATTATGTTGATAGTTATGTGCAATACGATACAACGGTGCCATATTTTTCTGACTCTGAGATTTCAGTAAAAACCCGTATTGGGCCACGATTTTCTTTCATGATTGGCAACCTAATTGAACAACCCGCTTGCATTAATTGCAGACTTGGTATTTTTTATGAATATATGTACAAATTAAAAGATACCGTAAACCCATCAGGAGAATGTTGTGATACAAAACCACACATTAACCCACGTGTAGCAACTGGAAGATCGCAACAACACGAACATCGCATTAGTTGGAATCTTGCACATGAATTTACAAAGCAATTAGAACTTTCTTTTGGATCGTATCATGTAGTTGCGGGAAAAAACGTTGCACGAGAGCAAAGAATTTTCTTGTCAGGATTATTTCACTTTTGACACTGATCTGTTAATATAAGGCTATAAATATGGCAACGAAGCTTGTTGAAATTTTTAATAATTGACATATGGGTTCAATACAAGACTACCTTCTAAATATATTTTTGGCATATGAACATAGCAACACGACCAACTCATCCTTTTGTGCCAGCACAGCTGCATCCATTGTATGGAGTAGCAATCGGATTAATTATCGGTATTGGATTGGAACAATTAGTATTTCCATCACTCAAGCTCATAATAATCAGCTCAACGCTGCTAATAATCGCAGCCACATGGTCAATATATACATATAAAAATGACACTCTACGCTTTATACACTTTTTTATTTTATCCATTTTTATTGGATTAACTCTTGGTAGTGCACGACTACATCAAATGAGGTCTATTCACGCAGACACCTCATGGATACCGTCATCACCAAAGAGATCAGACTTAAAAGCCACTATTGTTGATAGCAATAGACTTGACCAGCCAGCCGTAAAACAAAATATATTACTTCAAATCACAGACATCAGAGAATCAGGCCAGCAAAGCTGGACACCAACATCTAGAACTATTTTATGGTATAGCACCAAAGCGCTTGATCTGACTATAGCAGATACGATAGAACTCTCTGATATCCTGGTTAAACATGCAAAAAATGATGATTTTGGAAAATATCTTCTCAAAGAAGGGATAGATGCGACGATTTTCACCGTTAATCCTGTAATAAAACTCATCAGCAAACCGGAATGGTCTGCTTGGCGCACCATTCACTCTCTACGATTAAATGTATTAACAGCATTACAAAAAAAACTATCCTATAATGCATTCAGCTTATTTTCTTCATTATTTTTAGGTAACAGAACTATCAGAAAAAAGCATATAGTACACTTATCAGAGCAATTTCGACTATGGGGCATATCACATCATCTGGCACGCTCTGGATTGCATTTGGTAATTTTTTCATTCATATGGGATAGATTGCTTTTGT
The DNA here is from genome assembly GCA_013286935.1 of Candidatus Babelota bacterium. Taxonomy (GTDB): domain Bacteria; phylum Babelota; class Babeliae; order Babelales; family Vermiphilaceae; genus JABDES01. Next base: position 48,562 of record JABDES010000007.1, read on the forward strand.
GTACTCCAATACCATTTATTGCCAAACAACTTATACTCATTTTGATTATTGCCACCTATTTTATTCTTAGTTGGTCAAGTATTTCATTTATTAGAGCTGTTTTATGTTTTTTGTTATACAGAGTGTGTGCTATGTTTTTTGCGCCGGTCCATACTTTTTATGTATTGGTTTTTGTGTGCTGCTCGGTCCTCATACATAATCCGGCCCAACTTTTTTTCTTAGACTTTCAGCTAAGTTTTTTGTTGACCGGGTCATTGGCTTGGTTTAATCAGCTTTATTCTCCTTATAAAATATAATATACTGACAAAAGATGAATATAGATTCTTGACAAAATGCACTGTCTACTATACAGTTTGCTTATAAATTTGGTGTTGTATTTGGATGACGTATGTCGTATGAGCCGCTAGCTCAGTTGGTAGAGCAACAGCCTTTTAAGCTGTGGGTCGTTGGTTCGAATCCAACGCGGCTCACCAGTTTATATGCGTTTGTAGGTATGCCACACATAAAGCACCTTTGCTTGTTATAGCAATCTGTAATTTTTGAAATTGTCCCTATCGTCTAGTCTGGTCTAGGACACCGCCCTTTCACGGCGAAAACAGGGGTTCAAATCCCCTTAGGGACGCCAGCTTTCGCCCAGGCTTCAGCTGGGCAAGCCACATTTGAATAAAATCAATTTTTATAGCAATAGTAATCTTAAAAATAAACTTGTAAAGTAAATCCAGCAGCCCCGCCTGTTGCAGTTAACACTGTTGTGGCTACAGCTCCTACTTTAAGAATAGGGGTGCGCTATAGGGTGTGTTATTGGATTGCATTGTATCGAATTATATACACAACACTGCCAAAAAGACTTGGTCCCCACTGGCTTAGCCCATATAAAGTAGCAAGGGCGAGCAATGATCCGCCTGCAATAGTACCTACTTTTTTGAAATATGCATTTTGTATCTCTGACAATGCATTTACTTTCAAAACAGCATCAACGATATCCTGTGCTATTTTTGCAGCCCTTTCTTCATCCTGAGTGATTTTTTGCGCATTTATTTTATCTCTGGGAGTATGGACCTGCTCAGATTCCCTAAGAAATTTACGTTCCGCTTCTTGGGCACGTAACAATTCAACCGTGGTTTTCTCCAAAACCGATTCTGTGCTCTCTGTCTGCATTCTGGCCTGTATGTCTTTAAAAACAGCACTTTTGTATGTTGGGTCTTGAATCTTTTCGCTGAAGTGCTGGTTGATTGATTGTTCCATTGTATCGACATATCGATTAACTGAAGCTACTAGTTCGGCTGGTTGGACCTTATTAATACCTAACAAGTCATTGTACGCTTCTTTTGCTTTAACAAATTGTGCTTGAGCTTTGGCCTCTTGGCCAGCGTTTTTGTCAGGGTGATACTGCAAGGCTTTTTTGCGAAATGCCAGCTTAACCTCATCTTTAGTTGCGTTTTCTGGCACACCTAGTATTTCATGGGATATTACCTCATGTGACTCACTTGCGCCTGGCAGCAGCTATTTTGCCTTATACGCTCCAGCACCGAGCAATGCTAATCCTGCCGAAGACATACCAGCCCAAATCGTTTTACGTGAGAGTAAACTTCTTGGTAGTGCATTTGTTGGAATAGAGTACCCATGGTAAAAACAATAATCGACTTCATATTCTCCCAACCTCATACCATTTTCGTAATGAGCAATAGGGCTCGATTTATGCCACTTATCTTGAAAAATAGACCCCCCTTCAAACAACTCCTCATCCCATTCTCCGTTATCGTTCTGAATGGCAACACCAAGCCAAGATTTACCGGAAATTCCTACATATCCAGGGCCTTGAAAGCGCTGTATCAATTTGAGTTTTGCGCCAACTTTTGGCAAATCAACGGTTTGTTCAACGCTATACGAGGATCCGGTTTCAAGCCCTACATAGCGAGAATATTCAGCTACCAGGGTTTGTGTAAATCCACGTTTAATATCTGTTTCGATTGTTGGTCCTATAGCAATAATCTGATCGCCGATCTCTGGCCAATATCTTTCTTTGGCGAGCGACTTACCACTACTTGTTATGCTGCTCAAGGTTACAGGAAGATAGTGACCTGTAAGACTTGGCGGCATTACATTAATGACATTCACTCTGGTTATAGCTCCAACAGATGTAATGCGAGAAACAAGAGGCTTTTGAGAAGCTTCATATTGTTTGCCCTGAATTATTTCAAATTGTCTGGTTACCATATCAAGGGGCACCAAGTCTGTGCATATATCGAGCTCTAAGGCGCTCGCAGCATGTGCAGCTGCTATTTCTCGCGCTCTCTGTATATCTTGACTGCGTTGCCTGGTAATTGGAATGGCTACATCAACATTTTTTGCAAGAAAGTCTCTTTCCTCTTTTTCTGCGTCTAATGAAGCTTGTCCAAGTCTTTTTAGTACATTGAGCGATCCGACAAGGCTTATCTCTGATTGCATACTCTGGGCAATAGCACTTCTGTCTTGAGGTGAGAGGTTTTGTATTATTCTTTTAACTTCTTCTTTTATAAAATCTTTAATGGCATTTGGATTTTCAGCAACAGAAATAGACGGTTCTTCCGCCCTAGCCGTAGTTGATTCCGTTGGGGAACTACATTTTATTTGGTGTTGGCTTATGCTTATGGGTATGATAATGTAAAAGAACAATAGAAATCTTTGCTTCAAGAGACGCATTGCCACTCCTTTCTTAATAAGTCTTTAGTTTTGACTATATTTTCAGCTTGGCTATAAATTCATGCTGTTGTCAAGATATTGACGAAAATATCTTATCTGTCATAATTATGTAATAATAGTTCAGACAGTTGCTAATATATAAAATAGTTTTTATGCCATCAATGCATAATCAAAGAGGGGGCCTGCTATGCGATCAAAGATATACACCATGCTCTTTTCCCTTCTAGTCGGGCTATTGGTCGTTACGCCAGTATCGTCAATATGGGCTAGTGAGCCTATTGAATCTATCCAAGACACGGCACCTCTTTATAATACTCATTTTGCTGTTGCTAAAACGAGGGCAAAGGCGATATTAAATGCTGGCTACACACACAAGAAAAAGATTTTGAGCGTATTGTCCGTAGCTGGTGGTGCTTGCGCTGTTATATATGCTGCTCAATCAGGCGTACAAATACCCTATTGGACGAACGTAAATCAAGCTACCACACAATCCTATGAACAAAAAAAATCAGATAATAGCGATTCCGAGCCAGAAATTGACGAACAAGATCCCGATGCTAACGATTCCCCATCGCTAAATCGGCCAGAAGGTGATTCAACGACCAATGTAGATCAATTACACCAAGCAGATTCCACTGAACGCCCCACTGATGATGCGATTAAACCAGTGGTAACGCCCGCTAGGCCTTCAATTAATACAGTCCAACCGGCGGTAGCTCCTATTAATCCTTCAATGACAGATGATTGGATACCAACTCCGTATCATGAAGCACTTGCGCGACCTGAAGATCGAAAATATACAGTCAACCTTATGTGGCTGAATAGAAAATTGGAGCGAAATCAGCAGTTTATCCATCCCGCTGCAAATGAAGAGTTGCTACGAGAAAAATTACTTGACCCCGTGATACAATGGGCAATCAACACACAGGGAGGAACGGTTAATTTGTGGTTTGACAGCTTTCTGACTCCGCCAGAAGCCGTTCAAAGAACACGTCTTATTATTGATCAATTGATCGAGCAACAGGCATACAGTGCGCCGATACTGTTGCGTGATATACGCAATTTACCTGAGGTGCAGCAAAATAGTGAAGTGTTTTCAGCGCAAACACCTGTTTATTTTCGTGTTGATCTGGTACGTGCGATAATAGAAGTTAATAGCATCAGGACCAAAGAAACCGAAGCGGCAGTAGCTGCCGATGTAGATATGCAGCCGCTGACTTGTGATCAGTTATTTGACAGTGAAACAATCGGAAACCTTGAAAAAAATGGTATAGTCATGGCTCGCAACAAGCGTCTTGGTTTTGAAAATGGATTTCAGATAGTAAGCCAGAACAATCCCAATCTTATTGAAGCCATGCAGCATGCGCTCATAGATCTCAATATTGAGAGAGGAAAGGTTGGACTGGCTGGTCAGATTCTTAATGGTAACGGCAGAATTGAATACAACACAATGCGTCCATTACAGCAAATCGTATATGAGAGTTATCCTAAAATGTTTCAATATTTCTATCACCTCGAAGGGCGAGGTGAATTAACAATAGAATATCCTCCTGACCGCAGAGGCAGATACGACAAAAATACTGCTGGTTTGTGTCCTGGGCCTTGTCATACTGATTTTGACTGTTCCCATTCCACTGCAGGAAAAGCCGGTCTGTGGCCATTTGACCTCCATCGGGTCAATATAAATAGTAAGATTCTTAGCTTTACCGCGGTGGATCAATCTATACAGGATGAATGGGGTGGCGCATTAGTGCCAACAAAAGCAGTTCCCCTACCTCCAGCAGGGCTAAATTATGACTGATTCACTTTTGCTATTTTTTTATGAAATATCTGGCTCAGAGCCTTGACAGAAAAATAGATAATGCCAATTTGACAAAAAAAACTCAATCTGATATTATAACAATAAGACCTTATTTAACAAATTCAATCATTATGGAGATTTTATATGAAAAAATATATAACACTATTCTTAATACTTTTTATTAGTCAAGTTGCTTCTTTAAATATATGCCAAGCCGCCCAAGAACCAGTCCTGCCAGACATTGAAAGTATAACTATAGCTCCTTGCATCAAAGAGCAAGAAAGACTTGGTTTAAAAAGCAAGATTTGTATTGAAGCAATATCAGGAGCTGCTGGGCTCTGTGTTGGTTTAGTAGGCTTTAACATATCAGCCAATAGTCACAAATGTGAAAAGTGTCGGATCTCGTTTGTGATTGATGGCAAGCAGATTGATGAAGAATACCGAGAGAGTCACTTGTGTTACAAGGCTGGCGCAAAGACAGGCTCTCTTTCAACAATTATTGGCTATGTTGTTTATCAGTCAGTCAAAAAGGGATTAACCATGCTTGGTGAAAAATATCTTAATGGCACCAATGTCGACGCCAATACGCAATAAAAAAATAATGCTAAATATGATGAAATGGTGCCTAACGCCTTCTGTTTGGATGCTGCTTGCAATACTACCACTAAAAGTAGGCGGCCAAGACACAAGCAAGGCTATGCCGATCGCTCAATCTTGGCTTCAGGTACCCTTCAACTCAACGGTATATCTATATAATTCTATGAAAACAGATTCACCAGGGCATGAACTGTTGATTAACGTTGATAGTGACCAAAATACCAACGATTTGCCAAAAGCTAATAAAACAATTACTGCTGTTGGCCCAAATAACATATTCTCAAGCGGTATAATGGAGATAACAACCTTTCCCCGCTACGGTATTAAACGCAACTCAGTACATGAATGCACTGAAACTGTTTTTTTACCACATGTTAAAGAACCGATTCAACTAAAACAACGGGTAATTGGTACTGGCTTTGGTACAAAAATCAGCATTGGCGCACAGTTTCCTGGGAAACAAACAGAGTGGTTTAGTGACTACCAGTGGCGCCAAAATATTCTACCGCATTTTGACGAGCAATCTGGTGATATGGTAGGAGAATATATAATAAGCTATTGTTTTTACCATTTTTCACAACCAAAAAATATATCACCAATCTCGGAAATAATTTTGGCAGGTATACGTTCAGTCACTAGCGCTATGACAACTGCTATTAGTGGAATCTGCTTTTGTGGCGTTGCTATTCAAAAGGATTATCATCAGCGTATTGCAAATCAGTTTGTAGCTAAAGCTGAAAAATTCAACGGAGAGGTTAAAGAACCATTCAAATCTTTAGGCCTTAGCGTTGGAGCCAGCTCAGAAGACATAGAAAAAGCTCACAAAAAAATGTCACTGGTTACACATCCCGATAAACATCAGCAAGATCCCCTAGCAACAAAAAAGTTTCAAACAATGCAGAACCATTACGCAACAATAAAACCGCTTTCCGCACAAGATAAGTTAGATGTGTATAACACAAAAGGCATGGATGGTCTCTTAGAAGCAACCAAGTTTGATCAAAAAATTAGAGAAGCGAAAGCCTATGAAAAATTTGCAGAAGATTGTCTACATGACCTGCCAAGGTGTCAAAAGAAATTTGCTTTTGAACAAAAAATGCGTTTGCTGGTAGCGGCTATAATGGCAACTATGGCATACATCATTGCCCCAATCGCTCATCCAAATGTCATATACGTAATTGACTATCAAAAAATTGTTTCGGGCACCGCTTAAATTGCTATGCATAAATCTTCTTAATCTTACCACCGTAACCAACGGATCATCGCTTGACAATCTGTGGGGTTAAACTTTTGCGTCAACATTATTGCACTTTGCATTCATACGTCGCACTGCCGGTGCTTATTTTTTCACCCTTGCACAGTAGCTCGCAACAAAAACCTGCGTTGACAGATAAGTTATTATAATCAGGCAAGCTATAAGTTATCGAAAAAGTATAAATCTGTTTAGCTATAACACTTTCCATCTGCATAGCGACAGATTGCTCTTCTTGTATAGCATCTTGAAGAGATATTTCACATGAATGACTACTGTTAACCTTCTGTTCCAATCTTTCTATGGTATTATTGAACAAATCTAATGCCGCAGAGTCAAGGTTTATTCTGTTGATAAAAAATAACGCTTGCAGCGTTGGCGACTGTTCAGAATGTGATTGTTCTATTTTTTTGAATTTTTCTAGCTCTTCTCGAGCATATCTTTGCATCTGACAAAGTAGGCTGTTGCGCCTAAGGCAATACGAAAAAGTATCATCGAACTTTTTGTGGCCTATGCGTAGTTGATCCTCTTTTTCTTGTTGAGTAAATCGTTGCGTCCCTATGGCTTTTGCCTGCTCAATCACTACTTTGAAAGAACGCCAGACATCCTGTCCTTGTTGCGCAAGATGATATGCGACATCTAATCTTTTTTGTTGATCAATAATATCGGCATGCAAATTTCTTATAAAAATGTATTCAAGGTCATCAAGTTGCCTCTCTGAATGCTTGAATGCATCAATGTTGCTCGTTTCGATAAGCGACCTTATTGAGTTATACATTGCATGATCAGGTGGAACATTGAACCGAGAGTAAAACATTTCATGCCAGTCATTTTTTTTATTGTCAGGTAACATTGCCGCAACAGGGGCAGATACTAACAACAACAATACTGCTGCTGCTACTGATAATGCGATTATCACTTTTTTCTTTGCAGATTCACATGCAAAGATTGCAATCAGAGTACGTACGTATGTTTTGCTCATGATTTTTTGGTCATTAGGTCTCTTTTAATGACATTTTAGTCAATAGCCATGGATTTTGTTTTAATTTTTGCAGTTTTTCTTTTTGTAGCATCATATGTTTGCGTTGAATAAGTTGTTTTGCAGCAGAAAAACAGCATATGTTTGCAACGGGTGGCTCAGGATCTTTACAATAGGCAAGTGTAAATGCCGATACTCCCTCATTATCGTGCGCATAGATATCAGCACCGCGTTCGAGTAAAATCTCTACTCGCTGGTTTAATCGTTGCTCTACGGCCATTTGAATAGCAGTTTTACCATTTTTATTTGGTAAATTTATATCGGCATCTTTTTCAAGTACGTAGCAAAAAAAGGCAAGGCTTTCTTTAGTTTCTATTCTTTCCCATCCACCACTATATCGCCCAGAAAATCTATTAGAAAAAATTACATGTTGACCATCGGCATATAATGCACTGGCACTCAAAGCTGTATGGCCATCACGATACACCTCATTAATGCTTGGTATGCGATCAATAAGTATATGTGCCAATCGAAAATTTCTTTTGCGCAATGCTAACGTTAATGGTGTAAACGTATCATTACTATCCTTTTTCATAGCAAATAACCCCTGTATGTTTGCTCCTTTATCAAGAGCAAAAATTAAATCCTGCTCGTTATCATTCAAAATGGCTGCAAACATGTGGGAGGTGGCGTCTAGGTTGTCTTTAGTTGGATTACGCATGCTGTGTAACATGGTTGTCCAATAAATTAGCCATATAAGCATTAAAAATGATTTGGTAAAAATATATTTACCCACCACATCTCCTCGTTTTTAATTTTAATAAGGGACGGTTCTGATTTCTATCTGCCTATTCATCAATCTCAATCTTATAGCACATCGGTGGAATATCGTCATCAGAATCTTACCTGGCTACTGTACTTCCATTTTGTAGATTCCAACAATAAGATTAGAGCCTAGGTAAGCTATTTTTTTCTGTTTTGATAACGGCATTGTTTGATTGGGTCAATGACATTTTCATCCGATACTCTTGCTCGACAATTGCGTATTGATTTTTACCAGTCTTGATTAATAGAGTTTATTGAACCTGCAGCCGAACATTTGAGTCTCCCACAAAATTTTTCATCGAAAATAGTCTACATTTGCAAACGAAACAGTTATAAAATAGTCCAGAATGTAAAGCCAGCTTTCGCCCAGGCTTCAACTGACTTTACCAGTACCATATGAAATAAGAATCAGAGAACAATTAGCGAAGATTGCCCGAAGCAGCTAGCTCTACGAGCAAAGCGAGAAGAACCTGCATAGACGGACTTTAAAGGAATCTCATCTATGCATTTCATATATCTTATAAAATCAGTAACATTTCCAGAAATAACCTATGTTGGTTACATAAGATTCATGACAGACTCTCATCGTGGAGCAAGCTTTTAACCCATAGTGAATAGGTCACCAGAATTTTTCTCAACAAGCGTCGAGAATGAATCAATTAGAATATCAACAAATTCTTTCTCATCCTCAGCTGTACTGCCTGGAGTGTACGCTTTAAGTAATTCTAAGAATTCTCTAACTTCATCAGAGGCTAAATATCCACAGCTTATTTCATCACCAAACCCAAACCCCGAATTACCTGTAGAAAAATTCCTGCCATGTACAAACATTCGTAATGTTTTGGCTAGTTTTCCTGAGGTTCTATCCGCAAGAGCTTCGTAGGCACTTATTCCACAATCTTCAGAAATGGCTGGAAAGCTAGTATCTATTGCAAGGTGTAAAACAAGGGATGCAATTTCTGGGTCAGAGAAATTACCGTTTACTACTGAATCAACTGCATGCTCCCACTCGCCTTCATCAAAATCAAAGTCATCTTTATATTCGTCGTTTTTGAGTTGATCTGCAGTTACTTTTACCTTTTCAACTAATAAGTCTTTGTCGCCCTCATGATGAATAACCCTGAAACTCATTTCAACTCCTACTAATAGTAAATAATTTACGGGATCGATTCGTTTGAGCATGCTTTTAAGATTTTTTCTTCGGCTAACTCTCTAGCTTTAGTGTCTTCTATGGCCTGCTGATCTCTACGCCATTTAGATTCCATAAGTCCACGAATACACCATCCGACGGATATTCCATAATAAGCCATTCTTAATGGATCCATTATGGTCTTTGCCGCTTCAATCTCTATTTTATTTTTTAGAAAAGGTTGGTAATGTGAGACCCCTTCCATAAAAATAGCACCTAAGGTAATGGCTATTAAACTCATCATGATTTTATTGTCCTAATAATCATATTTTTTATTTACAATCTTTAAAATATCCAAAGCCAACTTGCATTCTGGATCGGAGCTTCTTTCTAGTACGCTTACCTTTGTTTCCAGTAGGTCATTAAATAATTCAGGACTAACTAATTTTAATAATGCATTTTTTTTATTATTAAGCCCTATACGCTCTTGATCGCTTAACTTTTCACTTATTTTATCTATATTTGATAAATTTATTTTAGTAGGATCTACCATAGTTAATTTATTATAGGTAGACTCACCTGTATCATAAGCAAACTTGCCCAATCTAAAAATACCACCAACTACTGCTACGCCTAGATAAAGATCATCCATAGATCCACGTATTCCCTTGGCGTCCTTATCTAAATAATCTCCAAATAGATTGGATGTATATTTATCTTTTAACTCATCAAGCTTACTTTTGGGCGCAGCCACTTCCTCAGCCATTTTCTTCTGTTGCTTTTTCCCATTGATCATTTCCAATGCTCTCTGAAATTCTGTATCAGAATTAGAGTCCAAATCATAATCCATCGTAAAAGAATGAGATGAACACAATAAAATTAAAAATAGAGGTGAAAATTTTATAAACTTATTCATGAGGACCTTTATGATGCAAGATTAATCGTATTAGCAAGATTAATCGTATTATATGTTTTGATTTTAGATTAAAAGTACGAATAGATAGCTTCGGTGATATTGTTTTTATAATCGGTCTGATTTCATAATACCTACGTAAGAAAAAATGGTTAGACGCCTCGACACTGCTCACTTGTATTAAAAAAGCCTCATTTTCTCTTTGGGGCAATATAAAGTATTTTTAATAGAGTTGCAAATGAAATACGTATTTGATTATATGAATCTGATAAAGTATTTCATGCCAGAGAAGCATGCCAGGCAAAAGCTAATTAGAATACAACCATTCATATTATTGGCTGCAAACCAAATGTTGAAAAAACCGTTTGAATATTTGGTAAACTAACACTAAACTCAAGTCCACAGTTCCTGAATATGTCCACGATGGGGACGCCAGCTTTCGACAAGGCTTCAGCTAGCAAGTCACAAGAAAA
>JABDES010000008.1:0-20242 GCA_013286935.1 Candidatus Babelota bacterium
ACCGCTAGCAGGCCAAGCTTTTTCTTATGATTCCATGACCACTTTGCTGCCCTGCCAAGGTACAATTTTGCCCGATTAACCAAACCTGGTGGTGACTGTTTAATGTTTTGCCTCTCATCAGCATGAGAGGGGGAAGGCAAATCCTTAGGTGCGCAGACACTTATACTTTGAGCAGCATAAAGCGACAATAGTAGTGCAAGAAAATATCGTACTGTTTTTGTCATAGTGTAATCTCTCTCTTGTAGAATATCGTTTTGTATGCAAGCGAAATAAATGTCGTTTCTATTATGAATTATAAGACATATAACATGGTACTATCAAGAGCTAGATACAATAAGACAATTGAACAATCTGCTCGGCATTATGTATGCTTATGGTATTTCTATACATATGTATCATATAATTTCAATCGTAGCTTGTAATATCTTAACTGAAATAAAGGATGATATGAAACTGAATCAATTATCTGATAAATACGCGGCTGCGTGGGAAAAGCTAGCTGAGTATGTCGTCAATGGAAACAAAGGGCATGCATTGGGTATTTACCGCCTATTAAGTCATTCTCTTAAGGACAAAGCTCTCATGCATCAACTCGAAGGAGATATACTTCTTTCGTTTAATGACATACCTGCTGCTATTGAGCCTTACAAGCAAGCAGCTCAAACCTATCAGCAGGACAATCGCTTATTGGAAGCCGCACTTGTTTTTGATCATCTATCCTTGATACAACCGAATGTCGATGAACATATATCTAATGCGCGTGAATTATATAAAAGACTTGCATTAGATCAAGCCAATACACAACGATTACAAACAAATGTAACAAGGTCTTAGCGTTTTTTGATATAAGCAATGACTACTCAATGCGTAGATTGCGCTATTAAACAATAAAAAATAAAAACCGTTGCAATCTCATTCGAGATTCATAATGCTCCAACCAAATGCCTACATAAAAGAACGTAAAAGATAAAAGTTATAACGAATCTACTAATAATTTTTCTATCAAGAAAGAGTGCGCAATGAAGAAAGTCCTAACCATGTTTTTTGTCTTTAGTATGCCATGCTTGATATTCGCATCTGAGATGCCAGACACAAACATCGTGCGTAATTGTACTTCTGGCTGTAGTGCGGCTGTTAGAGTATGCTGCACTCATCTGACTAACCAAATTCAGAATGCAGTAACTACACTTGTTACTACCATTACTACCCAAAGCCAAAGTCTGTGTAATGCTACCATTCCTATTACTACCATTCCATTTGTCATAACAGACTCTGGTAACTATTGCTTGACTCAAGATCTAGTATTTTCCGGTACAGGAGCAGCCATCACCGTTCTGGCTAATAATGTCACGTTGAATCTTGACAATCATGACATACTATTGACTAGCTCAGGTGTAGGAATTTTCATTGCCGGCAGTCACGTAACCATACAGAATGGCGCTCTTACCGGTTCGGGCAGCGGCATAGGGATTGCGATTTCCAATGCGCAGAAAATCATTATTACGGATACTGTTGTAACGCATTTCTTGCATGGACTTGATTTGGTTGATGTTAGTGATGTGCAGGTTGTTAATACACAATGTGCCAACAATCAAACAGGGGCTGCTATTTTAGCAACAACTAATACTTCTTTTGATACCTGTGTATTTACTGGCGGTGATAATGGCATGGTGTTTAGTGGCGCAAATCAAGATTGCCGGATCGTAAACAGCCAATTTCCAAGTGCCATTTTTTCCAATCTTTTGGTACAACAAATAAATGGTTTATTAATAGACGGTTGTTCCTTTAGTGATAATGGCGGCGATCCTACCAAGGCAAACTTAGTACAATTTGGTGATGCAGCGTTAACGCAGATATGTAACGATGTTGTGATGCGAAACTGTACCATTATTAATAAACAGCCTGCACTAACAACTTCTCCAGAAGGTTTGGGTATATATCATGGCTCCGGATTTTTGATAGATTCTTGTGTTATTGATATTGACAATACAAACCAAGACCCAACTGTCGACCTCTCTTGCGTTCACATTAGTAATCCTGGATTGGGAATTTCAGGAACAGTGGCATCTAACGTTATAGTTCGTAATTGTGTCATTCAGGGCCCAGCAACCAATGGGTTATATCCTGATGTTGGCTCAAGTGGTGTTGTTATTGAATATTGTCTTGCCAGTGGTGCTCAAAAAGATGGTATTTTCCTCGCTGGTACTACCAATAGCACCGTTCAAAATAATACGGTGGTAAATAATGGCACTAACGGTATCTTTTTAGGTGAAACCTCCACTTCAAACGCCATTAACAACAATATAGTAGGCAACAATGGATTTAATCCAATTCTGACCAGTCTTCCTCCATTTGGAAATGGCATTAGCATAGCAGCAGACTCTGGCCTTAATACCATTCAGCACAATGAGGTATTTAATAACACACTTAATGGGATTAACGACCAGGGCACAGGTAATCGTATTTTTTACAATAGTGCGTATGCCAATCCAAGCGCTAACTATGTAGCAGCTACAGACATAATTATTACGGTGGCACCAGGGGCCGCGTCATTAGCTGGCCAAAATGTTGATGCATAATCAACAAAACATTTTTGAAAGTGCAGCCACCTACAAATAGATAGGTATAGGTGGCTGCACTTAAATTTCTTCCTATGCAACTTAGACAATAGAGCCAAAATCTAGTAGTATACATGAAGGTTTTCATACGGTTTACATCATGTAAACCATTTTTTTTTATTGTAATTTTGGCTACTGTGGGGGTACTTTCAAATGTCGGGCCATTCAAAATGGGCTACAATTAAACGTAAAAAGGCTAAAGAGGACGCAAAACGCGGAAAAGCATTTACGACCGTTATCAAAGAAATAACTATTGCTGCGCGTGCTGGAGGAGGCGATCCTGCCGGTAATCCGCGCTTACGTACGTTGCTCGAAAAGGCAAAAGAGATAAATATGCCTATTGAAAATACGGTACGTGCAATTAAACGTGGTACCGGAGAGTTACCTGGTACCCATTACGAGGCGGTAACGTATGAGAGTTATGCGCCGTACAATATAGCGGTTATTGTCGAAACGTTAACTGATAACCGTAATAGAACTGTAGCTGAACTTCGTCATCTTTTTTCCTCACATAATGGAACGGTTGCCGAAACCGGAGCGGTAAGTTGGATGTTTAGCCGTATGGGTGTTGTGCGCATACCGTATGCGTCTATTTCTGAAGAGAAGCTTCTTGAGCTGCTGTTGGATTATGATGTTTCAGACATAATTCATGAAGATGAATCGTTTGCCATCATGTGCGAAATAAAAATGCTTGAGGCGGTAAAAACAATATTACAAAAAGCTGGCATTAACATTGAACATGCTGATATTGAATGGGTGCCAACAAATAAAAATGATCAGCTTTCTCAAGAACAAGCGCAAGTCGTTTTAGATTTTCTAGATGCTCTAGAAAATCATGACGATGTACAAAATATTTACACCAATTTAGCCTAGCAGGAATAGTATGATCGTAAGTATGACCGGTTTTGCAACCAAAACCATACCTTTAACTATAGACAATGTCTCTTCATCACTATCTATTACCATTAAATCGTTGAATGCACGTTTTTTTGAAACGACTTTTAGACTACCTTATCTACTGTTTAATCTTGAAACAAAGATGATCAAAATAATCAAATCGCGCCTGCACAGAGGTCACATCTACTGCACTATTAATATGAGTAATGCATCCGGCTTTGGTGTACAGATAACTCCATGCATAAAAACCGTTCAAAGTTACATACAAGCCATTGACCTAATAAAAAAAGAGTGCGGCATAGATCAGCAATTTAACCTAGATCATCTTCTTCGACTACCAAATATTTTTGACACAACTGATCAAACGCTTACAGAGCAAGCCGTTGCAATAATTTTACAAGCTGTCAACGAGGTATCCTTGTTGGTAGTACATGAGCGAATTCGCGAAGGTGGCGAGCTTTTGAAAGATATTGATCGACATATTCAGATAATCAAACGTGAAATATTGGCCATAGAACGTGATGCCAAAGATTTATTAGAAAAACATAAAGAAAAAATTCGTCAGGCGCTGCATGACGTGAGCAACGATGAACACCTTACCACTGAAGTCCGCAAGGGGGCTCTATTTACTTTGCTTGACAAAATGGACATCAACGAAGAGATTGTCAGATTCAATGCGCATCTTCATAATTTGGTTACACACCTGCACGAACCATTACCTGTTTTAGATGAACTGACCGGTGTTATGACAGACAAGGGAAAACAACTTGACTTTGTTTTGCAAGAATTAGCACGCGAGATCAACACCATTGCCGCAAAATGTTGCGATGCCAATATAGGTTCTCTGGCAATCAATATTAAAGTTGCGGTAGAAAAAATTCGTGAACAAGTTCAAAATATCGTATAAACCAATCCCTTATAGACCGATTGTGCTCATTTCGAGCAACACACATTTATGTCGAAACATTTTACTCATCTTCATTTGCATACAGAATATTCATTGCTTGATGGCGCCATTGGATTGGATGCACTTATTGGTTTTGGTAAAAAACATGCATTTAAATCTCTTGCAATCACTGATCATGGCAATGTATTTGGCGCAGTAAAATTTTTTCAAAAATGCAAAAAAGCTGGCATTAAACCGATTTTGGGAATGGAAGCTTACACAACGCCGAATGCACGCATTAAGAGCGCAGAAAACAAATATTATCATCTTGTGCTTCTTGTGCAAAACAATCAAGGCTACCGTAATTTATGCAAGTTAATCTCTTTTTCTTATCGAGAAGGTTTTTATTTTAAGCCTCGTATAGACTATGAGATGCTAAAAACATATTCTGAGGGCCTCATCGCTCTGTCCGGCTGTCTTGGTGGGCATATTCCACAACTTTTAATCTTAGGCCATCAGAAAGAAGCTGAAGATCAACTCGACCACTTTGTGGATATATTTGGCTCAGATCGTTTTTTTCTGGAAGTTCAACCGGAAGATCAAAATGATCAAGTAATTTTAAATGAAAAGATTTTTGCACTTTCAGCAAAAAAAAATATCCCCATCGTAGCAACCGGTGATTGCCACTATCTTAACGCCGATGACAGGCAGGCTCATGAAGTTATGCTTGCTATTCAAACGCAAGACAAAATGAGCAATAACAAACGTTATACCTTTGGCGACTGCCGGGTACACATGCGTACCGCACAGGAAATGTGTAGTATTTTTCCAAACAATGAAGAGATTATCTGGAGAACTGGAGAAATTGCAGATCGTTGTGAATTTGATTTTGAAACCGGCAAACTATTTTTTCCTTCTTTTCCCATCCCGCAGAATAGCACTCCAGAACAATTTTTTAAAAAATTATGTCTGCAAGGTTTAGAACGTCTGCTTTTGGCAGGGCGCATAGCGCCCGATGAAAATAGTATCTATGAGAAACGTCTTAATGAAGAGATGCAGCTAATCATTGATATGGGATTTGTCGGATATTTTTTGGTGGTAAGTGATTTTATTCAATGGGCATATCGAAACAATATTCCAGTCGGGCCCGGTAGAGGTTCAGCTGCTGGCTCTCTGGTCGCATGGACTTTGCAGATAACAAATATCAATCCAATCAAATACAATTTACTTTTTGAAAGATTTTTAAATCCGGAACGCGTATCGATGCCAGATATTGATATCGATTTTTGCATCGAAGGCAGAGAAAAGGTTATTGAATATATTAAACAAAAATATGGTCAGGACAAAGTTTGTCATATTATTACCTTTGGCACCATGTTAGCAAAAGGAGTTATCAAAGATGTTGCGCGAGTGCTTGGATTTTCTTTTGAAGATTCCAATGCAATTACATCTCTTATTCCGGACCAACTTAAAATCACACTGACAGAAGCGTTAGCGCAAGAGCCCCGCCTGCGCGAATTGGTCGACAATAATGAAAATACAAAAAAACTTTTTGATATAGCATTCAAACTTGAAGGTCTAACACGCCATGCCTCAAAACACGCCGCCGGCATTGTAATTTCACCAGAACCGGTTGATGAAGTTTTACCGTTGTATGTTCCATCAAAAACAAATGAGTTAGTGTCTCAATACGCAATGAGTGAGTTAGAAGCAATCGGTTTTTTAAAAATTGATTTGCTAGGTCTTAAAAATTTAACCCTTATAGACCGAGTAATACACGCCATACAAAAAAGTCATGGCATTGTTCTTGATTGTAACAATTTGCCATTAGACGATCTAACAACATTTAATCTTATCTGTGCTGGCAATACCTCCGGAGTATTTCAGTTGGAATCAGATGGTTTAAAGGATGTGTTACGTAAGCTTGCACCAGATAAATTTGAAGATATTATCGCTGTTAATGCGCTATATCGTCCTGGACCTCTTGGCTCTGGCACTGGCATGATCGATGATTTTATTGCACGACGACATGGACATCAGCAAATAAAATATATATTCGATGAGCTAGGGCCTATTTTAGAAGAAACATACGGCGTAATAGTCTACCAAGAGCAGGTAATAAAAATAGCATCGGTTATTGCCGGCTATAGCCTTGGAGAGGCCGACATTTTACGTCGAGCAATGGGCAAAAAAAAAGCAGAGGTTATGGCCGAACAGCGTACTATCTTTTTAAGCCGCGCGGTCAGCAAAGGTTTCGATGAAAAAAAATCAGGTGAGCTATTTGATTTGATGGAATATTTTGCAGGTTATGGGTTTAATAAATCACATTCTGCTGCATACGCACTTATTGCCTATCAAACTGCCTATCTGAAAGCTAATTACCCGTCTGAGTTTATGGCATGCTTAATATCCCTAGAAGTAACTAATCCGGATAAGATGGTTTTTTATTTGCAAGAGGCGCGTCAGAATGGATTGTCTATTGTGCCACCAGACATTAACCGTTCCCAGATAGATTTTTCTGTCATTGACGGTGGAATTTTATTTGGATTACAAGGTATTAAAAATGTTGGATCAGCGGCTCTTGAAAATATTATAATGCAACGCAGTCTTGGTGGCGCGTTTTCCGATATGATTGACTTTTGCAAGCGTGTTGATTTGCGAGTTGTTAATAAGCGCGTAATAGAGAATCTGATTTGTGCCGGTGCATGCGATGGTTTAGCTGGCACCAGAGCACAAAAGTTTTGTGATATTGTAACCATAATAGACCAGGCTACATCGTTTAAAAAAGACGCACACACCGGTCAAATGGGCCTATTTAGCCTCAATGCTAGTGTTAGCAGCCACACAAATGTACCATCTGGTACCTCTTCCTATACATTTTCATCCATAGCCGATTGGGACAACAAAGAACGATTACTAAGAGAAAAAGAGGCTATCGGTTTTTACGTGAGCATGCACCCATTAATGGAGCATGAGGCGCTGACAAGGTGGTTACAGGTGTTTTCTTTTGGACGATTTAGAGAACAGATTGAAGAAAAGAAAATGGAAGAATCTATCACTATACGAGCAGTTGGGCTCTTAAAAAAGAATAAACAAATTACTACAAAAAAAGGTGATCGTATGGCCTTTCTTTTGTTTGAAGATATGCATGATAGCGCTGAAGTTATAGTTTTTCCTAAGCTTTTTACAAAAATACAGCATGAACTCGAAGAACACAGATGTTTTTTTATTACCGGTGTTCTTGATAATGGCTCTACCAATCAATGCAAAATTAAAGCAGAGCGAGTCGTCTTGCTAGACCAATTTTGGAACTTATCCGCTCATTTTCAGAAAAATGTGTCACTAACATTACCAAGAGACTTTGAAGAGTCAACTCTTTCAGATCTTGAAAAATTACTATCAAATGGTTCTGTGCAATGTAAATTTGAACTACATGAAAATGATCAGACCCTCCAGATTGTACCGCATAAAAAATTTGTTTTTGATAGTACCGTTGGCAAGCAGATTGAGCGCTTAGGCGTCAAAATCATTATCGACATATAACGTATAATCATTAAAAAAAATTAAAAATCATTGTAATGCGCATTATCAACTATTGACTTCGCAAATAGGAATTGATTACCATGTTGTTAGTGGCACAGTAGCCATAACATTACGAGTGATAATATAATTGCCTTTAACGGCCAAAGGAGTATTACAATGAATTCTTATAAACATTTTTTACTTACAACGATTATAGTTGCATCAGTAGCCCTTCAACACATGACAATGCACGCAAAGCGATTACCTGCTACAGAAGAAGAATTTGCGCACATAACTGGTAATTTTCATATGTTAGCAAGTGATATGGAGGGAACTAAAGAATATGAAGAATCGCTCACCAAAACAATAGTTAACCAACTGTGCAATCTATCTCAAGCAGAGGCACAGCATTTGTTGCAATCTTGGGTAGACGAGAAGGACCTTAAGCGCGGGCAGGCAGCTCTTTGGCAGATTGTTGAACAACTGCCGTATGTTGACGCCCACTCTGATCCTAGTGGCGTAGACCAAACAAACTGCACATCTATTTGGGACAGGCAAGAGTTGGCAGATTGGCTTCGCGACCAGATAGCAATACATGATTAATCACGATAAACCACAATACGGTAACGCTGTTTGGCTCGCCAGGAAGTAAAGATTATTACCGTAACACAGGCATAAATAGGAGTTCCGCTATTGATTATTCTAATATTCAATGTACAATGCCTTTAGATAATAAAGATCTTCAAGCAAAACGTCATATTTTTTCTAAAACAAATTAAATACTATTTCTCATGATCAAAACATTTTTTATGAAATTATCTTTTGTAATACCTGTATTGTTGTGCCTTATTTCGCAACCAACCATAGCCGCAGACTCTTGTCAGACTATACTCAAGCTTCCCATTGAAACAACTTTAATAAAACAGCAAATATATTGGTTCAATTTGGGCATTACTATTCCAAAGCATTTTAAGTGCTGCCAAAAAAACCTTAAAAATAATTTTCTTGAATTTATTCCAAACACTGAAAATAGGGATAATTGGTCTGAAACTATTTTAAGCCAAATGGCTTCTGGGCAGGAAGTCCATATTTTCCGGCTTTTCGAGACATTGAAAAAAAAATTTCAATACAGCACCAGCGCATTAACAATTTTAGAGGAATGTATTAAGTATAAAGGGCCAGATGCAAGCTTTGGCCACTTTTCAATCATCATGTCCTATGAGTACAATGCTTGCAAGCAGGTAACCTTGGCAAAATATTTTGCTGGTCATGACAGTTATGCAGGATTTCAATATACGGTAGCTCTAACGCCAGACATGACCGAAAATCAAGCTATCGAAAAGCTAAAAACATTTGTCCAACACAACACATGTCTCTGTACATCCTGAAGGCTTCAGTGACTCCTGTTGCCTGATAGGAAGCCTACTCAATTTTTAGAACTTCCTCTAGTTTTTTGGTATTTTCTTGTACTTCTTTTTGTTTGGCTTGCTTTTCTTCCTGTTCTTTTTTCCATCTTGCCTGTTCCTGTTCTTCTTGTTTTTTTTGCGTTGTCACAGTTTTGTGTATTTCAAGTTGCTCCAAAGCTGCTTTTATTGCTGGAGATGACGACCATTGCTCGATCCATTCTAATGGGGTCATTGTGTTACCATTCTCGTCGGTAACTTTACCATTGACGATAACCGGTCCAACTACCTCGCTTATAGCAAAAGATTTGTCTGCTGGTCGAAAAAGGTATTTTTCTTTAATGCCAGCAACCTGCCCCGCGTTTGACTCGAAATAAACATCGATATTAGAATAATCTAATATCGATGCTGGAGACATTTTGCAAAATACACCATAGCCTGTAATTTCATATGTTGGTCTATCTCTTTGGTTTATTTGAAAATCATTGGGCAATCCTGTAGCTAAGGTTGTTACTATTGCTTTTTTACTTATTTGTTTTTTTGTAAATTCTATACTCCAACCGTGCTTTTTTAAGTCGTCATACCATTCATCAGGGCTCTCTTGACCAGGTTTAGATACACCAAATTGCATATTGCTTCCAAAACTAGTACCGGTTAGCTTAATATGTAATTTTATTGGTTTGTCGAGTACATCCGATTTAAATTCAGTAATAATAGTATAGGTTTTTCCGCTCTTTGGGGCATAACGTGAAACGGTTAGGATGCGACAATTCTCTAAGATCCGCTCCCACGACGCACTAGTATAAGAGGAGGGTCGGTCCAGCCACCGTACGCCTGAAAAAAACATTGCATCACCACGCACGCCCACATCAAACACATTAGCAACCCTGCCTGATTTGAAATTTACATCAACATCATGCAGCCTTTCTGTTCCCTGTTGATATGAGTTAAAAGATAAAATTATAGCATCCGGCGAGTAGGTATAGATCTTCTGCGTAGCACGCACGAACGTAGGTTTTTTTATGTCAGCCATTATGACATTAGATTCTGTGCAAATCATTATACTTAACATAAGACTTAGATATAATCTCCATTGCATATCAATAAACTCCTAAAAGCATTTTTCTTAGTATTGGTCCATTTCAAATCTTAAATCTATCCCATTTATGTTTACGAAGTCTACAGATTGTAGAGATTTGTGTAACACTGTCCACCGTCGCGCAAGGAATATTCATACCGATGCCAATGAATTTTGTACATCTGAGTAAGGCGTGGTATATATTCTAGAATATCTTTGGGCTCAGTACTTTTGGCTACGGGGAAATTCTAAGATGAATTATCAACAATCGATTGATTACATACATGCGTTTGCATTATTTTTTTTAACTTTTATACCGATTTACATCTATCCATTATCCGTTCCAACCGTCTCATTTACCCCTCGTTGCCAGGGACGAGATAAAGTTATGCAAATTGTCGGCATGGCTGAGCATACACATCTTTTTGATATAGAATCTTGGTACGGAACTTTTTCATTAACCCCTGAATACAGACGTTCATTTAGATCTTTGACTATCAGTCAAGCACTTTTTGATCCGTTTATAATATCATCAGATGCTCCCGCAGGCAGCAGTCTTGCAATACAAGGAAGTGCTGTCGTGGATCGTAATCCTAATGCGTTAGTGGCAGATAATTTTTATCTGCCAGATGATTTTGACAGTGTTGTGTCCATACGGCCACAGATTAGTAATTTTTTGATTAATATTGATTTTTATTTTGGACTGGATGAGTGGTTAAATGGTCTTTATATACGCATATATGGACCATTTGTTCGTTGTATATGGGATTTACAATTAGATGAACGTATCAATGATCCCGGAGTCAGCCCGTATGCAGCAGGAGTTTTCGGCAATGTAGCTTTAGAACGTAAAGATCTTCTTGCCAATTTTACCTGTTATGCTACAGGGCATTATCCATCAACAATTACCAATTCGGACATTGTTACTAAATTGAGTCCATTAAAATATGCACAATTAACAACTAAATCAGTATCAGAAAATCGATTTGCACAGTTGCGTACTGAATTGGGGTGGGATTGTATAAATGATGACGATTATCATCTTGGTATAAATGCTCAGATGGCATTTCCAGCTGGGCATAACAAGCGATCAGAACTTTTGTTTGCTCCTAAAATTGGGCTAGACAAATGGGAGCTAGGCGTTGGGTCAACGGGCCACTACACATTATGGCACAGCTATTGCACCGACAGTTTCTTTGGTATATTTTTTGACGCTAATCTCACTCACATCTTTATGCGCTCAGAGCAGCGCACCTTTGATTTAATGGATAAGCCACTCAGCCGTTATTTGTTGGCAGAAAAATGTGATACAAATACACAAGCCCTCTCGGGCCTTGAAGGTACCGAATTGATTCTGGCAACATCGCAATTTGCGTATCAATTTTGTCCTGTTGCAAATCTTACATCTCGTCAGGTCAGTATAGGCTATGGTTTACAGGCTGATATTGTATGCTGGATTAATGCATATTATCAGGGAATAAGTTGGGATATTGGTTATAACTTTTGGGCTCGTAGTCGCGAAAAATTACAATGTACGCACGAGATGGCAACTCACATGCTTGATGGATCAACATGGGGACTAAAAGGTACGGCTCAGGTAATAGGTTTTGCTACGGGGGCAACCGGACCTATTTCGATTAATGATCCCATTGCACTGAGCGCAACACAAAGCATGGCCACAATAAACAGTGTTATTATAAATCAAAACAATAGTGTTACCCCATCAATTACTAACATTGGAATAGATTTGCCAGAACAGGCATTTGTTGGTAGCCCACCAGTAGGTCTTTCCAACGCGCCTGGCATACCACTTTCTCTGTCTATTATTAACACATCAATTCAACCGATGTTGCTTTGCGAATCTGATATACATTTTCAACGATTAGGTCGATCATTATCACACAAATTTTTTACACATATTCAATATACGTGGGACCAAGCATGTTGGGTACCATATCTTGGGATCGGAGGGTACATTGAATGTGGCGATCAACACTCGCGCTCTAACTATCTGCTCACGCAAGAATGTGTAACTATGTGTCCCAAAGGAAATGCTCTATCTGAATGGGCTGTTTGGGTAAAAGGAGGCGTTTCGTTTAATTAAGGTTTGCATACATTTGACAAACAGACGCCATTTACTTCCGCTGTGTTTTGGTCTATAACCTCTGATATGATGTTTTAATACGATATCACAATTACATAATGTGCACTTGGACGTAAAATTATAAAAGGAGATAGGTAAGTATGTGGCGCAAAACAATATGTGTAATTCTCCTGGCTATAATAACTAGTGGAATAACAGTATGCGAACAAAACTCAATAACATCTTACTATAGCATTCGCTCACAAAGCTTTAATGATGCCAGACTTTTGAGTGGTCAGGCTGAATACCAATTACCATCTTCAGTATGCCAGTCAAATAGTTTATTTTCAGTTGGATTAGCATATATACAATCATTTGATCAGAACAGTATAACTCGGTCAATTTTTGGTGATCAAAACTGTCCGGTAATTACCATTTCAGGCAGTACGGTTGAAAACAGAGGCGCTACAGATTGGCTCGCGGACTATTTTTATTTACCAACAGATTTTAAAAGCACTCTATCATTCAAGCCACGCATTGATCAGATTATTCTTGATTTCAATTTTTATTCAGATCTTAATGAATGGTGCCAAGGGCTTTATTTTTTTATAGAAGCTCCCTTGGAATATAGTCGCTGGCGCTTGCGGATGAGTGAGAAGATTTTATCACAAGGATCCGATCTTGGTAGTTATCCGGCAGGCTATTTTACGTCAGCAACTGTTGATACGAGTCTCCTGTTGAATTCGTTTTGTCAGTACGCACAAGGCTTTGCTCCAGATCCTATTACACAACTTGTCAATAGCAATGCATTGAACGGTTCTCCTCCACCAGCCCTTCCACAAATTACCGTCAATTTAAACCCACTTACGCGTGCTAAAATCACACCAAGAAAACGAACAACCATTCATTTTGCCGATCTTCGTGCAAATGTGGGGATAGTGGTCTACCAGGATGATTGTGCACACTTAGGCTTTTATCTGCAAGCTGCAGCGCCAACAGGCAATAGACCGCAAGGAAAATATCTTTTTGAAAGCATAGTCGGCAATGGCCATCATGCAGAGTTCGGCATTGGCATGCAAGGACACGTGGATTTAGGCCATTGTCACGACTCTGACTCAACATTTAGCCTATATGGAGACGTTGTTGTTACTCATCTATTTGGTACTCGACAACGTCGGACTTTTGATTTGATTGGAAAACGATTTAGCAGATATATGCTTGCTCAAAAAATGGCACCTGCCACTATTGCAATTTCTGGTAACCCATCCAGTCCTGCCTCGGGGCCTTTTACACCGGTCGCTAACGTATTTGATCATTCATTCAATCCATTGGCAAACCTGAGTACCGTTAAAGTGCATGTGCATATACCAGTTCAGCTACAATTCGCTCTTATGTTAAATGCGCAATGTGACAACTGGAATCTTGATGTAGGATATAACTTTTGGTACCGCAGTTGTGATAAGCTAACGATAAACAGTTGTAATACACCGTTCAACAAAACAGTTTTATGGGCATTAAAGGGCGATAGTCAAGTCTTTGGATTTGCTTCTAACATCGACCCATCTGTGCCGTCACAATTTAATCAGTTTGATGCTATTCAGATTAGTCCTACGGAATCACAGGCAACCATTAATTCCGGCACTAATGCCCAAATGGGGGCAATAAACAATTTTGGAGTTGATAACGCACAGTTTGCGTATGCTGGAGCAAACAATATAGCACTCCTTAGCGGACCACTCCTGAGTTCGTTACCGATAAAAACCTCCGTCCCGCCCGTGTTACTTTCACTGAATAATCTTGATCTTGATAGTAGTAAAACGCGGGCAATGAGCTCTACATTATTTACAAATCTGAGCTATGTCTGGCAAGATTGTTATGAATGTCAACCGTTTGTAGGCATTGGTGGGCAAGTTGAAATTGGCCACAAAGTATCAAGTACGGTTTGTACATCAACTTCGCTTTCTGTGTGGGGTATATGGATAAAGACAGGTGTAACATTTACTTAGCGTGTTATAAACCGTGAACAAAAAATGCATTGTTGTAACTATTTTGAGCTTGATGCAATTATGCCACAATCTATCGGCATGTGAGTTTCAAGGCATTTCTTTTTTTAGTCCTCGGTCACAGGGAGCAAATAATGCACGTCGTCTGAGTAGTTGGCATTGCTATCGTGACATTGATCAAAATGAGGCGCTATGTACCGCTATTCTTGTGACTCCATCATATGCACATTCACAACGTGCGGAGCGTATCGCACAAGTTCTTTTTGGTAATGGCAATATCGTTATTCAGGGTAGTCAAGTAATTGACCGCGATACATGCGCCTTAATTGCTGATTATTTTGGCTTATCGCCCGATTTTCAAAGCTCGGTTGAAATTGTTCCTAACATAAGAAATAGATTAATTGATTGCGAGTTTCACGTATCATTGGGCGAGACGTGCCCAGCTCTATATCTGCAGCTCAATCTTCCCATTGTGTATACAAAATGGCATTTAAAAATGGTTGAAACGATATTAAATGGAAGCTCAAATAGCCCCTTCAACCCATTGTATATGGATGAAGGTGCTGTTGATCCAGCCATTACTTCATTTACCCAAGCGTGGAATGGTGCCGTTACCTTTGGACAAATGACTGAGCAGCAAAGATTTGGCATCCTCAATTGCCCACGCACAGCGCATGGAATTGCAAATCTGATGACAACAGTTGGTTACCACGTAATACTGTGCGATGCAGGACGGGCTGACATTGCATTACAAATAACCGCTCCAACTGGTACTCGCCCGGAAAGTCATTATTTTTTTGAACCGATAGCAGGCAATGGAAGACATCTGGTAATTGGAGTAGATCTTGCAGGAGATTGGTTACTTTGGGAAAGAGAATGCATGCAGGAGGTACGCCTTTTTGGTGATGTTACGTTTTCAACATTATGTAAATCTCGTCAAAAACGTTCTTTTGATATAAGAGATATTTCTGCAAACACAATGCAACCGTACAACAACTTTGGAACAAGATTTCTGTTACTTAAGGAGTTTGATGGTAATACGTATACTAAACATCTTGTTCGGGCTATTAATCATACCACGTTAGCATGTAATGTTTCGGTAGATTTGGAAATTGATATTGCAATAATGGGATCCTATACATATTGCAATACATTTTTTGATCTTGGCTATAACGGATGGATTCGTAGTAAAGAAAAAATCTCTTTGCATGAAACTCCACGTATCAATAACTTGGGAATAAAAGGATTACAAAATGTTGCAATTGCTCCCTCTGTTGTCAACAATGAAACACAGAGCAATGCTACGTTATTTGGCACAGAAACGCCCACACCGGATGTGCCATCACCACAATTCTTATCGGCAATGAATATCGATCTGCGCTCTGCTGCTTCGCCCCGATTAATAACTCATAAATTGTTTTTTAACTTAGGATCTTTTGGAAGTCGTTGTGAATATAATTCAGGATCAAGTCCACATGTTTTTGCATGTGTTGGTGGTGAATTGGAGTTCCAGGCAATTAATCCACGTACAAATCCAAAGCCAGTACACACCACCATGTCTCAATGGGAAATATATCTTAAAATTGGCTATGTATTTTTTTAAACATTGCATGAGGAAGATTGTATGAGACCATATATACCATATTTATTGTTGGTAATTACCACATCAACATCATTGGCGATGCACAACTGGCATCTATCTGAATCTTGGTTTCCACAAAACGCTAAAAACCTAAAGCATACACTTTTTGAGCTAAAAGCTCATGCGCATGATCTATACAACGCCCAGATACAGCACACAACGGTTAAGGCTATTATAGTGCCGCATGCGGCACTTAGTTATTCAGGTACCGTTGCTGCCGCTGTTTATTCGCTTGTCGATGCGTCTGTTGACAGGGTTATTATTTTGGCGCCTGACCACTCTGGGCGTACTAATGGTATAGCTGTTCCATCTTTTGATACATATCAACTACCAATTGGTAAATTGACTGTTGATACAAACTCTATACAAAGTTTATTAAAAAATGACTATTTTAAAGTTAATAATGAGGTGTTTTCTTCAGAACATTCGTTGGAGATACAGTTACCTTTTATTTCGTATTTCACCAAACAGGTCAAAATTGTACCGTTGATAGTCGGGTCTATAACCTGTGATCAAGCAGAAAACATTGCTCAGTCTTTGCAAAAAATAATTGATAAAAATAGTTTGGTTATTGTTAGTACCGATTTCGTTCATTATGGTCAACGGTTTGGCTTTACGCCATTTAAAGATCATAAACGGCTACGTATGCGTGGTTTAAATTCTCAAGCAGTAGAATTAATCGAAAATGGAAAACCTCGCCCTTTTGCGGATTTTATAGAAAAAACAGGAGCAACGATTTGTGGTGCTAATCCATTAAAATTGTTATTAACGCTTTTAGATATGCAAGTCTTTGGTTATGTAGAGCCCAGGTTTATTGCATATGATACATCACACAGGCCCGCTTCTTTTGAAGAGTTGGTAGCCGATGTTGATGATGCTGTTGGTGAAGTGAGTTACGTTGGGATGCTTTTTACCAGCCAAAAACTTTCTTTGCTGCCCATTACATCACAGCTGACACAGCATGAGAAACGTAGCATAGCTCATGAAGCATATGATATATTAGGTTCTCTGTTTGAAAAAAATAATATCGATCAAAGTCTGTATTATCCGATTAGATCATTTGGAGTAACCAGGAAGCATCCAGCATTTGTCACCATAGAAAAACATATGGGACGTCACAATAAGGAATTACGTGGATGTATAGGCCGTACTGCTACTATAGAGCCACTTTATAAAACAGTCGCTCGTGTTACAGAAGATGCGGCATTGCATGATTCAAGATTTAGCCCAGTGACCAAAGAAGAACTGCCATCATTGAGTCTAAAAGTCGCGGTTCTTTCTGAACCCAAAGAGATTGATAGCTACCAAAAAATTACCCTGGGACATGATGGTATTATATTGCAGCAAAATGGCGCTTCGGCGCTTTTTTTACCGGAGGTCCCTCTTGAATTTGGGTGGAATTTGCCACAAACATTAGAGCAACTTACCATTAAGGCTGGACTACCGTCTGGTAGCTGGAAAGATAAGAAAACAGAATTTAAAATATTTAGAACGTTGGATATATAGGTAAATGCCTTACTTACTTCTATACTCGATTTTGTACACAAAGTTTGCGTAGATATGTGGACTAAAGTATAGAGCACTTGCAAGAGCGAGCATTAGGAAGGTGGTATTAAGGATAAGCATTGCCGTGGATGGCTCTTTAGACAACAATTGTAATTCTTTGACTTTTTTTGCAACAGATTCTATCTCTTGCAAATTAAACTTCTTGTCCGGATCAAGCACTTTATTTCGCTCAACCATTCTTGTTTTTAGTGTTTCAGGAATTTCCATACCACCAAACAATGCACCTACTGCAAGAGAAGATAGCGCCCTAGGGTCTTGGTTTTCTTGCTCGATATGTTGTATTTGAAGCTTTTGCTGATCTTCTGACAGCTCATTAAATTCTTTTGCCTCTTTGGTTATTTTTTGTACGTATTCAGGGGGTGCTTTATACTCTTTCACATAGCCTACTACCGTTCTGATAACTTCCTCTGAAACTCCTGCTGCGCTGCCCCTACGGTCCATTTTTTGGTTATATTGCGCAGATGATTGATTCACGCCCTCATCCATAGGGTCTTGCAATTCTAATACAAGAAGGTTTTTTATCTGATCTGAAGTTAGTTTACCAAATTCTCCCAAAAATTTTTCTTGATTATTTACAAACTGAGCATTTTTTGCAAACTCTTCAATATCTTTTACAACCTCTAGCTCCTTTGCCTTTGGAGTCTTGGTTGGTTCAATCAGCTTATGTATCCCTAAGCCAGCAAACAATATAGCGTTAGTTTTTAGCATATCTAGCACAAATTCGTTTGATACTGCTTCAGTTGGTGGAGTTTTTGAATGAAAAGCGCAATAACTCACCACATATTCCCCCAAAACATTATCTGTCAGCTCATCAAGATGCGGAATAATTGTTTGATGCCATTGATAGTCGCTAAACCATTCTGTAGGCTCACCGCCTACCTGCAAGCCCATCAGTACGTTTGTACCAAATGTTGTTCCTATCAACTTCTGTTTGAGGCTGATGGGGTCCTTGATACCTGGCAGCTCTATGGATTCGGTAAATTCATACTCTGAACCGCGCGCAACGCCAGAACGACGCGAAAAAATTGCTATGGGAGTAGTCCCACTCTGCCGATTGCTTATATCTGGTCCCAGAGCAGTGATAGCACCACCTTCCTCTGGCCAATATGTGTTTGCGGCAAGCGGTTTGCCCGTGCTTTTTACCTTTTGGAATGTTGCGGTGAGTTTATGACCAACCTGATCAGCCTGCATTGGGTTTACGATATAGACCGTCGAGCGAATTGGTAGCTGCAAAAATGAAGGGACCGGTTTTGTAGGTTCAGTTGTGGCAAAGATCTGGCTGTGCAGATTAATAAAAAGCAGCGCACAGGCTGCAATTGGAACAACTGCCTTAAAATAATTTTTCATAGGATAATCCCTTTCATGTTAGTGTAAGCATGGATGCTTTACTTACTTCTATACTCGATTTTGTACACAAAGTTTGCGTAGATATGTGGACTAAAGTATAGCGCACTTGCAAGAGCGAGCAATAGGACGGTGGTATTAAGGATAATCATGGCCGTGGATGGCTCTTTAGACAACAAGTGTAATTCTTTGACTTTTTTTGCAAGAGGTTCTATCGCTTGCAAATCAATCTTCTTGTCCGAATCAAGCGTTTTATTTCGCTCAGTAATTTTTGTTTGTAGCACTTCAGGAATTTTCATATCACCAAGAAATGTACCTCCAACTAGGTCTATTAGCTTATTACCCTTTGGATCGGAAAGACTTTGTAGTTTTGCCCTTTGCTCATCTTCTGAAAGCTCATTAAATTCTTTTGCCTCTTTGATTATTTCTTGTATGTGTTCAAGTGGTTTTTTATATTCATCCACATAGTCTGCTACCATTCTGATAACCTCCTGTGAAACTCCTGCTGCGCTGCCCCTGCGGTTCATTTTTTGTGTATATTGCTCAGGTGATTGACTATCGCCCTCATCAACAGGGTCTTGCAGTTCTAATACAAGAAGATTTTTTCTCTGATCTGGAGTTAGTTTACCAAATTCTCCCAAAATTTTTTTTCGATTATTTACAAACTGAGCATTTTTTGCAAACTTTATAATCTCTTTTACAACCTCTAGCTCCTCTGCCTTTGGAGTCTTGGTTGGTTCAATCAGCTTATGTATCCCTAAGCCAGCAAACACTATAGCGCCAGTCTTTAGCTGGTCATACATAAATTCATTTGATGCAGTCGGTAGAAGCGATTTGTGTAGATCAACCTCCACTGGCACTGCCTTCGAGTGAAAAGCGCAATAACTCACCACATATTCCCCCAGAACATTGCTTGTCAACTCATCAAGATGCGGAATAATTGTTTGATGCCATTGATAGTCGCTAAACCACTCTGTAGGCTCACTGGCTACCTGCAAGCCCATACGTACGTTTGTACCAAATGTTGTTCCGATAAGCTTTTGTTTGAGGCTGATGGGGTCTTTAATACCCGGTAGCTCGATGGATTCAGTAAATTCATACTCTGAACCGCGCGCAACGCCAGAACGACGCGAAAAAATTGCTATGGGAGTAGTCCCACTCTGCCGATTGCTTATATCTGGTCCCAGAGCAGTGATAGCA
>JABDES010000008.1:20342-51807 GCA_013286935.1 Candidatus Babelota bacterium
AACCGCGCGCAACGCCAGAACGACGCGAAAAAATTGCTATGGGAGTAGTCCCACTCTGCCGATTGCTTATATCTGGTCCCAGAGCAGTGATAGCATCGCCTTCCTCTGGCCAATATGTGTTAGCGGTAAGCGGTTTGCCCGTGCTTTTTACCTTTTGGAATGTTGCGATGAGCTTATGGCCAACCTGATCAGCCTGCATTGGGTTTACGATATAGACCGTCGAGCGGATTGGTAGCTGCAAAAATGAAGGGATAGACTTTGTAGGTTCGGTTGTAGCAAAGATCTGGCTGTGCAGATTAATAAAAAGCAGCGCACAGGCTGCAAATAGAACAACCGCCTTAAAATAATTTTTCATAGGATAATCCCTTTCATGTTAGTGTAAGTATCTTAGCCTATGTGTAATGTACATAGCGCATTCTGCCATCATGTATTATGATATATGTTTCTATTGGAAAAAGTCAACAGTTGAAATTGTTGTTAATTGGTCAAGGCCACAGGCGGTAATAGTATCACTCATGGGAAATGTAAGCTTGCCTGGGAAAATTACATATAGGTGATCAAGCTTTAAATCATCAAGGGCAATATTCATAGATTTTGTAACGCTAGGACTGTCGCTGTATTTAAATTCAAATCCTAATCGTTTTCCATTTTTAAATACTAACAAATCAAGTTCTGCCTGGCTATGCGTTGACCAAAAATAGCAATCATTCTGCCGTATCTGTAAACAATTAATAGCCTCATCTAAAGCAAAGCCTTCCCATAATGGTCCAATCTTTGGGGTTTTGGCTAGCTGTGCAATAGATCTGATAGAAGATAGGGTATTGAAAATGCCACTATCTCTAAAATACACCTTCGGAGTTTTTATTTGTCGTTTTTTTATATTTTCAAACCATGGCTGCAAAATTCGTATCATGAAGGTGCCGGCTAATATATCTAAATATTTTGTTACCGTTTTATCCGATATCATCAATGAGCGAGCTATTTCATGGGCATTAAAAATTTGTCCATGATAAAAACAGAGCATCATCCAAAATTTGTGCATTAATCTTGGTGGGGCATTAAAGCCAAAACTTGGTAAATCTTTTTCTAAAAATGTATTGATATATCCCTCACGCCATAAAAAACTATCTTCTTCTGATTGGGCCAAATAGGATCTTGGAAATCCGCCACGAATCAATAATCTCTCTGAATCATTAACATCAAGCAATGTAAATGGAGGCAACTCTATATATCCAATTCTGCCAGCTAATGTTTCTGATGATTGGCGTATGAGATCCCGTGATGCGCTACCAAGAATTAAAAAAGTATATTTTTTTTCTTGATCATCGACCAATACACGTAAAATTGGAAATAGATCTGGCCTGCGCTGGATTTCATCAATAATAACCAAGCAATCGCTATAAGCACTTAACGTAAGCATTGGGGTATCCAAACTGGCTAAATGAGTTGGATTTTCCAAATCAAAAAATTCAATTTTTTGATGATGATGTGCAGCAAATTGACGGGCTAGGGTAGTTTTTCCTACCTGTCTTGCCCCTAAAATTGCACATATAGGCTGTATCCGCAGATGTTGTTTTATCTGCTCTAAATATATAGTTCTTTCCATTGTCTTCCCTGTAATTTCGGATTTACATTCCGAGATTACAGGGAAAAACCTAATACTGTCAAATTCTATAGGCAAGCTAGGGTGCAATTAAAAGTGTGGGTTGTGTTGACATAAAATCATCCATAAATTCGCTCGCAACGTCTCGTTCGTCGTTGCGAGCGCGAGCGAAGCAATCCAGCTTACATATAAATTGTTTCATACAAGTCGTCCCAGTTAGCATTAAAAGATTCAATATTGCCAGCTTCCGTTCAATTCTTTTACAAGACTTTAGCTGGATTGCTTCGGTCGCCAAAGGCGCCTCGCAACGACGAACAAATCATCGTTTTTTTGTTTGTACAGTTTACATTTAAATGAACCTATCTGTTATTCTACGATCACAAAGTCACACTTTTAATTACACCCAGGCCAGCTACACGCCGTACTAATGTTCAGAATGAATAGGGATTACATTAATCGATCTGTTGAAATGATGTTACATTACTATCATAATAGACCATATACAATATATGACAAAAATAAAATTTAATTACAAATTGTTAGTTGTTTTTCAAAACATGATTCAATCTATTACTAAATCAATCTATCTGGACTACATAGATTGCGCTAAAAATGCATGGCTTAAATTACACAAGCCGGAGCTCAAGGAATTTTTTGAGCAATCTAGCGGTGAAAAAAATCTAATGTCACAAGGAATGCAGGTCGAACAGCTTGCTCAAGCATTATTTACCGGTGGCACAACTATTGAGATGGCTAATGGCAATAGTCAAGATGCAATTGCCTTAACCAAAAAACATATGGAACAAAAAACACCGGTATTATTTCAATCAACCTTTGCCATTGATCTATTCTTAGTTCGCAATGACGTTCTTTGTTATGATAGCCAATCTGACAAGTGGAATCTGTATGAAATTAAAGGGACAAGTTCTGTTGCGCAAGCGCATATTGAGGATGCTGCTTTTCAAGCTATCGTTTTAAAGGCAGCAAGAATTGACCTTGGTCACATTTTCATTATTCACCTTAATAATCAGTACAAGCTTGGTGATTATCTTGACGTTAATGGTCTTTTTTCTATCGTCAATGTTACCGATCAGGTTATAGCGTCTGAACAAAGCGTCAGGACAAAGATGCTACAAACCAAAGCTGATCTATCACAAAAGGATGCGGATAATGTATTTTGTCAATGTATTTATAAATCTCGTACAAATCATTGCAATACGTTTCGGTATTCACATGCACATGTGCCACCATATTCGGTACATGATATAGCAAGGATTGTACCCAAAAAGCTTGGATATTTAGTTGATAGTGGTTCTTTGCATATCGATGACATTGATGACAATGTTGAGTTGAGTAAAAATCAGAAACTGCAGATCGCTGTTTATAAAAAACAAACGCCATTTATTGATCACGAGCTGATCACACAAGAATTGGATAGATTGGTATATCCTTTGTATTTTTTAGACTATGAAACTAATGGTCAAGCCATTCCTAGACTTAAGGGGTTTTATCCTTACCAACAAATGCCATTTCAATTTTCGCTACATGTTTTAAATGCCCCAGAGGATGAATGCCAACATTTTGAATATTTGCACGAAGCCGATTCTGACTCGTCTATCGTTATTATTGACAAATTGCAGGGTCACATTGGGCCGGTGGGTACGATTGTAGTTTGGAACCAAGCTTTTGAAAAAAAAATCAATAATGAATTAGCAGAGCGACATACGCAACATCTCCTTTTTTTGGATACTATTAATAACCGTATGTATGACCTAATGGCGATATTTGCAAAACAGATGTATGTGCATCATTTGTTTAAAGGTAAAACATCTATCAAAAGTGTTTTGCCGGTTTTGTGCCCAGAGCTCAGTTACAAAAGTCTGAACGTCCAAGAGGGTGCGTCTGCTAGCCAAGCATGGTTTGAGATGGTTCATGGAGACATGTCGCCAGAAGGACGCATGAAAATGGCGATGGATTTACGGAAATATTGCCAACTTGATACCTATGCAATGTATGCTATCTGGCGCTATTTGTGGACAATGATCAAATCAATGTGAGTGGCTGTAAAAAGGCGTTGTTTCGCTTTGCTTTTGCAACACCATTCTATACGTAATTACATACACAGCATTTGCGTATGGTGTTATGGTTGCTGCAGTAGTTATGGCTGCCAAAAGCATAGCCGATGCTGCAACATATGGCATTTATCAATCAATATGATAATACAATCGATTTGGTAAGCTGCGTAATTCAGAAGAACTCTAGAGATCAAATTGTGTCAATGTTGTAAATAATTCGATTTTCCTTTTTTAATTGCTTGCATTCTTTGATATAGGGGTCTGTTATAGTCCTGTCAAAAATCATATCATAACATTCCATTCCATTACCCCATTACAAATGATTACATCTTTATATGGCAACAATAGGGTAGAAACAACACAAGGTGGCTTATGTAGCATTAGATCATCAAAATCATCGATAAGCCCTAACACTGCATAATATTTTTTATCATTGGTATGGTTAGAAATCAGCCTAAAAACAGAAAAATTATCATAGTATTTGACACACATAAATTTACCACTGAAACCGTGTTTCCATGAAAGGAGAAGTTGCCTTTGCTCTTCGGTTAAACCAACACTCCCTTTGTCCTTAAGAAACTGATCTATTATTTCTGGATTATTATGCCAATAATCGTGAATTTCTTTACGTAAAACATCGATATCTATAAGTTTTTCGGCCTTAGCCATTGTAAAGAAATAACTTCCACTTTTTGGAAATAATGGCACAACTAACATTACATAAAACTTTTTGTACGAGTGGTACTTATTTCTTTACGGTCACTTAGTAATCCTATCTTCTATTCCTGATTTTTTAAAAACAAATGCATCAATTGCATAAAACGTCTGAAACACTATTTTGGCATCACCAGGCGGAAGAACTCTTCTGTTATGCTAAATAGCCCAATTTAATTTTGAGGAAGATGATTTGTTTATATTCATATGCCGTACCGTATGGTTTAAGCCAATCGCAACTTTAACAGCAAAGAACAATCAAAACTTTGATTGTTCCAGAGTGTTGATAAAATATATGACGAACTAAGATTATAAATAATTTTCTTACTATTGCAAATTAATCAATGCAGATTGGTTTTGTTAAAAATGTGGTAGCGACGCAGGGACTCGAACCCCGGACCTACGGATTATGATTCCGCCGCTCTAACCAGCTGAGCTACGCCGCCATTAAGATGTGATAGTAATGTTACTCTACCATTCAGAATTGGTAAAGTTTAAATACTTAATTTTCGCACTTGAAAATTATTAAACACAAAATTAAATATAGATTTCAAAAAGAAGACGCCTGTTAAAAGAGTGGCAACGATGCCCAAAATTAATGTAACCGCAAATCCTTTAATGGGCCCTGCGCCAAAATAGTATAATACCATTCCTACGATAAAATGAGTAATATTTGCATCAAGAATAACGGCTGTGGCGCCAGAAAAGCCTCCTCGTATAGCTTGTATTGGTGATTGACCATCAGCTATTAACTCTTTGACTCGTTCAAAAATTAAAATCGATGCATCAATAGCCATTCCAATGGTAAGGACCATACCGCCTATTCCTGGCAGAGTGAGTGTGGCACCAATCCATGACATGCCAAGCAAAATAAAAATTAGATTGAGAACAAGAGCCATAACTGCTGCTACGCCACACCATTTGTACCACAAAACGCTAAATACAAATAATAATCCCAAACTCAACAAGCATGAAAGCAATCCTTGACGAATAGATTCAGCTCCAAGCAATGGTCCAACTTGGCGCTCTTCTGCAAAGACAACCGGAGCTACAAATGCACCTGACTTTAAAAGGAGGGCTAGCTCTTGGCATCCTTCAGGCGTCATTCCCTTGCCTTGAATAGAACCAGATGTTGTGATCTTTAACGCATCAGGTCCAATGCTCGGTGACGAAATAACAACATCGTCTAATGTAATTGCAAGTCTTTTTCCTACGTTGTTTCTAACAAGTTCCTGGAATTTTTCGCCTCCTTCAGGAGTAAGCTCAAACTGCACAAATGGCTCACCTGTTTGTGCATTAATATCTCCTTTGGCATTGCTAATGTAACTACCTGTTAACTCTGCATATTTGTCGACTAAGTACACCTCATTATCGTCGGATTTTCCAACGACTATCTGCTTGTCACCTGGAACTATTTCATCAAGATCATAAAGAAGATCTTCGCGAGAACGAGCAGTTCGGTCGATAAGTTTTAATTCTAACTGAGCTACGGTGCCTAACATGGCTTTCACTTGAGCGGTATCAAAGACGTCGGGCATCTCGACAACAATATTTTTATCACCTTGTGCAGAAATTGGCGTTTCAGAAACACCAATTTTATCAAGTCTCATTGCCAAGACTTCCATGTTTCTCGAACGAGCATCGTATCCTATCCTGTCAACCTCTTTAGATGGAAAAGAAAATGTAATAGTTGATTGATCCAGAGAATATTCCAAGCCTTTTACAATATCCTTTATAAAGACAAACACTTCATTGGCAACATTTTGATTGGTAAACGATAGTTGTAGAACGTTCCCCACAACTGTTTTGGATACTGGTTGTGGTCTGTGTGCCTTTTTTAAAGCCGATTCAATAAGCTGCATTTTATGTATGAGCTCAATCTCAACAGCTTTGTCCGTTTGCACGGTGAGCGTCAAATATGTACCACCTTTTAAATCCATTCCCAATCGCAAACTTTTGTTTAAAGGAAAAAGAATATATAAAGCGACACATGCAATCAAAATCCATGCAATAAATTCAGATAAAACAACACGTTGTAACGAAAAATT
This sequence comes from Candidatus Babelota bacterium, assembly GCA_013286935.1. Taxonomy (GTDB): domain Bacteria; phylum Babelota; class Babeliae; order Babelales; family Vermiphilaceae; genus JABDES01. The sequence continues at coordinate 26,783 of JABDES010000008.1, forward strand.
CATTTTTTATTTCCTCTTTGCAATCCGTTGATATTGCTCTATTCACATTTGTACCCGCCCTACTACGCTAAAGCTTCGAAGGGCACACTTCGCTCGATTCTACTAATCTTTCTTAATCACTCTCATAAAAAAACCGGCTCAGCCATACGAAGCTCCGCAGGAGCAAAGTATGGTGCCGAAGAGGGGACTCGAACCCCTACAGGATTTCTCCCACAGCCACCTCAAGGCTGCGTGTATACCAATTTCACCACTTCGGCAAAAAGAGCCTTTAAGATAACACGCTCCGAGCGGTTTATCAAATTACACTGCAATGAAACCTTTTTTTAGATCTTTTGCAGCATTACTCTGTTGCTGCCTGCTGCTCTTCCAGTTCATCTTTTGTACCACCAAAAAAATATTGGTAAACATCATATGGAACTCGAACAGCAGAGATTATACTATTTCCTGCCCACGCAAATGGACGTGTTATGGTGCGTACCCAAGAGGACTCTTTTGGTTGCGCCTGTTCTTCCTCTTTTTCTTGTTTAATATCACATTCGTTTTGTCGTTTTGCTCGTTCGGCCTCTTCCACTTGCTGTGCTTTTCCTTTTAAGATCACCCCTTTTTCTTTGAGCGCTTGCAGGCTGGCTTTGACTCTATCTACTTGTTGAGTGATTTTCTGTGTTAGCTCATTAAAACTCATGCTAAAACCTTCTTTTAAATAATCTAATATCGCACGAATATTTTCTGAGGAGCTTTTAATTTTGTAGAATAACTCTTGTGCTTTTTTGTCATTTAACACGCGAGAAACATCTTTGAAATATTGCCATGCTTCCTGTTCATATTGCCGTACCAGTTTAATTTGTTGAGCAAGCATATCAACGGCTTGATCCAGGCTTGCTTCAAGTACAACAATAGCATTCACATCACGTTGTAATTGTTCCAATTGGACACGATCTTGTTCGATATTATCAGACAAATCACGTTGTTCGACTGATATTTGATTGCTTGAGCTGTTTTTCATATAGGCCTTATTACTCAAAAGATCAGTGATTAATGCCTGCAGCTCTCCCTGACCTATGCCTATTGTCAGATAAAACGGATCGAGTATTTCATGTTCAATCTCTCTTCGTATAGCAAGCAGCTTCATACGAATGTCCTGTACTTCATCAACCAATTTTCTTAACTTTTCATAGCTTCCCTCGGAATATTGCCACCAAACACGTTTAAAAAGCCAATTTCCTTGCGGTTCTTCTTGCTCTAGAGTATCAATAACCAGCTCCTCTTCCGGTTCTGTTATCTTTGTAGTGCTTCCCTGGATAGGTTGAGCCAAAGAAGGAGATTCAGGCAATGGTGATTGTTCAGGCTCAACATAAGTATCAGAATTTTTTTGATCTGCTGGCAGGTTGGTTTTTTGGTCTTTTAAGTCAGTTTGATCGTTTGATGATGGTTTGTTGTTAGGTGCGGCAATTGTAGGCAATGATACGGATGGTGTTGCTACAATGTCCATTATAGGCGGAGTAACAGAGTCTTCCGGTAAAAGATCAACCTTCATGGCTTCAATGTCTGTATTAGAACTATTTGGTTGAGATAGGTGTGAGGTGTCAGAATAATCAGTAGCAGGTGTAGTATCTATATCAGACAAAGGTTGCTTTGTGTCATCCGACATTGAAAAGGATAAACTATTCTTGTCTTCTTGCGCACCAAACTCTTTTACTGATTTTGGTTCTGTCTTAGGTTTAAAATCGATGCTTGATGGGAAATCATATACCGGGTTTGAATTTGGTGACGCTGGTTGTGCTAGATCTGCAGTCGCAGGAACAATGCGCTTTGCGGGAACGACTTTTGGTTTTTTATTGGGGATTATTTGTTGCAAAGCCTGTTGGTCAGACACTTGCAAGGGCTTCATTTGTTCGAGCGTATTTGATGCTGGCAGAAGAGGTACAGCGGGTTCTTTTGTGATTGTTGATATGGTCTCAGGCGCTATGGACTTGTTTAAGGATATACTTTGTTGGTCTGTCAGATCAGTTGACTCAGCATCTTGTGTATCGTTGAGTGTTGGAGCAGTACCAACTCCTATATCGACAACCCCATACTTATTTTTTTCAAAAGGATCCAAAATATTGCCAGCCTTGATCTGCTGCATAGTATTTGTTATTAAAATTATGGTAGCAGTTAACCCAAGCATTGAATATTTTCTGTGTACGCCCATATTCATGGTAAAATTCCCTTTTATAGCATTACAATACCAACATCCTAATCGACATAGAATGTTGTCGTTTACCCTTGTGCAGCTTTGCATATGATTTAAGATCTAACATGGTAGCTCTACATAATGCAAATCGTTTGTATGGATTATCCTGAATAAAAATTACAATGTTTCTGAAAGCTCCTTAAGTTCATCCATCAAAGCTTGTGTTAACTGTTGGGCATCTGGTGAGGTATAAGACCAACGAACACCAGATTCTACATGAGCCAGAACAGACCGATCGCTTTTTACATCGATAATATCAACACGAACAATATTCATTAATGGATGTACTAAAGACGGCGCTCTAACGACGCCTGCTCGTCCCAAAATGGAATAAGCTATGTCCCCTGCGTCTAAAAAGCATAACATAATCTTTTTCTGCCAAACCATATTATGATAGCCGGTATGGTCTTTATGGATAGACAATAATAAACTCTCAAATCCCTTAGGAAAAATAGACTGAATAGGCGTAGTATTTGGTAATCCTTTTTCGGAAAAAGTAGCTAATATACCAAGCGATTGTCCCTTTTTAAGTAGCTGTACCAAATCTTCAGGAAGCTTGACTCCTACATGTTTTGCCATACAAACCTCTATCTAAACGTTTTTGTTGTTAATCATATTTGTTATTAATGCTTAATTAGTAGCTCTACCATTACGTATAACGAAAGTCTGCCTGTTCTACGTAAGCAAATCTCATATGTAAGGGGTTAACTTTACATAAAATGTGTACATTTATCGTGTTCAATCTTTTTTAACCTTTCATCTTATAAAAGTCTGATGATAATCTGATTTTCTACAACTAACCCCCTGGCAGTAAGCATAAGATGCCCATTTGTTTCGTATAATAAGCTCTCTTGCTTTAAAATCGAAATCTTTGCACAAAATTTTTCAAAATCTTCATTATTATCAAGCAAATTACCAACACTTTTTAATGACAATCCTTTTGCACAACGTAAGCCCAACATCAGCCTTTCTGTAAATAGCTGACGCTCTGTTAAAAGCTCACTATACGTTGTAATGGATCCCAAAGATGCATGTTCAATATATGGTAAAAGCCGTTTATCATTTTCAAATCGAGCCTGGCCATCAAATGAACACGCACCCAAGCCAAAGCCTTTGTACGGAACATGTTCCCAATATGCCTGGTTATGTTTGCAGGAAAAACCAGGGCGTGCAAAATTAGACATTTCATATTGTTCAAAACCGTGAGCTATCAAAAATGCACATGACCAGTGGTACAACTCTACCATATCTTCGTCAGGAGGAAGAATTATTTGTTCTTTTTTTACCTTAAAATATAACGGCGTGTCTTCGTGTACCGTTAAGAAATATATCGATATATGCTTGAGCGGGAAGGTAACAACCGTATCAAGCAACGTCTTCCATTCATCACTGCTTACACCGGGTAGGCCGAGAATCAGATCTATTGAAATGTTGTCAAAAAGATCTTTTGCGACTTCAATAAGCGTAAGCACATCAGCAGCTCTTTGATTTCTATTGAGCGATTTTAATACATCATCTTTAAGGCTTTGCACACCAATACTTAACCGGTTAATTCCAAGCGACTTCCAAAGGATCAATTGGTCTGGTAGTCGCACCGTTCCTGGATTTACTTCAATAGTAATTTCAGATTTTTCTTCAAAAATAAACGATTGTCTTAGAGTGACAAATAGTTCACTTAATAGTTCGTCAGGATAGGTGCTTGGCGTTCCACCACCAAAAAACAAAGTAGAAATCGGAGCCGTCTGTCTCCAAGAACGTGAGAATATTTTTATCTCATCAGACAAAGCCTGATGGTATTGCCCCATAAAGGAATCATGCCCCGCCAGAGCCACAAACGGACAGAAGTGGCATTTATATGGACAAAATGGCCAATGTACATAGAGTGCTTGCGCTGGTGCATTCCTATTAAAAATCAACTATATTCCTTGCTGCCGTTTTTTTGTGTTAATGTTTCGAGCAGTTTCCATAGCAGCATGCGTTGTTTGTTTGACTATGATGGTGGCACATTCATGGTCAATAACCATTTGGTCCTGCATAATGGAAGCATCTGCAAACTTAGCATTTGTTGCTTGCATTAAAATATTTTTAAACAAAGCCAGCTGTTCGGCCGGTATTTGAGTAGTTGCCAATCGGACAAATAGTTCGTTGTCAGTACAACTTTCAAGACATAAATGGTAACGCTTCTCACTGTATGTTTTAAGTATTTTAATCAACGTAGTATAAAAAGCATTGCTTAGACCGGTATTCAATTCGTTTTGGATAGCACTATCTGCAAGCATTTTCAGAGCAACCACATCACACGGTATATTTCTTTTTTTCCATCTTAAAAGCGACCACATTATAGCGCATGTAGCAATTGAACAGATAATCGTACAGAACAATACTATGCAGACAATTAAAAACCATCGAGTATGCCAGAACGGCACATAAGAGATCTCATAGATATCGTAAAATTCTGGCAGTTCCACCTGTTCTACCCCTTAATCTAAATATGTATTCGACGACAAAAAAACTTTATTATTTCATGAATAAAAGGACGGTCACTGGTGATTTCAATTATTGAAGATCCAGATAGTCTCAGTTTTTTATGACGCGTTTTGCTTGTCTCTTGTAAAAACATAGTAATTGAACGAGCACCTTTATTGCGTAAATCCAGAACAGCTTCTTGCCTTGACTCGGGATCTACCACGGATAAAAATCCAACGGAAGGCAACTTAGTTTCATATGCATCAGAGCAGACTATTGAAATTACATCATGTTTTTTGGCAATTATGCGTAGCGCCAGAAAAGGTTTTTCATCCAAAAAATCGCTTATCAAAAAAACGATTGCATTTTTAATTTTTAAGTGAGCTATAAAATCACAAGCAACATTTATTGAAGTGCTTGCATGCATTGTTTGATGAGAAAAAATCTTTTGGATTAAATAACGCACGTGGCTTGCGCCACGTTTTGGTGGCACAAAGCACTCTACGGTGTCTGAAAAAAGTATAAGCCCAACCTTATCCTGCATATAGCTTGCTACTAACGCCAGAACACTTGCTAATTGTTGCACATTTTCGGATTTCATTTGACGAGAAGGGGAGCCAAAAAACATGGAATGAGAAAGATCGACTGCCAGCAAAATCGTTTTATCTTTTTCTTCGATATACTCACGAACAACCATTCGATCAAGCCTGCTAGATACGTTCCAGTCAATATAACGAACATCATCTCCAGGTAAATAGTCACGCATCTGTTCAAACTCAAGCCCTGCTCCCTTAACGGATGATCGGCTTGACCCAATAAATCCGCCAGATAGCAATCGACGGGTATATATCTCTATTTCTTTAATTTTACACAATACTTCTGGGCTGATAGGTACATGGGTTTGAGACATTAGAGCAACCAATATGGTTTCAATACATCAGGCAATGATATTGATCCATCTGCCTGTTGATATGTTTCCATTAACGCTACCATTAGCCGTGGCACAGCCAGAGATGACCCATTTAGCGTATGCAAAAGCTGCGCCTGCTTGGTTGTGTCATTTTTATATCTTATGCGACCTCTGCGTGCTTGAAAATCAGTACAATTACTGCAAGAAGATACTTCGTAATATTCTTTTTGCCCTGGTAACCATACCTCTATATCAAATGTACGAGCGGAAGCAAAAGAACAGTCTTGTGCTGCAAGTAGACTAATTCGATAATGGAGGCCTAGCTTTTTCAAAATCACTTGGGCACAGTCAATCATACGATCAAGTTCATCATTGGAGTAACATGGTTCACATAAGGTAAAAAGCTCAACCTTTTCAAATTGGTGAATACGGATAAGTCCACGCTCAACAGCTCCATACGTACCCGCCTCACGCCGAAAACAACTTGTCCAAGAAGTCATACGAATAGGTAATGTATTCGCAGTAAGGACAGCGTCTCGATATAGGTTTGCCAAATCAACCTCTGCGGTGGGGGTCAAATAAAGATTATCTTCGGGCAGAGCATATACTTGGTCTTTAAATTTGGGAAAATTACTTGCTACCTCTAGAGACTTTTCATTGACGAGTGCAGGTGGAATTATCATTTCATAACCATGCTCAATGTTGTTTTTTAACATTAACATAGTAAGCGCGTATACAAGTGCGGCTGCATCTTTTTTATACAATGCAAAATTACTACCGGCTATTATAGTTGCTGATTCAAAATCGAGCCACCCAAGGTGCTTACCCAAATTGAGATGGTTTTGCACAGGAAAGGTAAATTCCGGTTTTGTACCAACAGTTTTTACGACAGTATTGAACTCTTTTGCCCCATCTGGCAGGTCAGCATCCGGAATGTTAGGACAGGAAAGATAGATATTTTTAAACTCTTTTTCTAAAGATTCTAATTCAAGTTCATGAGCGCAAAGCTCTATTCCAACCTGTTGTGAAGTTTCGCGCAATTCAGGCGTTATGCCTGAAGCGCCTTTTTTGGCATATTCATTTTTTTGTTGGCGAAGTTGTTCTACCTTAATGCGGCTTGATCTTACCTGTTGATCAAGCTCTGCGAGCCGATCAACATTAAAACCAGGATCTTTTTTGAGTATAAGTGCTTTGCATTGTGCCGTTGCATTGCGTAAAAATTCCAAATCTATCATCAGCGAGCCTTGCTATATGGAAAATGATCTGAGTTAATTAAATCGTGCTAAATGGTTTAAATAATCCATAATCCTCAACCAAACGATTTTCAAATCAATTAGTTTTGATTACAGATAGCATACCGAAAAAAAGGTTAACTGAAAATAGGCATCCTTATAACTCAATTTTATTTTTTTCTGATTAGATCAATCTACTGAGATGAATGTCAACATAAAAATCATACCGCAGCATTCATGCTTTTTGCAAAAAAGCACGCAGTATGCAAAAAACACAAAAAACGAGCCGCACTGTAGGTGCGGCTCGTTTTAGACAGACAATAGCTTTTATAGAGTTATTGAATCAAACGGTGGATGCAAATCGAGCAGCTTTCACCGTTTCTCGTAACCCTTTTCCTGGTTTGAACCGCGGAACATTTGCTTCTGGCAAATCTATGCGTTGTAAATTTGTTGGATTAATGCCTTTACGGGCAGATCGTCTAGAGAGCCAAAAAGTTCCAAATCCAGTAATCGAAACTTTTTCCGCCTTCTTTAACGTCCTACCAATAATACGCGTTAAAGAGTCTACCACTCGAGTAACATCTTTTTTACTGAAAGTGGTTTCCTCGCTCAACTCATTGATGAGTTCGTTTTTATTCATCAGGTTACTCCTACCTATGGTTATTAATGAAATGCTGCTTACTGCATTAGAACACTAAATTTTTCAAAACATCTAACGTAAGGTATAGTGATTTCACTTTGATTTGTCAAATGAGATAATTAGACCAAAAACAGATTTTTAATATAACGCCCAGACGATAAAGGGGATCATACATGTTTATAGATACTCATTGTCACATCAACGATCTTATACGCATAAACGGCAAAAGCACACTCACCTTACAAGAGATATCAAGAACTGAAGCTGTTGTCGAAGATGCACAAAAAGCAGGCGTAACCACGTTGATTAATGTGGGAACAAATCTTATTGAAAGTAATAATTGTGTAACTATTGCGCGCAAATATGCCGCGATATATGCCAGCGTAGGAATTCATCCAAACGACTTAACCGATTCGTGGAAATCAGATTATAAAATAATACGCGACATGGTAAAATCTGCCCAAACAAATAAAATTGTTGGTATTGGAGAATGTGGCATTGATCGGCATTACCCAGGGTACAACCTTGAAAGACAATATGATTGCTTCAAAGCACATATCGAACTTGCTCTGGAATACAATTGTGCGCTTATAGTACATTCACGAGATGCCCCAGATGAAACACTATCTGTTTTGAGCGAATACAAGGGTAATTTCTCCCCTGGCCGCGTTGTAATTCACTGTTTTTCGTATGATCAGTCAATTGCAAATGAGGTAATCAACATGAATTTTGTTATCGGTGTTGGAGGTACGATTACATATCCTAAAAATAACGTTTTACGCTCAATTCTTTCTGGAATCGATTTAAAAAACGTGGTTTTAGAGACAGATTCCCCATTTTTACCGCCACAGTCGATGCGGGGCCAGCAAAATAAACCTGAGCAGATTTATACAATTGCACAGTTTATTGCTCAGTTACGCGGGGATACCTTAGAACATATTGCCCAAAAGACAACCGAGACAGCATTAACGTTATTTAACTTGTAAATAATATAGGTCATACATTGTTTACAAAATTTGATTTTTATACTGTATTTGTTGCTTTACAAGCCACAAACAATAGTTAAAAAATATTTTTATTGAATAATTTCCATTTAATGTATTACAATGTGAAATAAGAGCGCGATACGGCTTGATATTACAGGTTATATTTGACAATAGTACATTGTAAATCAGATGGGAATGCTAATGAATTATTCAATAAACTGTTTTGTAAAACCATTCAGCCTCCTTGCTGGCACATGTCTAGGTCGCCGCTGGTTTAAGATATATATTGCGGGATTGGCTCTTATTGGATTTGGAGCTACAGGTGTTCGGCCCACTAACGACTTGTCTGACACTAAAAGAGAAACCCCATTCCTTAAATCCGTTGCCAACGCGGCTTGTGAATTGACTGCACTTGCTACTATGCAAATGAAAATGCCAAAAACCAATGAGACCGAGATTGCCGATCAAAGGCGTCTAGAGCGATTACAAAAAAACCTTTGTACGCAAAACGCTAAAAAGCAAGAGCGCCAGGCAGAGTTTGCTGAAAGTATTCAAAGACAGGGGGAAAAAGCTCTTAAAGAAGCTGAATTGCATGGACCCGTCAAGTATATTGAATATAAAAGCGGCCCTGATGATCAGTGGCAACGAATGGATCCACGCTTTGCAGCTGAATGGCTATTAAATCTAGTTGAAGAGGCTAGAAAACAGCCTGGATTTGAAGAGCGAGAAGGAACAATCGAACAGCTAACAGAATTAAGACGTATTGAAATGGAGAACATAGAAAAGCAAGCTGAGGCCCAAAAAGAAATAATTGCTAACCAACAAGAGCAGGAACGGTTAAAACAAGAAAAAGAACGACTTGCTATGCGAGAGCACTCTAAGCGTATGAATATAGAAGCAGGCGAAAGAGAGAAATATAAACAAAAGCACCAAAGAATTTCTGAAAATACCTCGAAAGCATTGGATCAAGCAACAAAAAATTTTGAAGAACACCACCAACAAAAGATAGAAGCACACGAAAAGCAATCTCCTAAAGCTGCACAATTAACAATCAATAGTAGCAGTGACCCTTGTTCCGTTTCTACGAGCAGCCTTAAAGACCCTGAAGCTGAATGTTTGCAAGAAGGGTCGACGACCGAGCTTAAAAAACAGCCTGGCGCCAAAGCATTTCTAGGCGACGTCACCAGAGAAACTACCAATATGGCTATCGGAGCCGTGGTAATCACGGCAGCTCTGCTCGTTGCTGCATATTTTGCTTTGAGAAAAAAATCGATTGATAAAACTAAGCCGGCGCCTTATGCGGGCGCAGAATAGCCTTTTTCTGTTTGCAGCTCAGCTGCGTATTGCTCAAATGTAGTCAAATAAGGCGCCCAAAAAATTTCGCCATTCTTCCACTCGTTTTTAATGGATAGATCAATGGCTGTTAAGGCCTCTATGAGCGAAACTCTGTCTAACGTTTTTTCTATAACCGTTTCATGTATTTTATGCTCGTGTTTAAGCGCAATATATTTTACGGTATGTGCCTTTAATGGATCAAAAACCCATAGCTCGCACACAACCAAGATGCATACTGTTGCAAAAACTGCAAAAACCGTCATTGCAGATTTCGATTGATTGCCTGAGGGAAATATTTTTCTTAGCAACCGAAAAACGAAAAATGCAAAAAGAAGTTCTAAAAAAAAATAGAGATGCGGTATAATTTTTAATATAAAAGGACTTATGCCAAGTTTGAGCTGCACAAAACAACGAGCAAGTAATGCTTGCTGCTGGTTGGTGTTCAGATGAGAAAACCAATTGGTATTGACCAGAACAAGTGAATTTTTAGTTAATGGGTTTATACCAGTGCCTATAAACTTGTTCCACGGATTTACCTGTATTGCGGGAGTTTTTGGTGTAACAATTTCGTAAGGAGCGTCAAATCCGACTTTTGTTGCCATTGTATGTGCAAGATCCACTATTTCTTGTGGCGCCTGCACACTATACGGATCCTCTGAAAATTCTACCATTGTTGCATGAGCAGCGCTGAGGCACATAACATGAAAAACGAAGGCAGAGATATACGTATTGATGCGGTTCATTTTTTTATGCTTTCGATCTATTTTGTAACTCTAAACAATATAATTTTCGTTCTATGTTTGATGGGTGGTCTACCCATAATGCTTGATACCAATTGGTTTTTGATATTTTAGCAACCTTTTCAAATTTCTCCATGATAAGCGCAGCTCCTTCATAAGAGCTTAGAATCGCCAACGACTCAAGATCAGCCTGCCGTTCAATTATTCGTCTATATGTCATATGAGCAATGCCCAGCAGGGCAACGTTTGAACAGAATAATCCTGCAAGAATGCAGACCGAAAGGTATAGCGACAACCTTGCAGAAAAATATGTTAATAACATTTTTTTAATGGGCGAGACTAAAAGAAATATGCATAACGCCAACAACCAAACCAATAGCGCAACAATGAGGTTTGCATACTTACAATGGCTTTCTCTTATGTGTATCATTTCGTGACCAATTAAAAACCGTTGCTCTGCTAAAGACAAATCTTCAAAAAACGATTCGCTAATCAGAAGCATCGGAATATGTGTAACTGGTATAAAGTTAAACATCATTGGAAACAATACCGCTGCATTAAAATAACCCAGCTGTGACATAACATACTGAGTCATTTTTCGAACAATAAACGGTTGGGTTATGTTCATTTCGGCAGCTATTTGTCGAATGCGCTTTTCTTGATCGGCCAAAACAGGTTCCTGTCCGACCAATAGTTGTACAGCTCGATTGTGAGCACTGAATGCTGCGCATATATCATCTTGACGCTTAAATAAAGTTAAAAAAACTAGCAAGCAACAGCCTAATCCTACTGCCAGATTGATATATGATTGTTTGGTTATTGCCATCGGACGTACCCTAGATGCTGAATCTGTTCTTAGAAAGTTATTTCATCAAGATGTTGTTAATGGTAACATATTGAAAAAAAAATGACTAGCAAGGATATACGCCAACCGCCCAGCATGTTCAGATAGGATATATCATTTGGCAGACATGTTAGCTGTCTGACCATAATTTTTTATATTCTATAAAAAAATGCGGCCCAACCTGTCTACCAGCGCCAAACAACCCATGATGAACAAAAAATCCAATAGTATATTCATCAATACCTTTGGTAAATTGCGCACGAGACTCATAGTAGCTACCAGTCCATTGCACATTTATATGCTTATCAGCTGTATTGTTTTGTCCGGCCGTGATAGAAATGGCCTTGAGTTTTGCCTGACCGTCCTCGTACATGAACTTTTCTGACAATATAACCTCGCCTATTCCTGGCAAGAGAATATGTATATTAAAATCGACCATTTTCGAATCGTTTTTTGGTTGATTAATACAAGTGCTTGAAATTTCAAGCACTTTCATCCTCGTTGGCTTACTTCTCGCCTCTTGGGCATCAATGATTCCAGTATAGGTTTTTTTTGTTCCAAGCGTATTCAATTTATTTTTTGTGGCAATAAATTCCTTTCCTCCGTCGACACTTACAACTTTTACAGGGTTTGGTGTGGCGTTGCTTACATAAGTACTTATCGTGCTATCGCAGTAGGTTATTGCGCCCAGAGGCCCCTTGTATCCCCATGAGTCCTCTGCGAAAATGTTTATTGAGGTAGCACTAAATATGACCATGAGAGCGAGAACGTATAAATAAGCCATAATTTTTCCTTTGGGTAATTATTTTTAACAATCAATCCTTAATGTAGTGGTTCATGGAGTACATCAAAACAATACTCTGAAATTAGCATTCCACCACATGTGCTAAATGCGATGGTGTACATATCATTATCTTTAACAAAACGGGCTACTCCCAGTGCACTCGAACGAGTAATTTTACTGACGGCAGAGTCATTGACCTCCGTCCAAGGTAATTCATTTTTTTTCTCGGCAGCATTATCTTTTCCGGCTTTAATAGACACTGCTTCTAGTCGTCCATTGCCATCTTTATATCTGACCCTTTCTGACAATACAACTTCGCCTATTGCGGGTAGCTCAATATGTATATTGAACGTTATTGTTTCTGAAGCACCTTTTGGCTGATCAATACAGGAGTTTGCAATGGAAAGGACTTTCATGTTTGGATACATAAGCATATGGTTTTTAGTGTCCCCTTGGCCTCTACGTGCGAAGTTCTTATCTTGTATTACTCCCGTCTCCGTTATTTTTGTGCCAATCGTATTAAAGTTATTTTTGGTAGCAATAAATCCTCTTCCTCCATCCACATTTGAAACTTTTATGGCAAAAGGGGTTTTGTTTGTAACAAATGTACTAATAGCATTGCTACAATAAGGCCATATGCCCAGGGGCCCTTTATATCCCCATGAGTCTTCTGCGAAAATGTTTATTGAGGTAGCAAGTGTAATTATTAGAAGAGAAAAATATGTATGTTTCATGAGAGGCTCCTTTTTCCTTTTAATTTCGTTTGTATTCAGAGCGTATATAAAATACGCCACGTTGTTAGTTAATCATTTGACCACTCAGTTTTTTTATGCCTTATGATAAAGTATCCAAAAGTTCTTTTATTAAATATGTCTCCTGAAGTATCAAGCATTTCAAAAGTAATAATATACTCCTCATCCCCTTTTACAAAACGGGCAGTTTGGGATTCAAGACTTCTGCTCCACGAGCTTCGTAAGTCTTTCTGCCAAGAAACATGCTTTTTTTTGTCAGCGCTATTGTTTTCACCGGACGTGATGGCAAATGCTTCTATACGTGCCTGATTTTCCTTATATAGTACTTTTTCCGACAATATAACTTCACCTATTTCTGGCAAGAGAATGTGTATATTAAAATCGACCGTTTTTGAATTGTTTTTGGGTTGATCAATACAATCTTTAGCAATCTCAAACACTTTCATCACTGTTGGTCGCTTTCCCACACCTTGAGGATCAATGATTCCAGTATTGGTTTTTTTTGTGCCAAGCATATTCAGCTTATTTTTTGTGGCAATAAATTCTCTTCCCCCGTCGACGCTTAGGACTGTTATGGGATTTGGCGTAAAATTGAGTACTTTAGTACCTATGGTGTTATCGCAGTAGGTTATTGCGCCCAGGGGCCCTTTGTATCCCCATTTATCCTCTGCGAAAACGTTTATTGATGTAACTAGCGTGGCTATTAACATGGAAAAATATGTAAACTTCATAATAGTCCTTATTGATTAATGGTATTCCAAATTATTATTCTAATTGGAATATACAAAAAACCAACAAGACGTATCAAGAGTTTTTGAATATGTGTCTGTAAAGTTTCTCATTAACGCATTAATTAGCGTCATTTATATAAAAATTCATTGGCCAAATTGCAATAAAATTGGGCGCCTGCTTTTTTTGCCAATGTTGCACCACCTTCAGACACGGTACAAAGTCCATATAGGCGGCGTTTATTAGTAGTATCGAATCGTTTTGCAGGAATCCTTTGCCATTCGTAGTTATCAGCCAATGTCCAAGTTAAATACCCACGCACGTCATATCCATCCTGCACAGCTTGGATAAGCGCCTCAAGATACTGTGCATAAAATCTGTTTCGCTGTGCTTCGTCTTGAGTTGCAATGCCGTTTTCTGTTACAAAAATGGGGATAGCTCGCCTTTGATTTGGATACCTGCGCGCGCCAAGTGGTTTTGCCAAACGGTCTGAAAGCTCTGCTATGGCTCGATATAGACCTGATGGATAAATGCTGTACCTGTTATTGTCAGTTTGCAGCTCCTCCGGCTCTTGCACTGTTTTACCGTAGCTCATATGCCTGTTGGAATAATAATTAAGCCCAATAAAATCAAGACTATCCGGTGCTCTTTTATCAATTATGCTGATGCGCGACTTGGCAACGTGTCCTACATTGTATTTGCCTGTCGTAAAGAATTGATATATTCCTTCATTTTGTATCAAGTCACCAAATCCGCCAATGAGCGGGTGTATCGCATTGTGTATTATTCCTCCATCTACTGCGGGGTCAAGTTGATGGATATTTTTCAAAAATCCTATCTGCGGTTCCGGTATAAAACATTTGAGCTCTTGTGGCACTTGGCTTATTGTGCGCATGTATAGCGCCTTGATATCGTTGTATGCAGCTACATGGGCCTTCATCATATTTCCAAGGACAAGCGAGACCCAGCTAAATCCAATCTTTTTTTTGTCAAAAGGGGGAGAGACCTGTTCATAATATCCTTTAAATGCATATCCCTCAGGCGAGTTGAACGTGGCAAATAACGGCGGACGCAACCTAATAAGTTCAATTGCCTGGTCGGTTAATAGTTTATTTTGTGCTGACAGAAGTAACGCGTGAGTTATGTATTCGTATACCGATGTGCAGAATTGTGCAAATAACTTTATGTTTGCGGTTTTTTCAAAGCCTGACTGATCTATAAACCAGCATGGGTCTGTATAGTGATGGAAGCATACAACCGGTGTTATGCCTTTTTGTATTGCATACAGGTACTGATCGGCGTAGTGGGCTAATACATTTTGATCATAAACTCCCCTGGTTTTTTCAACGAGCGCCCATTCAATTGAAAATCGCAAAGAATTTAGGTGTAAATGGTCTTTTGCATAATCGATATACGATTTATAGTTATCCCATAAGTTGATTTGACCAAATTCCGGATCTCCCGGCTGTGGGAGGTTATGTTGTTGTGCAAATCTGACAGCAGAACAGAATTCCGGCTTGCATTCATGACTGCATTGATGTTCTGAGGTAGAAGCACCTAATAAAAATGATGAAGGGTTAATGTTTTTATATTTTTCAAGAGCCGCTTTGAGACGACTTGAGCCTTGAGTGACAGTCATAGTACCATCAAATATATAAGGAAGTTTTTCCTGCTTATATGAAGGGCAATCGGTATACCCTTTTGCCAAATATTTCAATGTAAATAGTGTACGACCGGCAAATGTGGAGATGCTTGTCTCCAGACCGGTACAGGTTAAAATCAGCAGATACAATACGTTAGATATAGTGCTCATGAAAAATTCCTTTTTCATTTTTTATTAAGATGAAATTAATTATGAAACTTGTCAAAGATTAATATCATCATAGCACGTAATTGTTTTATTGCAATATTGCTTGGTATTGTAATGATAAATGTTTCAATTTGTGATTTTATCAAAAGCCATATATTGTTGACAAAATGAAAATAAATAGTATGCTAATAAAGATTGATTATTGATGCTATAGTTGATTGATATCCAATATATACAATAATAATGTCGACTTAGACTCATAGGAGCACGATGAATATTGAAAATATTCGATCACTATGCGCAGTGATCGATACAAAGATCCTTAAATGTGTTTTTTTATCGTTGTTGTTTACTCCTTATATGAACATGGCAGCATTACATTATATGGATACGAGCAAAGGAGGAACATGTTCAGACCAAATATCAGCTGTGAAAGCAGGTAATCTTATTGAGCTTAAAAGACTCACTGATATTCAAAAAGCAAATGGCTACTTTAATAAAGACTCTATCGAACAATTGCGAGACGGTACTAAATTTCGAGACGATAGAAGAATAATGGACTTGGCGCTAGAGGGCGGTCACTATGCCATCGTAAAGTATTTAATCGATGATATCGGGCTCAGCCCAAATGCCATGACCTATTATGTAGCTGATTGCTTTCCCAATGAAAGTTGTATGTATGGCGCCTTATACGAATTTGAAACTCATGATGATAAAAAGGAAGATCGTAGAAGAATTATAGAATTTTTCCTTTCTAGGGGTGGCGATCCAGCATCTCATTCTATTACAGGTAATAACCGTAGTGAAGGATGTTCTAAGGCACTTAACATAGTAAAAAATTATCAATTAAGACTAAGTATATGGCGTTATTCAAAAATTGGTATTGGAATTATTTTTTTTAGCTCTCTTGTCTGCCTGACACTCTATGGGGTAAAAAAATACGTTGCCCTCAGGAAAAAAGACCAGCTCGGTTTAAGGAATTAACAATGGAAGATACAGATCGTCATTGCGAGGCTCCGTCCGAAGCAATCCAGTTCAAAATTCTTTATCTTTTTGTTCATAACGCCGCTCATGTTGTAAAATCTTTCATTTTTCTGGATTGCTTCGTCGCCAAAGGCTCCTCGCAACGACGAACTAGATGAATTTTCACTTAAATCTTTAGGTCGAGCTGGCGTTAACTACAAATTAGGTCGTTCCTAAGTTATAAGGTTCTAATCAGTGCCAGTCGGCAACGCCTCATGCTCAATTCTGTAGATAACATTTGCATGCAATGAAGGCCTATAATAATTAAAAATAGCTAATCCCAATGTTATAGCACCCAATATTGCCATTTTTTCTTTAATCGGTGCGTGTTATACCACTGCTCAGATTTTAGCTCTCTATTTGAATTTGGTAGCTATTACCAACGACTCAATGCCCATTGATCCACCCGCAATGACATAGTGCTGTGTATCATTAATGACAGTAGGCCTAGGTGGCAACCAATGCCTAATTTCTCTGTTTTGCGTGCTAGCAGGCCAATGTATTAAATCTATTCGAACGGATTCTTTGGTCTTAAAATTATAACAATGCGGCAGCAGTCGCTCTGTTTGCATATCGTAATCAACATAATAAGCTCCCATTGCGTCATAATATGGTTGTAGCGCGTTCATTGTTTCGCATAAGCATTCGGGATCAGATAAAGAAAAGAATCTCATTGGTATTGAAAAATCAAAAAGTTTTGTTGCTGTCCAGCTTGATAATCCCCTGCTCTCAAGCAAATAGCACCCACATGATACCATGCATTCTGCATTGGTTGTTACAACTTCATGGCTCAATATATAACCATGTTCGATTGATTGTATTGACAAAAAAGCCACAGCCATGGAACCAAAATCGTACAGGACTGTCTCACGCACATTGTCTACGTTTTTTGACAAATAGCTGGCCGTCAATTTTTCCGAGATGGTTATCCTTTCAATATGGTCCGGTTGCGTATTGCCGGAAACAATTGATGCTCCGTGCCAGGCATTATCATTGCAGGATGCTGCGACCAGTTGATATTGTCCTGTTTGCCGACAATATCGTATACAAAATAATAGATCATCTATATGGCTTGGATAGATAAAATCCAAGGAGGGATCAAGTAAAAGCGGCAATACAAGCCCATTTTTATTAAGAAAAAAAATACCTGCGTGTGTTGCATACTGAGCACTTAAATAGCACCAGTCATCGGTAATCCAGTGCAGTTTTAAAGGAGAGTGAATGGGTATATCAGGATCTATTCGTTGCTCTGATCTGTATCCAAATTCTTTAATTTTTATTAAACCATTATCAATAAAGCTAAAGCCGGTTGAATTTCTAAGTAACGATAGTTGTGTGGGGTTGCAGATACTGCTTGTAAGAAGCTGTAGTGGACCATTTGGCACATTGTATGACCACGCCTGCATATGACGACTCTCCGTTTGTTGCATGCAGATAAAAAAGTCTGACTGGCCATTTTGCTCTATTGGATATGCATAGCTGTAATTGTGTGTCTCATGTGCTATAAGCATCGCCTTTGGACAAAAAAGGAGTAAAAGGACGAACGTCCGAAAAGCCACGAAAATATTCCTTTATGGGAAAAACGGTGAGGCTTAAGAATAACGGTTTGATATAGGTATAAAAAATTTCCACCGCTATGACCAGAGGTCATAGCGGTGGAAAAAAGGAGAGTAGTAATGAAGCCTAAGTTAATTTGAATAGTCGCCACTCATATTCAAGCTTTTTAATAATAAATCATTCTTTTAAATCTGTCAATCCCTAAGAAAAATAAATTATTAGCTTAAAACGGGTGTTTTGTACGCCATTCTCTAATCATGATATTACTTATTTATGCCTTTGTCAACATCGGATAATAAAAAAAATCCCACTTTAAAGAGGACTTCATTCAGCAAGTAAGATTCATATGGCTTATGTTGATGTAAAAAGAGGCATTAAATGGATAGGGGAGGGGTCGTTCAAACAAAAAGTCTATTTTTTGTGTATTAACCGTCTATATCATGAGGTACGATACAGTATCAACGTCCATTAGAGGCCGCGACTGGCATTACCAAGTATAAGAGTTGATAATGTTGCTCTATTGATTCAAAAATAATTGGTTTTGAGCTATTTTTAAGATAGAACGTAGCTGTTTCTTGAGGAAAGACCTGTAGACCGCTTAAAAGATATGGCGCATAAAAACGAATTTCCAACCTATCCCCATCAAAATTGGAGATAGGAACCTCGTCTTCTAGGTTTCCAACATCCTTATTGAGTATGCTAACGCGTAGTTGCTGTGCGGATACAAAATCAAATGTCGTTGCAATAAATTGACCGGACAATAGACATGCTGATCTGCGTAGCGTCCTCATTAACGTCATCCTGTCCACGCAGGCCGGTACAAAATCTTTTTTGTCCAAAATTGTTTGATATTGCGGAAAGGGATCAGCAAGTAGTTTGGTAAAAAAATTAAAGGAATCACCTGAAAATACCAACTGATTGGAGCATAACCCTAAAAATATTGTTTTATCATGGCAACTTTCCAAAATCTTTTTAAGTTCAAATATGGCACGCCTTGGTAAAAGCCATTTCTTTTCCTCGTCAAGCTTATATGTCGAAGAACGCGCTTGTACCAAACAGTGGCCATCCGTGGCAGTCATGGACATTTCATCACGCGTAAACTCTAATAAAAGTCCGTTTAGGGCCGGATTTGCACTATTTTGAGGAATTAAAAAAGCAACCTTATTAAACAGCTCTAGTAATATTTTTGCATCAAACTGCATAAGATTTTCTATACGTTCTGGAAATGGAGGAAAGTCTTGCGGATTTTTAATATTTAATACCAGGTTTACGCTTCCAGATACCAACCGTAGGCTATCTTGCTCTACAGAGCACTCAATTGTTCCATCAAGCTCCTTAACAAGCTCAAAGATGCGACGACCCGATACCAAAAAACTTTGTTGACCGACCAGATCACTGTCTTTGAGTAAATAACTTGCCTGTAAACTAATTTCCAAATCGGTGCTTTTAATTATTAATTCTTTATGGCTGATTTGAAAAAAAATCGAGCTTGTTGCATCGATAGCCGTGCGCTTTGTACATATCGGTTGCATTGATGATAAAATCGCAAGAAGCGGCTTTTGCTCTACAATAAAATTATTTTTCATGTCTGTTTTCATAGATGTAAGCTAGAGGAATATATCTGTTTTCTTTAAAGCATATACTAAAGATTAATAAATTTCATCTGAAATCATTAAAATAATTGCATACCGTTCGTTATGCAATTATTTAGTAGGCCTTTGCAATGACAACATCCTCTGTGCTTTTTTTATCACATGCAAAGCAATGAGTTGCTTGGCATGTTCCAGGCAAGCAGCGAATAGTCGCCTGGTAGATACGCAGTTTCTGTTCGCATTCAATTCCACCGCACCAACCAGATTGATAAAATCCTGCTTTAAGCATAAGCTCTGGCCCAAAAACTTCCAGTTTTTCAACCTTGAAGGATTGTCTTTCTCGATACCTGCTTGCACGGTCAAAAAGTTCTTTTTGGATACATTCTAGCTGAGTGTTTATGTATTGCTCAAGACGCTGAAGCTCAATAGTCTCTTTTTTAATTCCAAGCCTATCTGCGACAATCATAGTGCCTGTCGCGATATCTCTAGGACCAAGTTCTATGCGAAGAGGAACACCTTTAAGCTCCCAATGGTAAAATTTGGCGCCAGGTGTTTTATGCATATCCTCATCAACTAATGCTCGAACACCGGATAACTCTAAGCGCTGTTGAATTTGGCTAGCCGTTCTTGCAATAAGATCATTGTCAAATCCAGTTTTTGTAATGGGTATTATAATAACCTGTATTGGCGCTACTTTGGGAGGCAAAACTAATCCTTTTTGGTCTCCATGTACCATTATAATAGTGCCAATCAAACGTGTTGTTGCTCCACACCAACTTGTTAAATGAGGGTAACATTTCTCACCATTTTCGTTTTGATATGTCATATCAAAGGACACAGCAAAACTTTGTGAAAGCAAGTGGGATGTGCCCATTTGTACTGATTTTCCATCTTGCATCATGCCTTCAAATGTATATGTTTTTTGGGCACCAGGAAATTTTTCCATCTCCGGTTTAAGACCGAAGATGACTGGTATGGCCAACCAATTTTGTGCTAAATCGACAAATTCTCTTAGCATCATAAGCACCTCTTCGTGGGCTTCCTCTTGGGTGGCGTGCGCCGTATGACCTTCTTGCCAAAGAAATTCAGTTGTGCGCATAAAAGGACGCGGACGCATCTCCCATCGGACTACGTTACCCCATTGATTAATTTTTAGTGGCAGGTCACGCCATGAATGAATCCACTTGGCAAACATATAATGGATTATTGTTTCAGATGTTGGACGAACAACTAGTGGCTCTTCTAACAGTTTTCCGCCTGCGTGGGTTACCACTGCCATTTCAGGAGCAAAGCCTTCAACATGTTCAGCTTCACGTTTAAAAAACGACTCCGGTATTAACAATGGAAAAGCAGCATTTTGGTGACCCGTTTTTTTAATGCGCTCATTAATTTTGTCTTTGATTAGCTCCCAAATGGAAAAACCATACGGTCTGATTACAATTGACCCGCGCACTGGAGAATGATCAGCAAGTTCTGCAAGAGAAACAACCTCTTGATACCAGTCTGCAAAGTGGGTAATAATATCTGGTAACTTATTCATATGGTACTTTCTAAAAAAAGAAGGAGATCTATATTTTGAATAAAAAGTCTATAACAACCCTTACAATAATATAAGTATAACAAGCGTTGTTTCGATGATAATACCATGTTTTTCACTGATCTATGAAAAAAATTAAAAAATTGACGGTCATTTTTTCATGTTTTTCAAATAAGCATTAAGTGTTTATGTAAAAATTGCACCTTGACCAAATCGAAATATTCGTATTACAATAATAGAGGCGTAACATATCTACAAATATTAAGGGATTTATGAAAAAAATATATTATATCGGTTTTTCATTGACGACTTTAATAGCCTGTTTTAATGTCTTACATACGCAATTTTGTATCAATAAAGAAACGGAACAGGTGGATAAAAATCTGTTTATTGTCAGACCAGACAAGGCTTCTACCAACCACAACAATAATTTTTTATTATTTTCTCATGGTCTTAGTTGTTATCAGGGATGTGTTGGGGGAATCATGGATGGTCTTGGCAATAAAATGCCTTGCTATAGCTTCAACTATCCAGATGCAACAGAAGAAGGGCGGACAAATTTGGAATTTTCTAGCCTTGCCCAAACAAATGAGATTGCTGCATTATCTGAGGCCGCAGATCGAGCGTGGTTGCATTTTGATCTCACTTATTCAGAAAGTGATAGCACAGCTCTCCTGGTCGGTCATGGTATTTCTCGTGGTGCCTCTAGTTGGATAACAACCTTAGCGTATTTATCGCAAGAACAGCTCAATAACATTGGAGCAATAATTCTTGAATCACCTTTCGATGAGGTTATGACTATAGTAAAGCACATGTCTAACATGGTCTGCTTGCCTTGTTTTAAAAGACTAGGTCATAAAATTATAACGATGAGCGCTAAACAATACGATCCTGACGGTATTACACCAATAAAAGCTATTAAAAAAATTAAACGGAAAGATATCCCAATTTTGATTGTATGCTCTAAGGAGGATGTTATAGTTCCATGGTATAGCACCGCCAGGCTATACCTGCGTTTTTTGAGGACCGGTCATACACATGTATATTTGCTTGTTCTTGAAAAAGGTGACCACGCTCTTTTATATAACAATGCTGAATATCGTAACGTGTTACATCAGTTTTATAAAACCTATAATATAACGCATGATTCATCTGAAACTGTTTCCAATCAGACTGAACTCATGCAGCTTAAACCAAGTGCAAATTTTGTTCAGCAAGGTCTTAGTGATAAGAAGTCTATTACATGGAAACAAAGAAAGCATGCTTTTAACTTTATGTTAAATTTCTTATACGGATAAATCAAAGAGCTCCTGAGTTATGAGAATTACTAATGCTGGCATACGAATGCATCCATCAGTCATTGCTATTGCAATGTTGTGCCTTACAATATCAAGTCGCACATCAACATATAGTCTGACTACTAATCAATTGTGGAAATTGCTAGGTGTGGGGGGCGGGTCAATCATTGGTTTGTGTATGTGCATGCCACATAGTAATGGTAAAAATGGCTCAGAAGCTCTACATATAAATATCCCATTGGTTTTTTCAGAGCCCATATCAAAACTGGACTCCGTATGTTACTTATTTTGCCATGGCTTGCGCACAAGCAAGCGCGCAAGCTGCTTTTTTAGGGAATATTCACGCTGTACCGGCCCATTTGTATCCTTTGATTTTGCAGATCAGGCCAATAATGGACTCCTTTTATTTAAACGTAAAGATGCACATTTTGGCCAAAAAAAGGATGTTAAGTACCTGCTAAATGCGTGCTTACAACTAAAACCAATATTACATCAAACAAATACACCTTTAGTGATGTGGGGACAATCAAGAGGAGCTGCAACAATCATTAACGCACTTGATCTATTGGTTGACAAGCCTGCAGCCATTATTTTGGAGTCACCTTATGACGAACTAAAAACAATAACCGCCCATTTATTGCATATTTCTCGTTTAGGTTATCCGGCTTTAATAGCTGATTGGCTTAGCCAAGGACTATTTCCCGGGTATGACGTTAATGGTCAGCAACCTTTACTATCTGTCCAATCATTACGGCCATCTATTTTAAATAGTATCCCAACACTCATTATTTGTTCCAAGCAGGATCGCTTGGTTCCTTGGACAAGTTCACAACGAATATACAGGGCTCTCAAAAAAACAGGGCATACTACGGTACATTTTGTATGCTTAGAACATGGGGATCATGGGGCGTTGCTTGATGGCGAAGACAAAGTTTTATATCTGAACGCACTGCATCGGTTTTTAAAAATGTATGGGTTGCCCTACAATGACAATTTTGTCACTCAAAATTCTGAACAATGCATAAAAAATATTCAGTAATATTAAAATGTATCTCGATACATAAATATATCAAAACAACTGATGTACACGTAAGAAACAAAAGCGCGCACCATTATTGTTTCATCAAAATCATGCACGTTAATCAAGACTATTTTTAGTAAATATTGATTTTTGAAAAATAAAATCGTTACCATGTTAAATGAATAAGGAATTTGAAAATTCCTTAAAGCTGTAAAGTAAAATGGTAGAGCGTAACACATCCTATGAGGGAGATTTCACATGGTAGTAAAAAAAAGAACAGTAAAGCGGACCGCCGCGGCTAGCAAAAAACGCAAGCCAGCAGCTCGCAAAACTACTACTGCTCGCAGCAAATCTGCTGTAAGTAGAGCTCCAGCAAAACGAACAACGTCCAGTAAGGCTCCGGCAAAACGAAAAGCTGCTGCAAGTACTGCTGTAAAAAAGCGAGTAGTTGCT
Organism: Candidatus Babelota bacterium; assembly: GCA_013286935.1. Taxonomy (GTDB): domain Bacteria; phylum Babelota; class Babeliae; order Babelales; family Vermiphilaceae; genus JABDES01. The sequence goes on from JABDES010000008.1 coordinate 50,725, forward strand.
GGTGCCAAAAAAGCAACCGCTCGTAGAGCTGCTCCAAAAAAGAGAGCGGTTGCTCGTAAATTGACGTTGCATTCAGCCGCTCCTAAAAAGAAAACAGTGAAACGATCTAGTGTTAGTAGCGGTGCTAGCAAGAAAAAGCTCGTTTCTAAAAAGGCTGCTCCTAAAAAAAAAGCAGCTCCTCGTCGTAAAGCGCCAGCACATAGCAGCAGGCATAAAGGTGCTTCTATGCGTAATGTAAATGAAGGATTAGGCATAGAGTAGCCGTAAATTCACAAAAGAGCCGGGCCTCCAAGTGTATTATACACTTGGAGGCCCGGCTCTTTTGTTGCCTAAAAATAATCCTATTGCATCATTCCGGTAGATCCTTGTCATGTACAAAAGATTCATTATCAATAATTTTGATTCGTTCTATATGTGTAGCTTTAGCGGTCTGTATGTCAACTTCTATGAGGGTTCCATACAAAACATACGGTGGATCTGTTTCTACTTCAAACTTAGTGGGCATTTGAGTGAGAAAATTTGCTATTATAGGGCCTTTCTTCATTCCAAGCATAGAGTTAATCGATCCAACCATTCCTAAGTCCGTTTGATATGCCGTTCCCAACGGTAAAATTCGTTCATCTGCAGTTGGAACATGCGTATGCGTTCCAACCAACCCAGAAATTTTACCGTCTAAATAATACGCAAGTCCCATCTTTTCTGAAGTTGCCTCGGCGTGAAAATCAACAAAGATAATATCTGTTTTTGATCGCAAAAAGGTAAGAGCTGATTCAACTGCTCTAAAAGGACAACTGAGATGTTCTCTCATAAAGATCCTACCTTGTACATTTATCACCCCAATGGTGACCCCATTGCTACAGGTAAACGTTGTTACTCCTGTACCGGGGGCACCAGATGGAAAATTAGCAGGTCTTAGAAAAAAATTTCGCTCTGTTTCAAGGCAATTATGTATCTCACGATGGGCCCAAATATGGTTGCCGGTGGTAATCACATTAACGCCAATATGCTGAAAGAATTTTACAATCCGCGGAGTTATACCGCGACCACGACTACTACTGTTTTCGCCATTTACAATAATTGCAT
>JABDES010000009.1 GCA_013286935.1 Candidatus Babelota bacterium
CGTTAATGATCAATGGTGGGAAGTCGCTCTAGAGAGAAGCAAGCTCGAAAAAGAAATTAGGCAAATCAACAAGAGTGAGCTCACGCATACCGAACCGAAACCGAAGCCTGCTACGCAGGCAACGCCCAACATGTCAACAAATCAATCCTCCCACTTGCCAACATCAGATGTCAAGGAGCAGGAAGCCACAGAGCCAAGGCAAAACACAACACCGAAAAAGCCTTCTGAGCAATCAACGGATCTGGGCGACACACCACCAGCCCAAAGCGGCATGCATCCGATAATAAAATACGGCGGCATGGCAATAATCGCTGCAGCAGTGGCGGCAGTCGCTGGATACGGCCTTTTAAAATGGCGTAAATATAGAAAAAATCGTGCGGACAATGAACTAAAATAATTTTTATAATCGTTCAAATAGGCTATAGAGACTCATGGCCTTATTAAAGATCAATGTGGGTATTTATTTGCATGATGCGCCGCCTCCCCTTCCATTGGCCCTTCCGTAAGCCCACGAATAAACTGGTACACGTATGGATTATCTGATTCCCAAACTGTTTTGGCATCACCAAAATATTTAATAGTCCCTTCATGGAGCAAGGCAACATTGTCTGCATATTTAAATATTTCTATGTCATGAGAAATGGCAACAGAGGTAAGATTAAATTGTTTCTGCAGATTGAACATAAGTTCGTGAATAACTCGAGTCGTAATCGGGTCAAGGCCAGTAGTGGGCTCGTCGTATAAGATTATTGTCGGCCGCGCAAGCATTGTTCTCGCAAAGCCAGCTCTTTTTTTCATGCCACCAGATAGCTCAGAGGGGTACTTATACAACACATCCTCTTCAAGATTTACTTGCACAAGAGCATCTTTTACAAGCGGCAACACTTCGCTTTCCGGCACATTATCTTCAAGTAATGTAATCCCTATATTTTCAAATATAGTAAGCGAATCAAGCAACGCCGCAAATTGAAAGACATATCCTATTTTTTTATAAAAACTATCAAGACCTTCTTGGCCAATAGCAGCAAGATTAATGCCATCAATCATAATATCTCCAGAGGTCGGAGTTATTAATCCGATAATCTGCTTGAGAAAGACTGATTTTCCTTCTCCAGAACGGCCGATTATGGCTGTCATTTGATTAGACGGTATTGTTAAATTTATACCGTTTGAAACCCATTTTGTTCCAAATCTTTTTCTTAGATGTATGATTTTTATTTCTGGCATTCTTACAAATGTTCTAAAATTTTAGTCAAAAAATAATTTGTTATAAGTATCAAAATTGAACTTAGTACAACACTTTGAGTAGTTGCTGTTCCAACGCCATGTGCACCGCCAGATGTATAAAATCCTTTAAAAGTGCCAACCCATGTCATGATAAGACCAAAAACCATTGCTTTAATTAAGCCGCCTGTAATATCAGAAAGTTCTCCATAAGTGCGGATAGACTGAACATAATCCTCAGCGCTTAACTCCAACACATGCACACATATCATGTAGCCGCCCATAATACCAAATATCATGGAAAAAATAGCAAGACAGGGCATAACAATAATGCCGGCCAAAATCCTTGGAACCACCAAATATTGTAACGGGTTAATGCGTAAGGTGACAAGCGCATCAATTTGCTCTGAAATACGCATCGCACCAATTTCGGCTGCAATCGCTGACCCCGCACGCCCGGTTACCATTAGACCGGTAAGAACCGGTCCTAATTCGCGCACCATACCAAGAGCAACTACCGCACCAATAAACTGTTCGCCTCCAACTCTTTGAAATCCTATGTAACTCTGCAAAGCAAAAACCATGCCAGAAAAACTACCAGTCAGCACTACAATATTAAATGACTCCACACCGATATGACTCATCTGATAAATAAGCTTACTTACCTTAAGTCGAGTGGAGTACAGCGCCCGAATCGTTTGAATAAAAAAAAGTACAAAGCCTCCAACAGCAGAACAGATATGCAGAGTTTGACTGCCCACATAGTTTACAAATTGTAAAATCATCACGTGGCACTCTCTTGATACAAAACGTTATTTGTTTGGCAATGCAGGCTGGTTATCTTGTCCAGCAGGCTTAGCAGGTGCTTCAATAACGGTAGGCTGTACATATCGGGACTCTTTACTTTGGCGAGACTTGATAATTGCCAAGCCCAATGATCCAAAAAGGAAAATTGCTCCAAGGCTCCATGTTATTTTTTGTAATATGTCCTGACCGCCAGATCCACCAAAAAGAATCTGCGACGTGCCACCCATATGCCCAAATCCCATGCTGCTTTTCCCTTTTTGCATAAGAATAATTAAAACAAGAAAGCTACATAATATTATGTAGACAAAAAAGAATAGGCCAAAAATAATATTCATAGGTACTTCCGATTGATAAATACATTTTCATAACGTTATCTGGTGATCATACTATATTCTGATATTTTTTTGAACTGCAGATTTTGGCCTGTCACAGCAACATGAAAAGTTCCGGTAGTACAGCAATGCATTACTGCACTACCGGAACTTATTAAAAAACGGTATACTATACAAAAAGTAATTCATTATGCAATAAACGACCGATTTACTTGTTTCTGTGTATCTGGTACCTTGCTAGGGTTAATATGTTGTTATATTGAGGATTTTATGGATACAAAAAAAGCTTTAAGTAGAATTACGATTGATTTGCCAAAAATTGACCACAAACGATTAAAGGCAATGTCTGTGGTAACTGGTAAAAGTATGCGACAAATAGTTGTTGATCTTATTACAAATAAACTAACTAATTATAAAAAAAAGAGCCTGAAATGTACGCATGACCATAAGCCTAATAAGACTACAATTCGAGCGATTAAAGACGCCGAAAATCGCAAGAATATCAAGGAATCAAAAAGTGTAAATGAGCTGTTTGAGTCGCTGAACTTGTAATGCTCAACATTATGCGTCAAACACAATTTGACAGAGACTTAAAAGTAGCTCACAAACGAGGCAAAGACCTTCAAAAAATTAGCTTTATTATCAAAGAGTTACAAAACAAAAAAATACTTCCTACTAAAAATAGAAATCATAAATTAAAAGGAAGTTATGCAAGTTGTTTTGAGTGTCACATAGAGCCCGATTGGCTACTAATTTATAAAACAACAAAAATAGAATTAATACTTATCAGAACCGGTTCACATTCAGACCTTTTTGAATAGCCTGCATCACTTTTGATTTCATGGAATAGTTCTTACGCGTTAAAAATAATAATCACTTTTTTATCCACTTATCAACCATATCCATCGCATACTTATCTTGCATAATATCCAAATGATGCACAGCATCAAGAACGTATATCGTATTCTTATCGGGCATTACATTTTTAAACTGTGCCGGGTCATTTGCCTCATCGAGCGAGCCAACAAGGAGCAAATATTTGCCTTTTAGCGCAGCGATATCTGGTTGATATGGTATGCGCGGATGATATGAGCTGTTTAGATTGAACGAATACGTCAACGTTTCGGTGCCATCGCAATACACAGATGGCTTATTGAAGGTGATTGCCGACCAATGATTAAACCAAGTAATTCCACATGCATTTAACGTTGATAACAGTAGAATCGTGGCGGTATGTGGTTGTGCCCAGCCACCCGCTGTTCCTTGACGCATGGTGGGCGCCGTCAGAATTACGGGAGAAAGCAGAACAAAACCTTTAATCAAAGAAGCATATGGGCTGCCAGCAAATCGAATTGCTAGTCCACCACCAGACGAATGGCCGATCAGATAAATCTCTTTATCTTTCAGGTTAAAATAATTGATAAGATCTATTAAATCATCTTCCAATTGCCCGATATATTCACAATCTCCCCGATGATTACCAGAGCCAAAATGTCCACGTACATTTGGAACATACACTGTACCAAGACTATGATTACTGAAATACTGGGCAAATTCGTTTAAATATGCACCATGGTAACTTGATCCATGCAAGAGAATGAGAGCGCGCTTTGTATTGCTACTTGGATATATACGATAACTTAACCACTGCTTATCTCTGGCCTGAAATTTCTGAAGGAGGGGCAAGCCGTGTAAATCCGGTTTGAAAGAGCCAAATCCTAAATGGTCGTTTGTCACACCAGTCCCTTGCAAACAATGCATACTGGTGTTTATACATAGCATTGCAGCAATAATGCATGTCAAGGGTATTTTGAATCTTTTCATAGATATCCTCATTGTTTAAAATCCAATAATTTCAAATGTTTCCAAATTATGTCAAGAGCAGTGCGCGTTGATGCACACTGCTCTTGATTATCGTTTAAGTTCCGTTTTTTACTTGCCCATCTGTGCTACAATCCAATCTGATATAACAGATAAGGCCATTGGCGCTATTGCTTCTTTAATAGTTGCGTATTCAGCCATAGATCCGGTTTTACCGGTTTGAAGTGAATGGTTTAATTTTGGCAACTCAAGAACAGCATTGCTCTTGTTACCTGCTTGCTGGATTGCCTTTCTAATCAATGGGAGGATTATGTGCGGCGCCATGAAATCAAGCTCACCATAGATTACCAGTATGGGAATCTTGATCTGCGAAAGAACTGATAAAGAATCATAAGTGAGCATAAATCGATAATAAATGGAGTTCATAAATTTGATGCGAGAATCAAATTTGGCCTGAGAGATCGCAAAAAGAATGTTTTCCGATTCTTGCTTTTGGTCCTCCTGTAAATTAGTCCAATACTGTACAAACAGTTCTTGCAGTCGATTTTCAGCTTTCTCAATACTGTCTTCATGCTTTATGGTTTCAAGCATTTGTGTACGCAGCAGACCATCTTGTCTGACCATCTCTTCAGAGGCACCATCAGCACGGAGCTGTATTGCTGTTTGTTCAACAAGGCTTTGAGTATCATTTACTATTGCTCCTGCCAGCAAAACAACAAAGGCAACATCTGGTGAATTTGCAGCCACTATAGTTGCAACAAGCCCGCCCTCACTGTGGCCAATCAAGCCAATGCTCTTGGGGTTAATTTCCTTGCAAGTTTTAAGATATTCAATACCAACAAGTACATCATCAGCAAAATCACGGTATGTCGTTAGCCTCTGATCAAATGTACCAGTCGAGTGGCCAACGCCACGCTTATCTACTCGCAATGTGGCAATTCCTTGACAACCTAAATGATGGGCAAGTGCTAAGGAGGGTTTGTGCCCATAATAGTTCGTTCCATCGCGATCTATCGGTCCCATGCCAGCGATCAGTAACGCCACAGGAAAGGGCCCTTCGGTTGACGGCATAGTCAATGTGCCTGATAGTGTTATCCCGGATGACTTATTTTTGTAGCTTACCTCTACTTCACGGTAGGGATGTTCAGATGTCTGATTATTCATTTGGTTCATTTCATTATTAATAGGTTCAATTGTTGTTGTACAAATACAGAGCATTAGCATACTTAAGCACGCAAAGGCCTGTAAGCATTTCACATATAACATGAGTATCATTTCTATAGTGAGAAAAACAGTAACTATCCTTACCGCACTTAACATGCGGCGGACTTTTAAGACAATGCCAGAGCATGAGTAGCCAAGAGCCACCAGGCTGACAATTTAGAGAATCGAGGTAATAACTTTCATAAAACACACCCTTGAACATTGCTAGGGAGATTAGTAGATGTAATATATATTTAACAATAGCATACATTCACTTCATGTCAAAAATCGATATCTATTTCAATAACTATTTCAAATTAACGATTAAAGAGGATTGTATTCCAATAGTTCTTTGCTTTGGTAATATCACGGCTCTAACTACCCTTATCACCGCCTATCAGCAACACAACCACATTATTGCCCTGTTTGCCAAAATAAATTCTATACCCTGGACCATAATCAATGCGAAGCTCCCATGTACCATATCCAATGCTAAACTAAAGATGACAAGATATCAATCATTGACAATCAGAGCAAAGCAAACAATGCCGTTTTTGGCTACTTTGACTTACCATCTTGCAACTAAAGATTTGATGGGCAGAAGAATCGACCCCAATGCTAACGACCCTGCCCTGTTGAGCAAGAATTTTGAGTAAGAAAATCATGTCGATCAAGGATAAGCTTTGTTATTCCAGGGTCAACAATATCCTCTACGTTTTTCGTCACCAATGAATAGGCCGAATCTCCACCTACATCTTCCTGATAAATATCAGCGTTGTAGTCAAGCAGAAGCTTAACCGCACCTGTTACATCCTCTGCTGTTTTTCCCATCTTATTAAGTATAACCTTCTTCTTCTTGATAAGATCAACAAGTGCAGATCGTTGCAATGCATCTCCCGCATAATTTACTCGAGCCCCTCTTTTTAGCAACATCGACATAATAGCATCACTACTTAAACGGTAGGATGCAGCTTGAAGTGCTGATAAGCGAAATGGAGTAGACGTTTGATTTACCAGAGCGCCTTCATCAAGCAAAAGACTGACAATGTCTCGCCGATCATTTATCGCCGCCACAATAAGCGGAGTGCAGCCTTTGCCCAACGGATAATTACTGCGAAGCTTAACATTTCTAACAAAACCTTTTTCAATGTACGATGCAGGAAGATTTTTATGCCCATTAATGCAGCTTGTAAGTAAGTCAAAATCTCCCGTAGCTATTGATAGAAAAAATCCAACCTGTTCATAATAGGACATCGGACGACATGGTGAAAAAGCAGGAGTTGAAAAGAAAGAGGTAACTTGTTCTTGTGTCGGAAAACAACTCCTCAAAAGATCGATTTTGCGTAACTCTAACTCAGTTAGAAGAGAAGATTTAAAAATATCAGTTAGAAGAGAGGATTTAAAAATATCAATGGCGAGTGCATGTTTTCTGTCAAAAATCTTCTGTGACTTTTCCCCAAAAGCTGTTTTAGCTCTATTAGGAAAACATTTAGGAAAACATTGCGATAAGCGCTTTTTTATTTTTTTAAGCGGCATAGTGGAAGTATTGTAATCCGAAGGAAGTTTATCTATCAATGCCTTATGCCTCATTGACCAAGCAGAGCAAGCGTTAATTAACAACAGTAGAAAAAATATCTTTTTAGCCATAAAAATCCCCATTAAGTGCATAAGTTGTAAACATCCAAAATAATACAAAAAATGCAGAAGATTTTCAAGGACTGTATCTTAGGGGTATGCAATTTTACAGAAGATTTTATCATGGCTTATCTGGGACACGCATAGGCTAATAAACATCATAAAATTGATTTTTTGCTATACACATATTTTGATATAGAATGGCTAGCGACCTAATTCAACGGTTATGTCACAAACATTATTAGTAATGAAGCAGATTAATGATGCAGGTATTGTGAATTACGTCATACCAGACACAAGGTAAAAAAACACAACCGGTCAAAAAATAAGGGGAGGGCTGATGCATGAAAAAGCATTTACACCAACAAGGTCAAAATCGAACAGTACTATGGATAATGCCATTCATTGGATATATCTGGTTGATAGTAGCAACAATCATAGCCTATTACCCATCATTACATTACCCTTTCCAATTTGACGATCTTGCCAATATAACAAAACACTTTAATATTCGCCATTATAATCTAAAACAGCTTTTCTTCTCTGGAACACGATGGATCTCGTATTGGCTTAATTCTATGTATTACAATATCGCAATGTTTGATCCGTACGTATATCGTCTTGGAAATTTGGGCATCCATCTATTAAATGGACTGCTCCTATTCACCGTAGCTCAATTCATTTTACAACGCTCATCTATACGATTTATCAAACTTAACTATTTTAGCATTTCACTTATAACGACCATCCTATTCCTACTGCATCCAGTACAAACACAAACGGTTTCCTATGTAATTCAAGGGCAGCTAGAAGGACTTGCTACATTAAGCATCCTTATTATGATCTATCTATTTTTACAATTTGCCACACATACCGATACGATACGGTGGCTTTTTTGTGTATTGCTATTTCTATCCGGAATACTATCATGCGGTACAAAGGAGATTACGATAGTCACGCCAATGCTGATCGCCATGGTTGATTGGTTTTTTATTGCTTCTGGCCGTTGGTCATCATTTAAGTCCCGCATTGCCATCCATTCTTCATTGTTTTTCTTGATAACCGGCTTATATCTTTATTTTCTTAAGCCACAATTCTTCCTTTCTATTCTCGGACTTACCTATTACGTTAAAAATAATATCGGCAACGTTATAACTCACAATCCCGCGGACAAAATTTCACCTTTATTATTTCTTATTTCACAATTTAAAGTCATCCTTCACTATCTTTTTATCTTTCTATGGCCGCGGTCTATTAGCGTTGAATATGACTGGATGGTGGTCAGAAGTTTTTTTGCACCAGACTGCTTACTTCCTCTAGGGGCCCTTGGCCTACTTGCGCTAGGCACAGCTTATGTGTGGTCAAAACATAAGACGCATCCAATCGTTTTTGGGGCTTTATGGTTTGCGATTTGCATAGCACCACGTAGCAGCATAATGCCATCACCAGAGCTTTTGGTTGACTATAAAACCTATCTAGCCTCTATTGGATGGCTCCTTGTTATTGCAATCCTCTTTGTATATCTCGTTGACTATGTAATACACGTAACTGCTGTAAGCCTGCCCATTGCAAAACATCTCGTAATGAAACTTATTGGCACACAAGCCTTCGCTTTGCTTTTAATTATTGCAACGATGCAACGCAATACGGTTTGGCGCTCCGGATTAGAATTTTGGGGGAGCATGATAGACCATTCTCCAACAAGCGCATTTGGCAAAGCGCGTGCATTCAATAACTACGGGGTAGAGTTATCACAAAATTTTGGTAAGTTTGCAGAATCAATCCCGTACTACCAAAAAGCAATTTCAATGGACAGTAACTACGTTGATCCTTGTAATAATTTAGCCGTTTCTTATGGACAATTAGGAGACATTGATAATGCAATTGCAGCGCTTGGCAAAGCGCTTAAAATTAACCCAACATACCCAGAAGGTTATAACAATCTTGCCTCATTTTTGATGCAAAAAAATGATTTTGATCAAGCGAAAATAGCACTTTCTCACGCTATTCAACTACGCCCATATTACGGCAAAGCACTGTTTAATCTTGGTCGAATACATATGATCAAACATAATGACACAGCCACAGCATGGCAATACATCAAAAAAGCATGCATGCACGGTGATTTTGATACAGACTTGTGTTTTGCGCACTACGGTAAATTAAGTTTAATGCTTGAAAAATATGATGACGCTCGCACTGCTTATACCAAGCTATTGCAGCTAGATCAAAATAATCTTGAAGGTTACTTAGGGCTTGCAGCTACTCATTTAGCGCTCAAAGAATACGACCAAGCCATTGATCGCTATCATTATATTACTGAACGATTCCCAGATAACAAGCAGGCATGGCAAGGAGTTGGAGAGTGTTATTTTATAAAAAATAAAATAGAAAAGGCCCTAGATTGCTTTTTAAAATCAAGAAAAGAACCGCTTGTTAATGCCGGATACGTTTTCTCACGTCTTGCAGCTTGCTATGAAAAACTTGGGCAGCCAGCGAATGCTTATAAGGTGCTTACCGAACTTTTACATTACGATATTGACACAAATCTGATGAGTCAAGTACAAAAACTGTGTGTTAACTTAAAAGAACAGTATCATTTAAGTTAACACACATAAAAGCCAGATAGGTGCTTCATTACTGCAATCCCTTCTAAGCTCGCCATCAATGCTAATAGTCTTTTGGTAAAAATGCAAGGTATGGTGTATTGCAAAAAAATATGTTACCCTACCCAAAGTCATGTATTTTTGTATATTATTTTCAAAAGGAGTTGGTTCTATGACTATAGGTCGCAATAATAGATTACTATTTTTATGCACTGTCGGCATGTTATTAAATAGCGTTCTAACATCAAATCTCTTTTGCATTCAACAAGATTCTAAAGCGGGAGCTAGAACAAAAACGTCCAATAAAAAAACCGCCCTCAATGCAAAGAAAGTTGTCGGCACCGATGCCAAGAAAAAAAATCCTGATGCCACTAAAACTCAGGAGCGAAACCAAAAAACATTGAATAGGCTGGGGCAACATTTATCGGATAATTTCGAAAGCATTAACATTATTCGTGCAACATTTACCCTCAATAAACCAGATAAAAAGGAAGATTTAGACCGCTGGTTACAACAGATTTCTCATGCCTATAAGATCTCTCTTGACACATGCAACGACCTTACTCAAAATCTGCCAACTGAGGATCTTGAAGTCGTAGTAGATCAGGAGAGCAATAGTGTGCAAGCTTTACTTCGCTGGAAAAATAATGAATACCTAAGCGATGGCTTTTTGCAAATTACATTTGGCGCCTCAGATTGCTGTCCTTGTTGCTATCCAGAATGCGAATGTCCAAAAAGAAATGCGAACGGAAAATGCGGTTGCAGCAAACCAACTCCACAACCGGAAGCAGTTATAACGATTGACCCTGTAGCTGATGAAAACAATGATGGCTCAGTAGCTGTCGATGACAAATGTGCTTGTGGAAAACCAAAACCAAAGCCGCTGCCTGCACCAACCTCACCACAACCAACCCCGTAAGAAATATAACTTTTATAGATAAAGCCAATGTCATTTAAACTAAAATGACATTGGCTTTATCTATAATTATCTGACACTCAAACCATCAAAGACTGTTCTGACGATTCACAGGTGGTTTGTTTGTGATCAAACAGGGGATATTGGGATACAAATGCACAGATTTCTTGTCGTATACTATTCAGCAACATTTCATTCTGAATATTAGTCAAAACTATATCAATCCAATCGGCAATAGTAATAATTTCTTTCCGTCCAAATCCACGAGTGGTCACTGCCGGCGTCCCAAGTCTTACACCACTTGTAATCCATGGCTTTTGGGGATCATTAGGAATACAGCTCTTGCTTGTATTAATGCCAGCTCGCTCTAAAGCAATCTGAGCTTGATGACCAGTAATTCCACGCTTTTGCAGATCAATAACTAATAAGTGATTATCAGTGCCGTTTGAAACGAGATCGTATCCGCGAACCATTAGTGCATCTGACAATGTTTTAGCATTTGCAATAACCTGCTCCTGATACATTACAAACTGAGGCAGCAATGCCTCGTAAAATGATATCCCTTTTGCTGCAATAACATGCATCAAGGGGCCGCCCTGAACTCCTGGCATTACAGCTCGATCGATTCGCTCAGCCCATTCCATTGAGCATAGAATGAGACCACCACGAGGACCTCGTAATGTTTTATGTGTCGTTGCAGTTATAAAATCGGCAATTCCCGCAGGGCTTCGATGCAATCCAGCAACTATCAAACCAGCGATATGAGCTATGTCCGCCATAAAAAGGGCATCAACCGACTTAGCAATCTGCGCAAATCGTTCGAAATCAATGTCACGAGAATAAGATGAAGCACCAGCGATAATGAGCTTAGGCTTATGAGCATGAGCAAGTCTTTCAACAGCATCATAATCTATGATGTGAGTTTTTGGATCAACTCCATACGAAACTGCATTATATATTTGACCAGAGAAATTAATGGGATGCCCATGAGTCAAATGACCTCCTTCTGGCAAATTCATTCCCAGTATCGTATCTCCGGGTTTGATGGCAGCATGATAAACGGCCATATTGGCAGTCGACCCCGAATGAGGCTGCACATTAGCATGCGGCATATTAAATAATTTCTTCGCTCGATCTATGGCTATGAGCTCTATCTGGTCAACCTCTTGGCAGCCCGCATAGTAGCGCTTACCCGGGTATCCTTCTGCGTACTTGTGGGTTAGGACGCTACCAGTCGCTAAACGAACGGCGTCTGATGTGTAATTTTCAGATGCAATAAGATTGATGGTTTCTATTTGTCGTTTTTTTTCAAGGCCGATTATGAAGCTAATTTTTTCATCATTTGATAGTTGCAATGTCCGCCATCCTTTAAGAATTTCTTTTTATTACTTTCTATGATAGAATTATAATAAAAATTTGCCTATTAATCCATATTTGCTCGCAAAGGACTATTAGTGATTGCAACATCCGATTTTAAAAAAGGCGCAAAAATTTTATTTCGTAATGAACCATACATGATTGTTGATTTTCAACACGTCAAGCCCGGCAAGGGAGGGGCATTTGTTCGAACAAAAATGAAAAATATGATCACAGGCCTTATTTTAGAGGAAACATTTCGGTCTGGTGAAAAGTTTGAAAATCCTGAGCTGCAATATCATACAATGCAATTCCTATACTCTGATAATGGGTTATACCATTTTATGGACCAAGAATCATTTGAACAGGTAGCGCTTAGCAAGGATGCAATAGAAGAAGTAAAAAATTATCTTAAAGAACAGGAAATTTATACCATTCTTTACTTTAAAGAAAAACCAATCACTGTAAATCCCCCTATGTTCATGGAACTATTGATAAAAGATACACCACCGGGGGTAAAAGGGGATACGGCGCAGGGAGCTGGCTCAAAACCAGCAACGCTTGAAACTGGATTAGTTGTTAACGTTCCTCTTTTTGTAAACGAAGGCGATGTATTAAAAATCGACACTCGCGAAGGTAGATATATCGAGCGGGTTAAAAAATAAAAAATGCCCAACAGCCGAGGTTTTGAAATGCTTCTTGATGATATAGGTCAAAAAATAAATGACTCTGAAGTCATACACCTAATGGATAAAGATAATCCACTACATTGCAATGATCTAAGTCGTCGCGATGTACGGTCCTTGGTATTCCATCTTTTGTACACCGCAGAAGCATTCAACTATGAGGAGCCCCTTGAAAAGATTGTGGAAGGCTATGACAGCGGATTTTATATTCAGATTCCATGTGACAGCGAAGTCTTTAAGACTGTACAAACAATCATCAACAAAAGAGATTTTTTCGATGAACAATACCGAACCTTATTAACTAACTGGCGCTTTGAACGTATTGGTGTTAGCACAAAACTCATCTTGCGTTATGCCATTTGGGAACTATGCTTTGCAAAGACCGACCCATGTATCGTTATGAACGAAGCAGTAGAACTTGCAAAATGTTTTGCAGAACATGACGCCTATCGATTTGTAAACGGTATTTTGGACAAGTTCGTCCATGAAAAATCTATGACTACTGAGCCAGGAACCTATACAACAATGCAAGAGCTCTCTTTCTAAGTCAAATCAGGAAAAAACAATCCAAGCTCTTCACAAGCAGTTTCAATTGCATCAGATCCATGGACCGCGTTCTGCCCAATACTTATCCCAAAGAGCTTTCGTATAGTTCCTTCATCAGCGTCCTGAGGATTTGTGGCGCCCATAAGCCTTCTCCATGCGGCTACGGCATTCTCTTTTTCTAGAGCCATCACTATAACTGGGCCGGAAGCTATAAACGAGACCATTTCTGCAAAAAATGGTCTATGGCTATGAACGGCATAAAACCGTTCCACCTTATCCTTTGTCAAATGTATCTTTTGGAGCCGGAGAATATCAAACATATTCTTTTCTATCAAGGTAATGATATTACCCGTGACGCGTGCCTTGACAGCATCCGGCTTGATCATTGCAAATGTACGCTCTTGTATCATATATAGCTATCCTTATTTAGAAGTCTTATCATTCTTGCTCATAGCCTCTTCAAGCGCTATCTGCAACGTGCTTTTCAAACGAGATTGCGGCGCAGCTTGAGCCTGTGTTACTTGAGGTTGCTCATCACTAGTCTGCTGGCTAACGGCAGAACGCTGTGGATGCGCTTGACGATCTTGTTTTTTACGCTCTGCTGCCGGCCTAGATTGCTCATCTTTTCTAGGCTCAAGCCGCATGCTTAAACCAAGCTTATGTTCCTCTTTATTTACATTGACTACTCGGAATCGTTCCTTTTGGCCTACTTTTAACACCTCTTCTGCGCGCTTTCCTTGATCTTCTTGTAATGTTGAGTTGTGAATAAGCCCTTCTATACCAGAAGAAAGGCGAACAAAGGCTCCAAAATTTGTAATTTTTGAAACTTCACCATCCACTATAGAAGCTACCGGGTAGTCTTGCTCTGCCGTATCCCAAGGATCAGCTTGTAACTGCTTGATACCAAGCGAAATACGCTTATGGTCCGGATCTATTGCCAAGATTCGCGCCTCAACCTCCTGCCCTACCTTATATCGGTTTGCCGGATGATCTACATGCTCAGTCCATGAAAGATCCGATATGCGCACTAACCCGTCTATCCCTGGTATAAGCTGCACGAATACACCAAAGTCAATAATATTACTGATCTTACCCTTAATGGTTTGGCCAACCTTAAACTCTTGACTGATCGTTTCCCACGGGCCTTTTTCAAGCTGTTTGATGCTGAGCGACATACGTCGATGCACTTTATCTATGGATACCACAATAACCTCAATCTCCTGTCCTACAGAAAAACGATTATGCAGGTTATTGATACGATCGGTCCAAGATATTTCTGAAATATGCACAAGCCCCTCAATCCCAGGAGCAACCTCCACAAAGAGGCCATAGTCCGTTATGCTAGCGATGGCTCCCTTGATGCGATCTCCCACCTTAAGACGCTGATCAATGTCCGCCCATGGATTTTCTGTTAATTGTTTGAGCCCAAGCGATATTTTTTCGTGTTCTTTATCAAACGAAAGAACCTTAACGGTAATCATATCTCCTATCTTTACCATTTCACTAGGATGAGCTATGCGTCCCCATGTCATATCAATAATATAAAGCAGGCCATCTACCCCGCCTATATCAATAAATACGCCGTAGTTCGTAATATTTTTCACTACCCCTTGAATGATTTGGCCTTCTTGCAACGTATCAAGGATTTTTTTACGAGCATCAGAGCGCTGAGAGCTTAAATATTTACGACGAGATATGATGACATTGCCACGCTTTTTATTAATTTTTAATATATAGGCCGCAATAGATTGTCCTACATATTGATCAAAGTCAGTGACACGCTGTAAGTCTATTTGTGAGCCTGGTAAAAATGCCGGAATGCCAATATCAACGTTAAGGCCACCCTTAACTTTATGAGTTACCATCCCCTCAACCGGCTTGTTTTCCTCAAAAAGCTTAACAATTGCATCCCATGCACGCATTGCTTTTGCTTGCTCATATGACAACACAACAGTGCCATCAATATTTTCAAGTGTTTCGAGCAGGACTTCTATCTCCTGACCTTCTCTAAGATTTTTTAATTCATGAGCAGTAAATTCATATTTTGGCACCAGGCCGCGTGATTTATAACTAATGTCAACAAGTACGCCATCTGAATCTATTCTTACTATAAATCCCTTGACTATCTTACCAGGCTGAAAGCCTTTCAATAATCCGCTATAAAGAGCTGCAATCTCTTCGTGAGATTCCGGAGATATTATAAATTGCGCCTCAGGAACTACCTTACTTTTTGTATGCGCAAATTGTTCGGGACGTATAACTTCTTTTGACATTAAGACAAACTCCTGACCGTCTGGCGTAAGACGCACCATCCAACAATTGTGATGCGTGTTTTGGGATTTATTTGATATTTTTAATATACAAACGCTACTACATTCTGCGTTTCATATTGCTCGATTGAGTATATCATGAGTTATATAACTTAACAAATTGTGCTGTTTTGCATGATTACATCGGTTTTTTGAAAAAAAAGACTAAAGTAATCACTGTCATAACTTTTTGCTCTAACCACATTTTTACAGATAAATTCACTCTCTATTGGTATTAGCAAGTCAGCTTATGATAATGTCAATACAAAAAGGAGCTATGTAAATGAGGCTCATACAAAAATTAATGACCTACTGTTTGCTCGAACTCATTATATGTATTGTCAAAGCTGGAGGCGCACCCGATTCTATTTTAGAACAAGCAGCTCTTGGCCCTAGAGACACTCTGGCATTTACAGGATCTGTAGGATCTGGCGCATTCTCTCAAGGAGGAGGACAGCAAGGGCGCCCCTTATTAGTAACTACCCTTAAGGATAATTATGAAGGGGGATCTTTGCGATGGGCGCTTTCTCAACCTTATCCGCGGACTATTACATTTGCAGTTGGAGGCACTATTAGCCTTAACAATGATCTTATTATAGTTGAACCCTGCGTTACAGTGGATGCATCCACTGTACCTGGCGGAATCACAATAACAAACGGTACAATTCGCATATTTAATGTATATGATGTCATACTTCGCTACATACGCGTACGACCCGGCTATGAGCTTGCCCTTCATGGGAATACAAATAAAACAAGTGGGAAAGATCGAGAGGCTCTATCTATACAGCAGAGCGCATTTATTATGATTGATCATTGCTCGCTATCCTGGAGTGTTGGTACAGCATTAACAGTATCTAACTCTAGCTTTATTACGATACAAAGATCTATTATAGCTGAACCCTTATCAAACTTCAGACCTTCGTATTACGCAACCCCTCTTATTAGGTCCAACAGCTTTGAAGTGTCATTAGTTGAAAATCTATTAAGCTTTTTCCCTGACGTAGGTATCGAACTGTTTTCACCAGGCAATAAAATGGTCCGCGCAAGCATGGTAAACAACTATATCTGCCGTTACGGATCAGTTGCTATTCAATTCGCCCTTGGATCAGCTCCGGCTGAATATCACCTATATGACAATCTTTTTGCTTACCCTGAAAAGACAGATTCTGTAGCGGTGGCAGTTGTGCCAATTGATCCTTCTCTTGCTGAAGATACTCGAGAAGTACGCGACGTAAAAATGTATTTAAGTGAAAATCGATTTCCCACCGTAAGCAACGACTCCTTTCAAAATGATTGGTATTTTGTTCGTACAAATTTTAACCCGGAAATCCTTGAAGCAATTAAATCAGGCAATCAGCTTTTTAGAACTCATTTTATTGATCCTTTTTCGGCCCTATTAGTCCCAGAACATGTATTAAGTCAAGTTGGCGCATCGCTTCCCGCACGCGACTTGATTGATCGGCGTATCATTAAAGCCATAAGCGAACACCGTTAATTATACTAAAACATGCCGCGTTAGAAATAATTCTAATCGGCAATAATCAGACGCTGTATTTCAACACATTTAACTAGGTTGCATTTTAAAAAAAATGCTTTATAGTTGTTCAATAGTAAGTGTATTTAATATCAAATCAATCAGTGAGGAAACCAATGAATAAGTTTGCAATAGCATTAGTTTTGGCTTTTGCGTGTGCACCGTCAATCGTTCTACCAAAAACCGTAATGAATATACGGGTTGAATTGGATGGAACAGTAGTCGCAAACCCACAAATGGACGTTTCGGCAGAAGGCCCATCTACACTTGCAATAACAAGCGAATCGGGAAGCAGTCTCGAACTTGTAGGACAGATTGTTGAAGAGGGCGTTGAATATACGTTACGGGCTAACCATACCAAAGATAACTCTTCCTGTGTAATAAACAGCAAGGGGTCACTTTTGGTTGGTGAATCAGCCAACTTCAATTGTCCTGAGGCTAATGCGGTAGTTATACTGTCTATTGCCGTTGTACCAGACGATATTACTGCTTCTGAAGATTCTTCTGCATCTCAAGAAGAAGCCTCTTCAGAAGTCGCTTCTTCGCCAGACGTTGCTTAAACCAACAATTTTGTAGATCGTCACAAAAATAATCTACAATTTGCACCGTTTTTAAACCCCACCATGCCGGTGGGGTTTTTTTTGTTGCAATAAATCATTACAGCTTGCTAATCTAAATATAAATCGAAAGATTTGTTACTTTTTGCAGGTTAAGCTTTATGTGCTCAAAAAAAGGACTATCATGAAAAATATTGTAATAAACAATCTCCTAATCCTAACTTTTTCTACATTTTCTATGTACGGATACCAACGGTATTGTCAACTTACAGACGAAACAAAACTATGGGGCCAAAAAAGCATTCCTCAGCCTGATTATATGCTTGATCAAGTAGTTATTTTATTGCCTCAAGTAGAACAGGCACGCTATACCTGTTTTGTAAAACTTGACATTGAAGAACGACATTATTTATCCAAATTTTTAGATAGCTACCAAGATGATATGCAACTAAACGATGAGTTGCTCGACAATCTCGAGCAACGAAACGTAGCCCAATCGATTGCATGTATTCAAATTATTAAAGATTTTATTGACTACAAGAAAGTCTTAGGCCAAACCGTTGGCCAGCTACGTGAAAAATTAAATCTACCAAAGCGAGGAATGTCAGAATCGCTATCAAAAGCATCTAAGCCAGCTGAAAAATCACAACCACCACAGCAGGTCAGCAAAAATGCTATAAATCCAACAAAGGAAATGAACTCAACTGCTATACCGACAGCACAAAGCATAGCAATATCAAATGAAGAGGTTGCACCATTAGAAGGAAAAACATATGAACAGCAACTATCTTCTTCAAATAACGAACAATCGGAGGCTGAAGAATCGCCATTAGACCAAACTTCTGTACAGCCTGCAGGCAATAAGCCATCGGAAAACGACCAAGCTCCTGTCCAAGAATCAGAAAATACTGTTCAAGAGGAACAGGAAGCGGCACCTCCTTCAACTGACAATGCAGACGAACCGGAGCCTGAAGCTCAGGCTCCTATCGAAAATAGTCCTGAATAATGCACTATCAATAAAAGAAGGGGCTTTGAATGAAGATTTTTTTAGATACGGTCGATTTAGATGCAATTCAAATATGGCAAGAACGCGGACTTCTTGATGGCGTCACAACTAACCCTACTTTGCTTGCCACATCTGGCAAAGACGTTAATCAGTTGATACATAAGATTTGTGCATCGTTGCCAAACGGTCTGATAAGCATTGAGGTCACTGAAACTAACACAGCGGATCTTCTCCAGCAGGCACGACGAATAGCCTCATTGGGCAAAAATGTTCTTGTAAAGATTCCATGCGTGCTAGACTACTACCCCGTTATCAAAACGCTTGCAAATGAAGGCGTGCAAATCAATGTAACCCTTCTGTTTTCTTTGCCACAGGCGCTTTTTATGGCAAAACTAGGGGCGGCATTCATATCTCCGTTTGTTGGAAGACTTCAGGATCAAGACCTGCCCTCCATTGAACTTCTAAAACAGCTAAGAGTCATTATGGATGCCAATGCAAACTCTACCAAAATTCTTGCAGCCTCTATTCGAGATGAAACTCAATTTTCACAGGCAATATTGACCGGCGTAGATGCCATCACTATTCCGCCTGCACTTCTACAGAATTTGACCTATCATCCATTAACAGAACAAGGAATAGCTCGTTTTTCCAATGACTGGAATAGCCTTCATATTAAAAAACCTTTTCCGTAACAAAGTAGGAAAAAGGCTTTCTGACAAAAAACAATGGAGGAGAGAGAGGGATTCGAACCCTCGATCCCGCTTTCACGGAATAGCGGTTTTCAAGACCGCCGCATTCAACCACTCTGCCATCTCTCCACTTACTATTTCAAATACTTGAAATGAAATTGTACCTAAGAATGAGATTAAATGCGAAAGATATTTGTTGGCAAGATTGGTATTGCTTGAGCTCAACCAAGTTTTTTGTATTCAATTCTATAAACAACATTTGGATATAATCTAGGCATTGAAAAATACACAAGAAACGCAGTAATTGCTGCTACACCCAATACTGGTAGAATTACTGCTCCTTTTGGCACAATAGTCTTGGTATCGTAACTTGCACGTACTTCTTCATCCTTAATCAGATCATTGGCCATATTAATTTCTTTCATTTTTTCTGATGCCTCAGGGCTGCTATTTTTATCAGGATGCCACCTTAAACCTAGCTTGCGATAGGCAGCTCTAATCTCCTCTTGCGATGCTGTTGGCGCAACGCCTAATACCTCATATGCATTAATCGTGCTTACCTTTTTAGCCCCTACGAATAATCCTGCCCATAAAGGGAGAAGGACCTTGAGTGTGTCTAGACGATCTATTACTCTTAGGACGGCCATCGATTTATCTGCAAAAGATGAAAGAATAATAGGCATTTCAAAAAAATATTGGCAGTAGGAAATTGTATATTCACCAATGATTGCCTGGCTACCATTTTCCTGCAGAGCGCCCTTGTGTGGAATTTGTACCACGTGCCATCCAAAATCATCAAAAAGTTGCTCTTTAATGCCAAGCTCGAGAGCGCAAAGACCGTACTTCAAAGAACTGCGATACGCTCCTCCAGTCATTTTCTGTATCAACTTTACCGGCCCAACTCCTGGCAAATTAACCACTTCTTCTATGCTATAGGTTGTCCCGTTTTCAACCCCAACTGTTCTTGAAAATTCTGCTATGGAATTTACTGAAGCTGCATTTGGTAATTTAATACCAAATAGTGACGACGGACCAAAAATGGTTATTTTGTCACCAGCAGCAGGCCAAAATTTATCTTGTGCAAGCGGCTTACGGGTACTTTTTACACCACTAAATGTAACATCAAATGTATATGCTAACTCTCCGTCAATTGCCGGATTTACAATGCTAACGTTCGTACGGCCCAAATTTCTTATAAGTCCAACATGAGATTTGGTCGATTGAGTCACCGCTCCAAGCGTAAAGCAACAAAACATAGCCAAGACGATATTTGCCTGAAACAATATCTTCATCCTTTAAGTCCTTCTTTTGCACTGCCTTTATGGCAAATTTGTAGTTTTTACCTCAAAACAACTACCCACGCTTCTAAATGTTGTAAAAATAATACCTACCCAATAATAGAAAATAAAACTTCAAATTGTCAAATAATAAAAATATATTCCTCAATCTGTCCTCACTAGAGCCTTATATTTATTTCTTGTATTTTTCAATTGACTATTTTGCGCACCTGCTATATACACTGTAAAATCTACTAGAACAGATGGAGCTATATATGTACAGCATTTTTACACACCTCAAGGGGCAAAATTATGTATTCACTACCTGCTTTTTTCTCAATCGTATTGTCAATATGCTTGACCAGCAATTATTTTTCAAACCTATACGCCATGAATCGCGAGGAAGCTATTGAATGGTGGGGGGTGCTGCGAGACAATGCCAGTAAAAATGAAGCAGAAAATATAGCATACCAGAACAAAGCCTTTAACAAATGCAAACAGGTCGAAATAACTCCAGAAAATATTATAGATTTAATGGATCCGATGAGCGATGAACTTAAAAACGCTCTTGATTCTTGGTTTGATAAAAATTTCTTACTTTCATTAGCTCTGAGCCGTACGCCACTTGTAGGTTCCAATACTGAAGTATTTAAACAGTACAGGCAAACGATTAAAGACCTTGTGGAGGCAGCAAAATCAAAACTGTTTTTAAGCTTCAATTTCAACTTTCCTATTGAACTTGAAGTAGGCCCTCAAAGACATACTTTTTGTGTTAAACATGCAGGAATTGGAAATCAACGGGAAAATCTTAATGTCTTATTAAGGGACTTGCATTACAAAGATGGAATATCTCGTCCTGGCGACGAATATCGCCCTTACGGCTCTCCTATTAACGAACAAGAATACGTTGAACTTCAAACAAGAGGCCTAGACGCAACATACCAAACAATCAGTCGCGCTGGAAACAGTATATTACTGTCTGAATGGATACATAAAACAAAACCATCCTTTATAGCAATGCCAAAAACTTATTTATACCATTTAAAGCATCAACCAGAACAAGTACGTGATGGTAACTATGTAATAATTGAGGAGTTCATTGAGGGAGGAGATGCAGACTCTAACAAACCTCTATTTTGTCGCGCCAAGCAAGAACTTATTAACTCTGCGATTGAATGCGGCCAATGGAATATTAATCCAACACAATACATATGCGGACCCAATAACAAACTACACTTAATAGACCTTGAGTCGCCAAATAATCGCAACCCCTTAAATTTTCATAATAAAAATCGAATTGAATACATCGGCAATGTTGAGACCGCCGTGCAAGAAATATCAAAACTATGTGGCAAATTCAACTGCGAAAACTAACCGATTGTAATATTATTGCCACCCTCGCTTACTTTTGATAGTCGTGAATCACCATTTCTATGCGCCACCCGCTAGGATCAATCACGCATGCACCATAATATCCCGGGTGATAGTCTGGGTAATGTGCGGGAGCGGTAACATCTTGGGCACCAGCTTTCAGACATAGAGCGTGCCATTGATCAACCTGGTCAGCTGACATTGCCTTAAAAGTTACTTCTACGTTCGGCATATTGACAAGTGGTTGTCCGTTATTATTTGAGGTTATCCAAAATGAAGCTTTTCCTTCTTTTCCATAACCAGCCATTCCATTTTCCGGTTTATCCTGAAAGGTCAAAAGACGCTCACAGCCAATTACCTTAAGGGTCTGGTCATAAAAAGCAATGCTTTCACTAAAATTCTCTACCGGAAGGGATATATGATCGATCATTGATGTAACCTTTTTGTAATATTTTTTTATTCTTTAGTGTACTTATTAAAGCCTATTTTTGGCAAATGCACCAACTTATAAAGCTATTGATTCTGCGCATGCAATAAGCATCTGCGCCATATAAAAAAAATCTTGATACTCCAATGAGCTACTATCAGCTGCATAACGTTGAATATACTCAGAAAAGTCACACATAGGCTCTTTTTGCGATACCGCAATTGCATCCCCGCACTCCCCTGCTGATATCAAATCAGAATATATCCTCAGGCAAGTTAAACATAAATGAGCGCTATTTATTTTTTTTGTTAAACGATAGCGCATCAACTCATTCTGATTAACTTCATGGTTAAGATATTGATTAAGAAGCAATAACTCCTCATGTTGGTCATAGTCGCAGCACAAAGCAAGATAACTTAAGTCAAACATCGGATCTGCCAACCTAGTCTCTGCCCAATCTATCAAATACGCTTTGTTGTCAATCAAAAAAATGTTGCGCATATTTAAGTCACCATGAATATGTACAAAAGTATCGGAAAGCAGATCAAGCTGCTCGTAACTATCTGTCCATAACTTCATGGCCTTATCCAAACAGGATAGACATTCCTTGCTTGATTGTAATCTGCCACATAATTCTGCATAAAAATTTTCCTGACGCGTTTTTAAAGAACCATCACAAGCACTACAAAGGTTTTTTGTTGCAATATGCGCCTGGCGGATTGTATTGGCAAGGCAAGCAATAGTATGAGGAGATTTGGCGGCTTGCGCACTCAATGTATTTCCATCGATGTAAGCCATTGCTGTGCACAGCCTATCGTCGCTTACAAAGTAAATTTCTGGCGAAATACCATTATCAGCTGCCATCTTCATGGCACAATACTCCGACTCATCTATGTAGCCAAGACGTAATACATACGGCTTTTGATCATTGGGATGCTTCATAAGACAGGATCTCGTTGTTCCATGCCCTTGAAATTCTTTGAGCATGACAGACCCTTTGTAGTCAGGCCTAGGATCACATTCGCTTTCTGCTTGTGCTATCTGAACAGCACACAATGCCAAAAAAGTAGATAATAATATCATGGGTAAGATTCCTTAAAAAGCCGCATTTTATAGTATATAGAAAAGAATAATTACTAACATACTTTAAGCGCGTCAGAAAGTCAAAATGACTGAAAAAATGGCGTGGTGCTCAAAGGCAACTACATACCGTTGACAACAAAAAAATCCTTGTTAATGTCACTCTTTGGTGGAAAAAGTCATCGAAATAACAAAGAGGTATGTATGAACAAGCATTATTATTGTTTTTCTGCGCTTATGTCACTTATGGTGACGGTCTTACAAGCGCAAGAGCCTACTATTACTACTGCGCACGAACCACTCGAGGATTTAGGCAGTATCACTCTAAGCACACTACCCATACTTGAGCGCTTTAAAGGGTTTCATGCGGTACAAGCAATTCAATCGATTCCACAAAATCTGCCCGTCGACACGCAAGAGATCATCGCTTCGTACAAAGAGAATTCCAATACTGCTCAGCCAACAGACGATGTAACCATAATGCGGCAGCCGGTTGTATCCTCTCCGCCAGCCAGTCTGACCTTTGAAGCCTTAGATGATACATTAACAGTAATCCCACCTGACACGATGGGCGCCGTTGGACCCAATCACATTATGACAACGCTGAATGATCGCATTCGCATTCATAATAAAATAGGAGGAATACTTCTTACCCTTCCAATTGCTAGCTTCTGGCAGACAACCTCAGCCCTTTTCGATCCAAAAATCACATATGACCCGTTCAGTAACCGATGGACTTTTGTGACATTGTCCAATCCAGCATCCTCTTCCTCTCGCATATTAATTGCCGTTTCACAAACAAATGATCCAACGGCTGGTTGGTTCAGATTTGCTCTAGCAGCCGATGGAAGTGGCGCCAGTTGGGCAGATTTTCCTAGCCTTGGATTCAACAGCAAATGGATCATTGTGCAAACCAACATGTTTTCAGTATCGAGTGGCGGCTTTACCGGTTCACATATTTACGTATTTAATAAGGCCAATTTATATGCAGGCATAACCGGCGCTATAAGATTCTTCAATTTAACGGGCTTTGGAGCAACTCAAGCACCGGCAATGACGTATGATAATGCTAACCCAAACCTTTATTTACTACAAAACTGGAATGGCAATGCGGGTGGCGCTGGTTATTTGCGACTATACACAATTAGCGGTGCGATCGGCTCAGAAATTCTTACTTCGCCCGGATTTATTGCTATCGGCAATCCATGGGCCTCGTCGCATCCGATCATCGACGGTGGCTTTGCGCCGCAATTATCAAGCACCCGTCGCATCATGAATAATGATTCACGCATGCTCAGCATCACATTCCGGAATGGTTCAATCTGGGCGGCACAGACTGTTTTCTTGCCTGCAACTTCACCAACACATAGCGCAGTACAATGGCTTCAAATTAATCCAACAGGTGCCATTCAACAATTTGGTCGCATAGAGGACCCGGCCGCAAACCTAAATTCAGGTACCTTTTTTGCATTTCCCTCTATTGCGGTAAATACTGCAAATGACGTATTGGTGGGCTACTCATTTTTTAATCCCCTTACATA
The DNA here is from genome assembly GCA_013286935.1 of Candidatus Babelota bacterium. Taxonomy (GTDB): domain Bacteria; phylum Babelota; class Babeliae; order Babelales; family Vermiphilaceae; genus JABDES01. The sequence goes on from JABDES010000009.1 coordinate 24,927, forward strand.
TGCAAGCTCGGGCTATTCATTTCGGTCACACACGGATCCCATCAATACATTGCGCGGAACAGCTATCCTTCGAACAGGACTTGATACCTATGTAAAGGATTTTGGCTCAGGAACCGTACGTTGGGGGGATTATAGCAATACTGTTGTCGACCCAAATGGTACCGATTTTTGGACCATCCAGGAAAGTGCCGACTTGCATTCAATTGATTTTCAGAGCAGATGGGTCACCTGGTGGGGAACAATCTCACCTCTATTGGCAATACCACCGTTGGCCCCATTGGCCGATATTTAAGGTTATTAACCATGCTTCATGCCTAATGTCTTCGAAAAAACGATGCTCCGATATACGTGCTTTCTGCTACGTATATCGGAGCATTAAAATAAACTGACATGCCGGTCCTCCTACGCATTCACTTACGTGAATCATGCTTCGGCGGACAGCCTACGCTTAGTGCTAACAAGGCTTATTTACCAATTAATATCAATTCCTTAAACAAACTGGCGCGCCAGCCGTAGCCTTGGCGTAGGCTGGTGCGCCCAAGAGGAGTCGAACCCCTAACCTTCAGATCCGTAGTCTGATGCTCTATCCAATTGAGCTATGGGCGCGCATAAAACAGAATTTCATATGGTGGTATGGTGGAGAGAGAGGGATTCGAACCCTCGCGCCCACTTTCGCGGACTCTTGCTTAGCAGGCAAGCGCTTTAAGCCACTCAGCCATCTCTCCATATGCTCTAAAACTCTTAACTAATACTAAGTAACTCAACGTCAAAAATCAGAGTGGCATGCGGTGGAATTACATTACCAGCTCCATTAGCCCCGTAACCCAACTTTGAAGGAATAATCAAACGGCGCTTTTCGCCAATTTTCATTGTCATAACACCCTCATCCCAACCTTTAATAACCCTACCAGCACCTATTTTGAACGTAAATGGGGTGCTTCGATCAACACTGCTATCAAATTGTTGCCCCAACTGCCCATTATCACCTTCTAACCATCCGGTGTAATGTACCGTAACATTTTGTCCCACCTGCGGGGTTGCACCAGATCCCTCTTTGAGAACTTCATATGCTAGTCCGGAATTAGTTACTGTACGCGTCATATTCGTAGTACCTTTAGTTTTGTCCTGGTTCTTGTTTGAATTTCTTAATGAAAGGCAACTTCCAACCACAAGAGTTGTCGCCGCCATAGATAAGAATACTATTAACGATCGCTTCACTATTTTTCCTTCTGAATTTGAAATTTACCGCATAAAGACACTTAGCGATCAAGTTAAAGTATTTTCGAAAAAAATCAACCAGCACTTGTTCTCTGGTCAACGACTTTGGACTATGGTCGGCTACTTGAAGTAGCCGAAAATAATATCATTAATGTCATATAGGCACCTCCACACAATGCCGCGCAAAGATGCCCATATGAAAACCTAAAAAACAACAGGTTGTTAGAAATTTATGGCTGCCTTGGCACAAACTCTATTTTATACAAAAGATTATCATAAGCAGATGGCACACCACTCAATACTGCTCCCAAGGCCCCTACTACTAGCGCCGGCAATACTACTGGTAGTCCGAATGCTGCCACGACTGTTCCGCCTGAAATCGCCGCGCCAGTCATTGCAGCATGTACCAATGAAGTCATTGCCACAACACTAGCGGTATAGGAAGCTGCACCGGCTGCGGAAGCTGTCAACGCAACCCCTTTTTTATCTTCGGTAAATCCTTGTACCGCCTTTTTGATACTTTGCCATACGCCTTTTTTTTCTAACTGACTTTTGGCGTCACTCCAAAATTTTGCCCCGTAAAAACAAAAATCTATAACATATTCGCCATACCTATTTGAAATAATGTCAGAAACAGGAAGTATCATACGATGCCATTCTTGGTCGTCAAAATATACAGGTTGTACTCCAAGAGAAGGCGCTGCAAATCCTGCTTGAATCTTGCTACCAAGAGCAAGTGGGTTGCTAAAACTTCTTGGGTTACCTACCAAATGCTGCCGAAGCTCTAATACAGGACCTAAGCCCGGCAGATCTATTGTCTCTACAAAGTCATATTTTCTTTCCATCTCAATTCCTTTATTGCGAGCGAGCTCTGCAACAATCGGAAGCCCTGTTTGAGCGCTAAAAGGATCCACGTTGATTACCGTATCAAAATTTGGATAATGCGCAGCGCTACTTACCGGCTTTCCATCCCAAGCCCTAAAGGTAAACGTGCTACGCAATGCGGTATCGGTTGCATTGTACATAAAAATTAATGTGCGAGGACGAAATTTACTCAATCGTGAATGGTCCGCATTGACATCATGAATAGCACAAAAAAAATTCCAAAGGATTGTTTGTGTAATTATCAATCTCAATACAGCGTTCACTCCGTATCCTTTTTATTTTGAATATCTACGTATCATTTTAACACTACTTCTGTACGCATATTTTAATATAGTGCTTATTTGAGACGCAAGATCCGCTCTCATTTTTAGAATTTTCTTGTTTTTATCCGCTCTTGCAATCCTTCATGGGAAATCGTCAGACAATATCAAATAAAAGTTGCAATTTCTGATAAACCGTATAAGAATTTTTTTATCTGTTCGTTATGACAAAAGCTTGCTTATGATACGTGCACAAATTTCATTATCTAACCATTAGGGATAGCGGTATGAAAGATATTGTTGGCACAATCAGCACTATACATCCGCCCATAGAGGTCGCTTCAGAAACAACTCCTAACTATCAAGAAGCCTTGGTCAATACCCGCCTTTTGATTTCCTATACAGATATTCAAAGATCGTACATCGTAATTACCGTTCCTCTGCTCATGACAGAAGCCGTTTTTAATCAAGCAGCCCTTGGCCAGCAACAATCTATCAAAGCTCACGGCTTTATCAAAGGTGGCGCGCCGATGGACTATGTTAAAAACAACTTCAAAGAAAGCCTCTTGGAGCATGTAAAAGAGTTTTTGCTCAAATACGAAGTCATACCGTTTTTATATAAAAATTTTAGAACTAAAAAACTCTTAGTCGTCGGGTCACCGCGCTTAATGGACATCAGCTTAACGCTTGATAAACACGCAGAGTTCACTTTTGAATTTGTAAAGGTATCGCCTATAGTCATAGAAAATTGGAAATATTATCCATTTAAAGCTCCCAAGCGAAAAAATTATAAGGATATTGATCGGCAAGTTGAATCATTTTTGACATATGAAAAGGAACAATTAACAAAACATTCTAGAGAAAAGGGAATCCAATTAAACGATTGGGTCAGCTTTGGGCTTGCTTTGGTCGGTCAAGACCAAGCTCTGGTCTTTAACAGACCATCAAAATATTTTTGGTTTAAATTAAATCCTCAAGACGGTGAAGGAACGCTGCGAGACATATTTATAGGCAAGCAACCGGGAGAAACTTTTTACACAAATGACGCCGGATTACAGGAATATTTTAGCTCAGATATTGAAACCAACTACCTCTTTTGCATACACATAGAGGACTTTATTCCACATACATATTTTTGCATAGAACAATTTAAAACTCACTTTCGTTTAAAAACAAATAAAGAAGTTCATCAAAAGCTCATAGAGGTATTTTCCTTTCGCAATGACGTCTGCCTGAGAAGATCCATGGTAGAGGAAACATTTAAGCTACTTATGGCCAAGCATCCATTTTACCCCCCGGAACAGCTAGTCGAACGTCAGGCACAAATGCTCATGGAAACAGTACAGGATAGCCCAGATTATAACGTATATCGCGTACAAAAAGATTTTCGACGTCACATTAGGGAACTCGCACAACGCCAAGTTAAAGAAGAAATTCTTGTCGACCAATTTGCTTGCTACGAAAATTTTACCGCCTCAGACTACGAAATAAAAAATTATCTAAGTTTTTTCAATAGAGCTCGCATGAAAGAATTTATTTATTTCGAATTTCCACCGCATAAAGTTCAAGGACAAGAAGCTCCTATTGCAACAGACGTATTGCGTAAATATTGTCTTTCTGAAAAAACTATTAATTATATTATTTATCATCTGACCAAAAAATAACATCTTAGATTAAAGTTGTGTATGAAGCACCATATTAATGAATTAATCATCATAGGATCTGGCCCTGCTGGACTAACAGCCGGAATATATGCAGTGCGCGCAAATCTAAAACCACTTCTGGTGGAAGGTCAAAACCCAGGCGGACAGCTCATGGGCACTTCAATAGTTGAAAATTGGCCCGGCACTCGATCGGTGTTGGGACCTGATCTTATGATGCAAATGCGTGAACATGCATATTCAGCCGGAGTTAAGTTTATAGAAGGATCCATAACATCAGTAGATTTTTCACAATCTCCCTTTTCTATTACAATCAATAAAGCTGAAATACTTTATACAAAGGCCGCTATCATTGCTACCGGCACCATACCAAATACATTAAAATGCCCAGGCGAAGATATCTATTGGGGAAAAGGAGTCACAACATGCGCTGTATGTGACGCTACGTTCTATTCTGGCAAAAAAGTCATTATTGTCGGCGGTGGAGATAGCGCTATGGAAAGTGCATCGTTTTTACAAAAATTTACTCAACATATTACAATCGTACACATTGGCAACACGTTTACCGCATCACACATCATGCAACAGCGTATCATTGGGAATTCACAGATCAAGATAGTGTATAACAGTACCGTGACGGAGATTTTGGGCAACGGTACAAAAGTAACTGGCGCAACCATCACAAATCAAGAAACCGGCCAAGAACATACAATTGATACCGACGGTATTTTCCTTGCCATCGGCCTTAAGCCAAACACCAAACAATTTCGTGGCCAGATCAATCTATTGCCCAACGGATACATCGAAACATATCAAAATTCATCAAAAACATCTGTCTACGGAGTATTTGCAGCAGGAGACGCAATGGATTCACGCTACAGACAAGCAATAACTGCAGCTGGAACTGGCTGCATGGCAGCCTTGGATGCAGAATTCTACCTAAAAGAACAAGAATCAGCCAGAAATTCACCATAAAGTATAAAAAAAATAGTAGACACCAATTGTAAAAACTAAATTTATCCGTACAATAAAGAACATAGTTACTCAAATAGCAGGAATCAGTTTATTGTGCATCATATTAAGCACCATCAGTACAAGCAGAAACGGTAAGGATCGCTAATGTCGATTACTCTTTTTAAAAAAAGTCTTAAAAAACGTAGAAAAAAACATGGATTTCGCATGCGCATGCGCACCAAAGATGGCCGAGCCATCTTAAACAGGCGCCGCGCAAAAGGCAGAAAACGTCTTGCAGTAAAAGCTTATTAATAAGAAAATACGCCGAGAATCTTGTGCGAATGGCAAAAGTTTTGTCCAAATTCAGCCAAAAAGAAATCTCCTACGCCTTCAAATCAGCGCGCTGCGTTTATAAAGAAAAACGCCTAACAGTGCTTAGCGCAAAAAGGCAATGTGATTTTGCGCGCATCCTTATTGTGACTCCTCGCTCAGTTGGCAATGCTCCCCAACGCAATAAGCTGCGTCGACAACTGAAGGCTATCTTCTATGAGAATAAACTTTATAATGGCTCATCGGATTATATAGTCCTTTTAAAGCCGAAAGCCACAACGCTAACCTTTAGTGGGCTAAGAACCATTTTGACAAACTAAGACAACCTGCATTTTAATCATACTTTTGACGAACTACGCAATTGTAAAATGGAATAGTTCCTATCAAATCGCAGCTCTAAGCAACATCCAAATCGATTGGGCTGCAAAAATTCCAGACCAAAACGGAAACCACTCTTCTTTGTGGTGCGTTAGAAACGTCAGCATTGCGCCAGTTACAAGCCCTATAGATATAGAAAATGGCATCAATAGTCCACCAAGTGCGAGCGCAGCATTAATGCCACAATATTGCACGAGACATGCAAAGATGGTTCCAGGAACCATAGCCCAGAAATTTACCCTATCAACCGACTGAATAAGCAATGCTCGGCTCTGTGCTTTGCCTGCAAAAAGCTCAACTGAGCCAAGCGAAAATCGTTTAATTAAGAGCCAAAAAATTATCCCAGCCGTGAGGCTACCAATTATCAAACCGGCATATTGAAAAAGCTTAAGACGTGTTTTTGAGATATTTGCCAATGATCCTATCTTACGTCCAAACAAAATATCAGCTGCCACCCCACCACACACCTCAACAAAGGTTGCAATGAGAACCATCTGTTTTGCAGATAGGTCAAAAAGAAATAATGCCGGAAACATAACAAAGGTAGCAAATGTTCCTAGCGGAGCTAATCCAAATTTACCCGCTATGATCAAAATTTGGCGCGTACAAACAAACGTAAATGGAATGAGGTAAAGCTGGCACAACATGGAAAATTTAAAATATGACAAAAAAACACATATGGTACAAACAACCAAAACCCCTTCTAAAGCAAGGAAATTAAACGATCTATTTCCATTAAGCAAAAATGATACGCTTGATACGGCCGGAAAATGCAACGAGGCATATAGTTTTTTTGCTGAAAAAAATATTCCGGTCATTGTTGTATACAGTAAAATACCGCTACAAAAGGCAAAATTAAATTCTGTGTGGGTTAGGTCAGGAAAAATCAATATATTAATAGGAGACGCTATAAACACACGTGCCAATGCTCCCAAAGCAAGCGGTATCGCTATAACATGCCCTGTAACAAACCCTACTGCCCATAATAGTGGTGATAGGTCAAATTGAAGTGTCGGTATTGGCAGGCCGTACAAACTAAAAGAATGTACCATTGTAAAACTTTTAGCAATAACATGAATAATATCCTGCGCCACTGCAAACAATGCCGAACTGGTAATACCAAAAATGAGCTCACAAGCCTTGCGCATATCATGATGTGTTTCTATCATGCGATACACTAAAGCACCAATAGGGTAAGCAAGCTTTTCCCTATATACAAGCGTATCTTCAAAAAGATTGGCTATCCATATGCCAAACCAACCAGCAACAATTGACACGCTCACAATATGAGCCGCAAAGCATATCGGACTTGCCATAATATTTGCAAACAAAATCGGGTCTAAAAAATGCAATGTTGGAAAGGAAAAGGCAAGCGCACTTGCAAGTATACCTCCAACAGAACCAGCACACGTCACCAATGACAAGGAATTTTCATACGAAGTTGGTCGAATGAAATGAAAAAAAATCGTCCCGCACAAGACAAGCGTTGGAGCAATCCACGGCCCTATGGGAGTTGCCATTGAAATATAACTCATAACAGATGTGGCAAAAATGCCCAATAGACTCGCAATAATAATTAAATACATCTTTACTCATTTTATAAGAATATGCTTTAAATACGAACAGACTTTTTTTGACTTAGGCGTAGGATCAAATATAATGGATTGCAATATCTTTGACGACACACCTTAACACAGTCAACATAAAAAATGAAAAACATACCAGGCAACTTCCTAAGTATAATTTTTTGCATTGTGCCCACGGTAGCTTCACCTACTAAACCTGACCAACAGATTAAAAACAATGATGAATTAATCCTGTTTAATACTACTTTTCTCAAGGATAGCGATCGAGTACGCTCTTTTCTAAAAACCAAAGGTTTTTCTAAAGGATACTTTACCACAACAGACAATATCAAAATTCGCTACTTATTATGCCAACGAGAACATGCAACATGTACCGTTATAGCATGTTCCGGATTCTTACCGGGAAAAAAAGAAGGTCTGGCAACTTTATACGGCATACTGCCGCCATCGTGCAACCTGTTGCTATTCGATGCCAGGGGCCACGGTGAAAGCGGCGGAACATTTTTAGGTTCATGTCTTACATACGGTAAACACGAATATAAAGATATTATAGCCGCCATTGAATTTGCATATCATCACACACAACTGCCTAACATCATTTTTGGCATGTGTTCTGGCGCATTTCATGCAGCACATGCGCTTATACAATTAAAAAAAGATGGCGCATTGCATGACAAAAAGGTAGCCGGCCTCATTTTTGACAGCGGCTGGGGATCACTTAAAGAGACATCCCGCTCAACCGCAAAAGCAAAGGTTCGCGATGTTTTATTGTCATTTTGTAGTTATTTTGCCAAAAAAACCAGCATTAAGAATCATTATGTTTGGAAAGCTTTAAGCGCTAAGGCTGATATGGTATGGAATGCCTTTCATAACCTCTTTGTAGCTCCTCATATTAATGAGAAAGAAACCAATCTTTTTGATAAAATTTCAGAAATACCAACACCAATATTTTATATACACGCAATGAGCGATGATTACGTTTCAATCGACAACGTACAGAGCTTGGCACGATTATCGCAGTGTCCACAGTCGTGGTGGATAGAACAACCTTCTAAACATGCGCTTAACCACCTAAAACATAAAGAGGCGTATGCTCAAAAAATCGCATCGTTTATTGCGCACATAGTGCCGTCAAAAATCTGATTTTATTTTTTATTGTATTTTCTGACTGAAAAATGTTATTATTGATTTTGCCTACACTAAGAGCCATATAGCACAGGAGAATTTCTACATGAAACATATTATTTTAGTACTCGTTTTCGCGCTTTTTGGAGGATCAGTAGTAAAAGCGTCTCAAACAGGTCAAGAGAGTGGCCCAGCACCTCTCAAAAAAGAGCTTGCGGTGCTAATAAAAGCCTATAATGAAAGTACAGATAAGAATAGCAATGCTGACATAGCTAGGCAGATAAATACACTTTATACAGATGCAAAAAACAGGGGCGTGGTCGAGTTATTCAAAGAAGTCATTAACGAAAGCCCGCAACCAGACGTAATAACGGCACAGCTAATCTATATCCTTAGAGAAGAACACCAGGACGAAATACCAAACAGCACTGAGTTCTCCACAGACCTACAAAAGAAGAAGACCGAATTACAACGTTCAAAAGATGCATTAGAGGATCTCAAAAGGCCACAGGGGAAAAGATCAATTTACAACTATAATACCTTCACAGAGCAACAAGTCCCCGACCTCCAGCATTACAAAATCACCCAACAAACAAAACTCATTCAAGAGATAAGCGCTGGCGAGAAAACACTGCCTCTACTCGAGCGCCTAGAGAAGGGGGAAAGAATACGAGTCATCGATCCTTCAGCTAATCAACCCACTTCGCCACCTGCAACCACTACCAGCAACTTGCCTTTAAAAATCATTGGAGGAGCTATGCTCCTAGCCGCCACCGCCTATGGCCTAGTAAAACTGTATCACTGGTATAAACTGGTATAAACAAACACCTCTCGAGCAAGAGGCAATACCAGACGATTCACAAGCTACAACAACAAACATACAATCCAACAACCCCGCTGAACCATCACCATAAAAAAGGAGTTTCCCCATATGAAACATAGCATGCAAGCATCATTTCCATATATCTTGGCTTTGGTTTTAGTGCTTTTTGGAGGATCGGTAGTTAATGCCTCACAAACAGGTCGCTATAATGACGTGGAAAGTGCAATAGTGAGCTTTACAAAGCTCATGAAAGATTATTATGAAAGTACAGATAAGAATAAAAGGAATGAGGTAGCTCGCCAGATAAATGAACTTTATCAAAACAATACTCAGTTAATGAACGCAGAAAGTCATGGAGGGCAAGGGGGAATAGACAAATTCGTGCGGAGGGATCCACAACCTGCTAAAGCAGCAGCAGAAGCACAAGTGTTCCATATTCTTAAAGGGCTCCCTAATAGTGCCGCTTTAGCTAAGGCTCTAGAGGATATCAAAACACAAATAAATTCCCCAGGCTTCATATCATTACCAAAAGAAGAGAAGGCCCGTCTTAATATACTTAATGAGCATCTAGGCGGCATGATTCCTTTCCTGCAAGCCCTAGAAAAGGAAGATGAAGAACAGAAAACCGACCAATCCACAATCTCTACCGAAAAATCATGGTGCATTACTCCTCTACAAGGCATCGGCGGCGCTTTATTGTTAGCCGCCACCGCCTATGGTCTACTAAAACTGTATCGCTGGTATAAACAAGCACCTTCCGAGCAAGAACAAGAAGCAACACCAGACGATTCACAAGCTACAACAACAAACACACAATCCACAACCCCTCTGAATCATCATCATAAAAAAGGAGTTTCCCCATATGAAACATAGCATGCAAGAATCATTTCCATATATCTTGGCTCTATTTTTCGCGCTTTTTGGAGGATCGGTAGTAAAAGGGTCTCAAACAGGTCAAGAGAGTGACCCAGCACCTCTCAAAAAAGAGCTCACAGAGTTAATGAAAGCCTATAATGAAAATACAGATAAGGATAAAGATGCTGACATAGTTCACCAGATTAATAAACTTTATACAGATGCAAAAAACGAGGGCGTGGCCAAGATATTCGACGAAGTCGTTAAGGAAAGCCCGCAACCAGCTCTAACAAACGCACAGATATTCTATGTTCTTAGCAAACAGGAGGAGATTTCCAGCGGCACTGGCCTGCTCAAATATTTAGAAGAGCAGAAGCAAGAGTTAGAGAAGGTAAATAAGGCATCGGAAGATCTCCAAAAGCCGGCCAATGAGAGATCAGGTTTGGGTAGATTCTACACAGACGAACAAGTCGAGAACTCCCTGAAGGAAAACAAAAGACACAAACAGAAGATCGATGAGGAGATCAAAGTAATGCAAGCAACGATTCCTTTGCTACAACGCCTGGAGGCCGGGGAAAGAATACGAGTCATCGACCCTTCAGCTAATCAGCCCACTTCGCCACCTGCGACCACTACCAGCAACGTGCCTTTAAAAATCATTGGAGGAGCTATGCTACTAGCCGCCACAGCCTATGGCCTACTAAAACTGTATCGCTGGTACAAACAAGCACCTCTCGAGCAAGAAGAAACACCAGAAACGGCGCAATCCACACCAACCAACTAATGTATAATAATTGTATCCCCCCTGCGCTTATATCCTCGGCTGGCATTCACAGTATGATATCAATCATTTGGCGCATATTGTGCATTATATTGCCATGACCAAACAAGGCTGAGCCTACCGCTATGTCTTGTGCCCCAGCCGCCACCAAGGCTGCAATGTTTTTTGCAGAAACGCCACCATCAACGCCAACCCGCAAAGTTGGATGTGTATCTTGTTTGTACGTGCAAACAGCACGCAACCTTTCGTACGTGGACTCCAAAAACTGCTGTCCGGCAAACCCAGGCTGCACAGACATCACTAAAACATGGTCGCAAAGCCCAAGAATATCAAAAGCTTGACGCAAATCATCATCCGGACTAATCGCCAACCCCGCAAGGGCTAATTTTTGTTTTAGCAGATGAAATACTGCTGAAAAATCTTCATTTGAGTTCAAATGAATCGAAACAATATCCCTTGGCCTAATAAGCGTATTATGAATTAATTGCATTGGATTTGTAACCATATAATGAGTCCACATTGGAATATCACAATAGTTGGCAATTGCATTGACCAAATTCACGCCACCTTCAAGGTTTGGCACAAGATGATTATCCATCAAATCAATATGAAACCCGGCTGAAAGGGGCGTTAACGTGTCAATGACAGGCTGGATGTTCAAAGGATCGGCACACATAATTGATGGGTAGAGCATTGGAGCCGCCATACTTTTCCTTTTTGAAAAGAACTAATCTATGAGCTTATTTTGGCATCAAGGCCATTCACTGATATACTACAAATACTTTAATAGTTTGAACGCATGACGCACATCCTACACTATGCGCAACAGAAAAAATATGCAGATCAACTAAAAAAGTGTAAATCGTTATATTATTTCTACAATGCTATTCCTAAAACAGTAAGGCACTTGCAATGATACGTCGTGTTTCAATGATTATCCTTATGCAGCACGATCTTGAAGCTGCTGTTACATTTTACCAACTATTTGATGGACTGAAATTGCGGTTTCATTTGCTTAATAAGTGGGCAGAATTTACGCTAGAGCAAACAAAGCTTGGGCTATGTCCAACTTCAATCCAACCAACAGAGATGGTACATACCGGCCTAGTTTTGGAAACAAGCAACCTTTTATCTTTTTATGAAAAATACAAATGCACAATATCATTTGTAGGCGAACCGATTATTAAGCCTCACGGAATAATGATCCGAATCAAAGATCCGGGGGAAAACCTTATCGACTTATACGAACCAACTCCCGAACAACTCAAAGAGCTTGTCAGGCAAGTAAACAACCGAGTCAATTCCGATGAAGATAACATCTCCGTCAGCTCACAGGCGTCATGCTGTCGGACACAAAAAGGACAAGATAACCCCTGCTGTTAACCTTGATTTTTTACACCAGCCTTGAGTCACTTGTTATCAAAAAAAGTAGGTTGAACTTTTTAGATTTTTTTCTATACTGATAGAAGAGTTATTGTCTTACTTTTTAACAAAACGTATGGTAGATAACAGATAATATTTAAATAACAGTATATTTTTTTAGGAGGATCGATGTTAGAAAAACTCAAACCATTAGGCGACCGCGTATTCGTCAAGCGATTAGAAGCAGAAGAGACTACTGAATCAGGACTTATAATTCCGGACGCTGCAAAAGAAAAGGCACAAACAGGCAAAGTTCTTTCCGTAGGCGGCGGGAAAAGAGATGCTTCTGGCAAACTCATTCCACTTGATGTTCAGATAGGCGATACCATTTATTTTGGTAAGTATGCTGGCACAGAAGCAGGCAAGGACTACTTGGTAATACGAGAAGATGAAATTCTTGGCATTCTTGAAAAATAAACAATAAACAACAGGAGCACATAAAATGGCATCGAAAAAAATAGTTTTTGGAAGTGACGCAAGAGAGCGTATTCGTCGTGGGGTTGATACCCTGGCAGACGCCGTTAAAGTAACACTCGGGCCCAAGGGGCGCAATGTTATTTACGAATGCTCTTTCGGATCTCCACGCGTCACAAAAGATGGCGTAACGGTTGCAAAAGAAATAGAGTTGCAAGATAAACTAGAGAATATGGGCGCACAAATGGTGCGTGAAGTTGCAAGCAAGACCGCAGATGTTGCGGGAGACGGCACAACAACCGCTACAGTATTAGCGCAAGCCATTTTCCGCGAAGGCAACAAATATGTTACCGCTGGTGCAAATCCAATGGAACTCAAGCGCGGAATAGACAAAGCAATTGCTGCAGTCGTAGAGGAAATCAAAAAGCAGGCCAAGTTAATAACAGGCGGCAAAGAAATTGAGCAAGTAGCAACCGTTTCTGCAAACTCTGACACAAGCATTGGGCATCAAATAGCGCAAGCGATGGAGCGAGTTGGTCCAGATGGCGTTATTACAGTCGAAGAAGCCAAGGGCATGCAGGATGAACTTGATGTGGTTGAGGGTATGCAATTTGATCGTGGATATTTATCCCCATACTTTGTCACCAATCAAGAAAAAATGGAAACCATCCTTGAAAATCCAGTGATTTTGCTTTTCGAGAAAAAAATCAGCAATATGAAAAGTCTTCTTCCCGTTCTTGAGCAGGTGGCCAAGGCTGGACGACAGCTTTTAATTATTGCAGAAGACATCGAAGGTGAAGCGCTTGCAACATTGGTTGTAAATAAAATACGCGGAACCTTACAAGTTGCTGCAGTTAAGGCCCCGGGATATGGTGACCGTCGCAAAGCAATGCTTGAAGATATTGCTATTCTTACCGGCGGACAATTGGTCACAGAAGACATAGGCCTCAAGCTTGAAACGGTTCGCATTAATGACCTTGGCTGCGCCAAAAAAGTAGTTATTACTAAGGATAACTGCACGGTCATAGAAGGTAACGGAAGCCAGGATTCAATCAAAGGGCGCGTGCATCAGATTCGTGTGCAAATTGATAACTGCACCTCCGACTATGACAAAGAAAAAATGCAAGAACGTCTTGCAAAGCTAGCCGGCGGAGTTGCAATCATCCGAGTTGGAGCCGCAACTGAAACGGAAATGAAAGAAAAGAAGGATAGAATAGAAGACGCACTACACGCAACGCGCGCAGCGCTCGAAGAAGGCATTGTTGCTGGTGGCGGAACTGCATATATTCGTGCACAAAAGGTAGTAGAGCTGCTTGTCCTTGAAGGCGATGAGATACTTGGTAAGAACATCGTATACAGAGCGCTAGAAGAACCCGCTCGAGTTATAGCCGCTAACGCTGGATGTGACGCCGCTGTAATTGTCAATAGAGTCAAACTCGAAAAAGGCAGCGTTGGATACGATGCAAAAGCCAATGAGTTCGTTGACTTGATTGAGCGTGGCGTAGTAGACCCGGCTAAGGTTACTCGCACTGCGCTTCAAAATGCAGGGTCTATTGCAGGCTTAATGCTAACAACAGAAGCAACGATCAGTGAAAACCCACAAGACAAAAAAGAATCTCCTGCAAGCCCTGGAATGGGTGCTGGCATGGGAGGAATGCCAGGAATGTACTAATTCACGGCATATTAGTTTTCAAATCAAAAGGCCCATCATTGTTGATGGGCCTTTTGATTTAATGCTCCATTAATCCGACCCAAACCTCTTTGCCCCCCAAGAGGCTTATCATTTACAATAGAAATAAAAAGTCAAATTTCTGCTTGACAAGTCATAATTTTTGTTTTATCATTATGGTAATTCATAATGTTATTATTATAATGTAGCTACTAGAGTTACTTCTAGCTTGATAAACATCAAAGGATCATCATGAATAAGATAAAATTGAATTTTGGCAAAATCATACTGCCTTTCATGCTCATATGCGCATCGCATACCTTTGCCGCCAATGAAGCAGCAAAATCGGCCGTTGAAGCTTTTTCGCCCTATAGCTTTCCAGCCAAGCTTTTTGATCAAAGTTTTTTAAATGACCCACAATATGCCAACACACTTAAAAGTGAAGGCTTTTTGATTGAGGCAACCGGAACTGGAGAAATTGATTCAGACGCTCTGAACAAGATCTGCTCAGATGCGTTTGAAAGTAAAAGAAATAAGATTGCTAGGGATGAAATGATTTATAAAGCATTGCTCCCTATACTAGTTCCACCATTCGCACTGGGATCTCTTGCTGCTGGTGGCTATTTTGCTCGTAGCCTTAAAACTTCTGGATTGAAACTTATAAGCGCATGCGGCACGATAAACCAATATGGGGACTTCGAACCAACCTCTCTTGGCATTGGTCTTGCAACCGCTGCTTATTTTGGTGGGCTTGGAGCTCTCATAGCATATTTCGCTATGATGCCACATGCTTGGGGCAAAGGCGCACAGGCTTTTAAATTTGTTACCGCTAATAACGACCCAATGATCGTATATTGTCGTGAATATGCTGCCAAAAAGAGATTTTTAAATTTTTTAGATATGGAAACCGATAAGAATGATTTCAAAGAATATGGCAAGGTTCCTTATGTTGAAGAAGAGCTTTGTAAGGGAAATACATCTCTTATGAAAACTTTTTTATCCATTCCTATAAAGAGCATACAACCACTATATACCCCAGAGAGTGCGCAGGACTGTTTTGCTTTATATTCTCAAGAAACGCAAACCCTACTTATGAGAACATGTAATTCGCATATGCGAGCGTATCAAGCTCATATTGGAGTCAATAAAAAATCAAGAGAGTTTCTTACTCTGCTTTCTGCCCCTGGTACTGGCAAATCTCGATTGGTACAAGAAATTGGAGCCTTTATGGGAATTCCAGTAACTACTATCTGTCTTGCTGATACAACGGTTGATAAGCTTTTTGGAACAGAATCGCATCCCGGTTTAATTTTAGAAAAATTGGGCCAATTGGGTTCCAGAAATGGCATACTGTTCTTTGATGAGTTAGATAGAGTTACAGATGATAAAAAATTGCTATCAATACTGTTACCATTTTTAGAGCCGAGCGCAAAAACCTTCTATAGTCCCTACCTGAAGCGCAATATTGACGTAAGCCATCTGTTTGTAGTCGTCGCAGGGAATCTTTCATTCCAAGACGCAGCGCTCAAGAGTCGTTTTAATGCTCTAAAGACCGCTTCACTAGAGATTCATGATGCAAAAAAACTTGTTAGTATTGTTATGAATGAATATTTACGCACCAAGCTTGAACCTTGTGAGCGGACTCTAATAACTGCCGATTTAAAAAGATGCTGGGCTGAACAAATACATAGCTATGTCAAAGAACAACCATTTCTTTCATTTAGAGACGCCCAAGCTAAGTTGGACCTACTTGTAAGTGAATGGCAAATGAACGGCTATCCGGTCAACGGTTAAACAAAAATATAAGTAAAAACTCCCCATAGGTACCGATATCGGTACCTATGGGGAGTTTTGCTTTGCAACGTCAGTTTAAAAATGGGAATTTTTATAAGTAGAAGACTGCTCCGGATCGTCGTTGCGAGGAGCTTTTAGCGACGAAGTTAATTTTTTATAAAAAAATGCGCTCTATAGTGCTTTAATTCATCAATTGATTCTTGTATATCCTCAAGAGCGCGATGCGCGTTACTTTTTTGAAATTCGGTATTGTGACCAACAGGGTACCAGTTGTTAATCAATACCTTGAGCGTGCTCACATCAACCATTCTATAGTTTAGGTGCTCTAAGATGTTGGGCATATATTGCTTTAAAAAAAGCCTATCCTGCCAAATTGAATTACCACACAAAACCGCTTCCTCTTTTGCACAATGCATTCTAATAAACTGCAATGTTTGAGCATATGCATCCGCCAGAGTGATTGATGACGAACAAACTTTTTCAAGAAGCCCCGACCGCTTATGCATAGCGTAAACTTCAGGATTCATTTTTGTCATATAATCTATTGGCTGCGTAATATAAAGTGTTGGCCCATATGCAATAACCTCTAACGTTGGTTGTGTAATAATGGTTGCAATTTCCAAAATAGAATCATTGGTATGGTCAAGGCCAGTCATTTCTAGGTCAATCCACACAAACTGCTTGATCGCTTTTGCTGATAACTTAGTCATGCATGCTGGCTTTACAAAGCATGTTTTCAACATAGTATGCGCCCATATTGTACAATGGCTGCGAAATCATGCCTAATACGACCGCAGAAATACAACATAGGCCATAATGATCTTTCTTATCAAGCGATTCGTGTGCACACAAACAGGTCGTGGTTGGAACCATTAAAGATGTTATTAAAAAGCCTACTGCAGGCGCACCGCCATTTTTTACAAATCTATTCAGCCAAGAAATAATCAACCGATGCTTAGAAATATCAATTGTATTTACTTCCTGCCCACCATCTCTAAATCTATGTATAAGATATGCAAGGCTATTGTAGCCCGCCTGCGCAGAAAAAAATCCCAACGCAAACATGCAGTAACCAATCACATGAAATTGTTGATTGCCATACTTTTTACGCAAACAACATTTAAA
Source organism: Candidatus Babelota bacterium (assembly GCA_013286935.1). Classification (GTDB taxonomy): domain Bacteria; phylum Babelota; class Babeliae; order Babelales; family Vermiphilaceae; genus JABDES01. The sequence continues at coordinate 42,207 of JABDES010000009.1, forward strand.
ATAATCTCTACTAAGCATTTCGAGAGCCTTATATACAGCTACATGGCCACCCAATCCCGCGCCTCCATTGGTCAAGACAGTATGCATAATTCCAGGGATTTTTTTACCAATGGTTTTTATAGATAAATCCCAGCCAGATGAAGCTTGAAAACAACTAGTCAGAAAAAAAACAGTCGAAAATGAGGTTAGTCGTATCGATGTTATGTAAGTTTTAAAGTGCATAGTAAACTCTTGATTGATGCTCAATGTTAAAGACGTTTTTCATCATATGTAAGTCGCTGTATAACCTCTGGCAACAACCAAAGCAGGCCAAAAAGATTTATACACAGCATTATAGCGGTCACAATTTCGGCAGCCCCCCACACCACTCCAACTTTTACAAGCGCACCAATTGCTACACTGGCAGCATATAAAATGGTGATTCCATATATAAAGCGCCCTCCTGTTAAAAACATCCAGGTGGCACGCGTAATATATACATAGCCAACCATTACGCTTACGCCAAAGCTAAGCGATAAAAATGAAACTAAGTAGCCGCCAAATGAGCAAAAAACAGTGTTAAATGCTGCACCAGTAAGTGCTGTACTATCAAGTCCAGTTGTCCAAACGCCACTTACCACGATGCACACAGCTAACATAAAACATATTAATGAACTGATAAAGGTGCTAAGCATCGACATGCACGCATCTCTAATAGCCGCATTGCTACCGGTAAATCCAAATAAGATTGCCGCAGTACCAAGACCTGATTCAGTGGCCATCACGGAACGCGTCATGCCCAGTCTGATTGCCTGTTGAACCGAAAATCCAAGCATTCCGCCAATAGCTGATACGGGATTAAACGCACTAACAAAAATGAGGCGCATAGCCTCAAAAAGTCCAGACCAGTGGTAGATAAGAAGGGAAAAGCTTGCTAGAAAAAAGATAGCCAAATTAAATGGTACTAATTTGCTGGTAACTTGAGATACACGATCTGAGCCGCCACAAAGAACGTAGAGGATAAATAAAGTTAATAATGCAGAGGTTATGTAGGTGCTCGTTCCCCAAGTTGCATAGGCGCTCACCGCAATTGAATTGGCTTGCATACAGCTCCCCAATGTCAGCCCCAAACACAAGCAAGAGATTGCATAAACGAAGGATAATACCTTCCCTCCAGGGACCGACTTTAAATACAACATTGGCCCCCCCAAAAGCATCGGCCTATCGGTCTTTGCAGCATAAATAACACTAATATAAACCTCCACAAAGCGTACGGCCATTAACAACACGCCAAAAGCGAGTACCCAAAACGCCGCCCCTGGGCCGCCTGCATGTATCGCTGTTGCCATTCCTGCAAGGCTACCATTGCCAACGCCGGTACTAAGTGTATTGATAAAAGCTTGTATTGGGGTTGTCGCTGGTCCCCCAATCTTACCAGACTTATCTTGATGCTCAGAAGGAAAAAGTGTTATATAGCAGCTGTAGAAAAAATAACGAAACTGAATCGCACGCAATGCTATCGTATAAGCCAACCCTACCATTGCAACATAGGCAATAAGCGGCCAACCAATAAACCATTGAACATATGCAATCAACACATTCATATAATTTCCTTATCAATCTATTTAGATGTATACTGCCTAATAGGAAAAGCATACTTCAATTTTACAAATAAATCATAGATAAGGTTGTTTATTGCAGCCTACACAATCAAAATATCTACCTGGAAAACCGTTACATGACACAATATGGCCCCATTCTTGCTCTCGACCTTGGCGATCGCTGGATAGGAATGGCAGTCAGCGATGGACTTGGCATGTTCTCCAGGCCGCTCAAAACAGTTCAAAGGGATGAATTACATGCCACATTGGAACAACTTATTCTCGAATACAGTCTATTTATAATTGTAGTAGGTTATCCTAAAACTCTGCGTAACACACATAGCCAACAAACAGAAAAAGTTTTGGCGTTTTTTGACACACTAAAAAACAATTTTCCACTGCTTCAATGGAAGCTACAAGATGAGCGCCTTTCAAGCAAATACGCAGCACAGATTAAAGGCTCAAAAACAAAAGATGAAAAGATCAATTCTCATTCAATAGCCGCCGCGATAATCCTGCAAGATTATCTTGAAAGCCAACGATTACTGCGCGAATCTGTGCAAAATGCTTAATGCTCTCTACCTTCTGAGCTGCTTTTATACTAACTCCAGTTCGGATTAGGAAATTGAAAAATGGAGCGTTCAGACCGTCGTTACGAGTGTGTGTGCCGTAGCTAGCCTTAATCATATTCATCATCTATGCCATTTTCCTCATCTAAAGAGCCTTCTGCATCCTCTCCAGATTCAAATTCTTGAAAATCGGTGAGAAACGTGTACACAACCTTAACAAAGTATAAAGATAACATAGCGCCACCCACATAAGTAAATACGAAATTATAGCAATACACACTAATACCTTTTTGAATAAAACTAAATATGAAAGGCTTCCAAGGTATCAGCCTAACGGCTGAATCAGATAAGCCACTCAGCTCCTTACTGAAACCGCTACCTTCAACAACCAATTCAACCATCGGACGGTCAATATTATAATTTTTTTGTTGAATTATGAGTCCAAACACGAAAAAGTGTTCAACATATAGACTGTCAATAAAATTTTTTTGTGTGCATTCAGATGCAAGACTGTCGGAAAAGGATATAACAACTACCAATAAAAATTGTGGTAAGTAAGATTTTATCATGCACACAGAAGCTTTTTCCTTACAACAATACTCAAAAAAATATATGTAACGCCGACTCGAAATAGGGGGTTGACAATAGAGCGTGCAGATCGTCGTTTAAATCTTTATACCAAACCCACGTTATGCGGCAAATACAATAGAAAAACAAAGTTAAGCTCATTAGCTGATGGTAATAGAACCTAAAAAATCAAATCAAGGATAATCATCATTGTGTCGAAAAATGAGTGTCGCTCGGACTATTATGTGTCCACGCATACAATTTCACCACTAATCCAACGCAGGCTGGCTCAGACTTTTTACTTGATATTCTATTTCAAAATTATGTGGCTCACGCTTGAAATTAAGCCCCAAAAGCATAATTGGCTTTCCGAAACTAAGGAATTGTTCGTAGTAGCGTCGCTCTT
>JABDES010000010.1 GCA_013286935.1 Candidatus Babelota bacterium
CTGCTCAAGTCCTACATGATGCGCAGATATCAGCTCAGGAATTCAAAGCTGCTTTAGAAGATGATAGAAAGGCGGCAAAGGATCCTGCAGTTGCTAAAAAAGGCGATGCTTTTAATAGTAAACTTACTGGTAAGGCGCTCACAAAGGAAGAATTCGGTTATACTATTGCATGGATGGAAAGAGTGTTACCTATCATAGAACAACGTGAAAAGTGGAAACTCGAAAAGGCTCAAAATAGAACAAAACCTGACATAACGCCTCCATCTTCTTCCTCAACAGAACGACTTTGTGCAATACCCATGCCGGTATTGGTCGGTGGCGGTCTGCTTTTGTTTGCGCTGACTCTTTATGCTGTCAAAAGAGCCTATGAATGTGTATATGCTAAAAAATTACCAGAACAAACAGAGAACGTATTTGAAAAGAATCAACCTGACATTGTAGAGGAGGAGTTGTAATGTTTTATAGTTTTTACAAATGGCAACTACTATATTGCATGCCACTCAGTATTATTGGCTTTGCGGTGGTATCAACGCAGCCAATGTTGGCAGCGCAACAAGAGACGCCGAGCCTTGCAACCGCTTACTCTCAGATGCCCGAAGAGATACGCGAAAATCCAACTAGAGCCGCCCAATACCTCCATGCAAACGGGATACATGCAAACCTTTTTGAAAGAGTTCTAAATAAGGATACAGTGAGTGCCAAATCTGATTTAATTGCTAACAGACATTATATGGCCCTTAGCGAACTCAAGAATGCCGATTTATCTAAAAATGAATTTGCTAAGACCATTCCATGGATGGAAAAGGTATTACCTGAGTTGCAAGCAGTTGAAGCGGCTAAAACACAAAGACCAGTTCCTGCATCCCCACATCAACAATTTATTTCTGGTTTAAATACTCAACAATCACCTTCAATTTTAAATTTTGAGTCGTCTGAAAAAAAGACTAGCTTGAGTGACATTTATAGTGCGATGCCTATAGGGTTTAAAATTGAAAGAGAAATTAGCTATCCAGACGCTGCAAAACATTTTAAGCGTCATGGCGTATCAGTAAGAGATCTTAAGGTTGCCCTAGAGCATGATAAAAATGAAATTAAAAATTATACAGTTCCTGAGCAGCAGATGATGCCCTTTGGTTATCTGGCTAATACATATGCAGGAAAACAGAGAATTGAAAAAGACATTCGATGGATGGAAAACGTATTACCCGAGTTGCAAGCACTTGAAAGCCCTGAACCGCAAGCACCTGGTCATGGACCCTCATCCCAGCAATTAGATATTCAACAATCTTTACCTTCTGTGTCTTTAAATATTGAGCCTGCCAAAGTAACATTACAACAAGCTTTTGCTAATATGAAGTTCATAGCTCACCATAGTCCTATTAAAGCTGCCCGACATTTTAGGGATAACAATATATCAGCAAAAACCATTGAGGATGCGTTAAGAGCTGATGAAGCGGCTGCCAAGTCAATTGGCACAGATGATGGGAAAGCCCTTAGCTGTCTGACAGGTGAGTTTGAAAGCAAGTTTGGGTTTGTTCTAAGTAATGGGCGGATGAAAAAAGTATTACCTGAGCTGCGAAAACTTGAAGGGTCTGAATCGCCGCCCTCTGAGCCCGGGTCAAAGAGTGAAGAAGATTCTGATACAAAAAAGCCTGGCACAAAACCTGTGTCTACTTGCGCAGGAAGATTTAGTGCAATACCCACGCCTGTATTGGTCGGTGGCGGTCTGCTCTTGTTTGCGCTGACTCTTTATGCTCTCAAAAGAGCCTATGAATGTGTATACGCGGCGAAGCCATCACAAACGACAGAAGATGTTTCTGAAAAGGATCAATCTAAACCGGCCGAAACTACAGGCGAACTTGAGTAATGGTACTACCTGTCTGTGTCTCGCCTGGCGGAGTTCAAAACGTTATATTCAAACAGCTCTTTTGAACAGAGGGCGTTCTTTTACCTTTCCCTCTTGCACCAGATCGTGACATTGTCTACTGCAACAATTTTTTAGCAAATTAAGACATGAGATACAGCTTACAATCTGTTTATTGCATGATGCATTACTGCAGTGAGCATACTCGTCACATTTGACAGAACATATATCACAAACTGATAAAATATCATCTGTAATTGAGACTGATACACGGGCATCAAAAACATAATTTTTACCGCGAAAAAATCCATTTTGGTATTGCTTTGCATATGCAATAATCCCGCCTTCTAGATGTACAACCTGCTTTGCCATACCGTTAGTTAAAAGGTAGGCGGACGCAGCCTCGCAACGAATACCTCCCGTACAATACATCGCAACAGTTTTATTTTTGAAAGACTCTTTGTTTACGTCAAAGTAAGTGGGAAGTTCTCTAAAATAGTCTATTGGTGCTAGTAATGCATCATCAAATTTACCAATCCTTGATTCGTATGAGTTTCTGACATCTAGAACAATGAGGTCGTCAGTTTTTTTACTTATGAACGTATGGAATTCGTCTGGCTTTAATCGAGTACCTGCTTGTTTTGTATCTACGAAAGTTCCAAAATGCACGATACTGGTTTTTACGGTAACCTGTAATCGTGGAAAACAATCTGAAAAACCAACTTCTTCCTGAATATTCATATCAAAAAATAATGGATGCAAGAGTACAATTTTTTTGTATTCGTCCAGATTTTCAACCGACCCGCTGACTGTACCATTTATGCCCTCTGTTGCTATCAATATACGGCCGGTGATTTGTAACTTTTGACAAATAGCTTGTTTCCATCGAGCAATTTCTTTTGGGTTTTCAATCGGTACATAGCGATAGTACGTGAAGATTTTACCTGCCATAGACACACCATATTATGCTGTTATTCTTTGTTATCAGTATTTTTCACGTCAGGTTTACCTGTTTGATCGTTCACGCACTTTTCCAAAAATGTACACAACTGTTGGTCATTAAGGGAGGCGTCAGGGCCGGACAGAACCTTATTATTTGTAATACGCTCCTTAAGGATACGTATATAGTCTTCTATAACCCAACCATATCCGTGTTTTCGTAACAGCTTAGTAGTCAATTTTACCTGAGAACACAGGTTGTGCATCTGTTTATTGTTGATAAGTCGGTTAAATTTTTTATGCCATTTATAACCGAAAAATGTTGCGGGAGATATGATAAAACTTATACACACATTTTTTGTTAACAGCTTTATCATGCTTCTTGGCTCTGTATCAGCGCAAATACTGTCTGATAAAGACAAAATAGCGGCATTTCCCATTAAGGTACAGGTAGCAGGAATTTTACAAAGAATAGCATCAATCAAATAATCCTTTAGATTAAATTTTGCATAAAATGTAGCTGCCAATGCGAATGTAAATATTAATTCAGATTCTTTCATTTGGTCAAGCTGCTCTTCATCTAACCATATACCACCAAGAGATGCATGAGTTGCTTTATGGGAAGATACAAGGAGTTGTTTTGCAATGTGAAAAGGCTCCATTTTTTTAATCAGAACATCTTTTATATTGCAATAATTTAAAAATTCATTAAGACGCTCTGTATATGCAAATGTTGCACTTTGACGTCCCAGCAGGCACTCGTTAAACAATCTTGTCGCGATCAAGGCTGGATTTAGACGAGATATTGTGACGGAGGTGCCCAGAGAGTAATTGCTTGCAGATAATAATACAATAAAAAACAGACTAAGATGTATGTTACGCATAATATTCCTAAAAATTAAAATTATTCAATATGCTGTTGCGTTGTTAGTCCCAAATCTATCAAAAATGCGCTTTGCTCTGGAGGTCTTCCTAAAAAGTTTTCAACTAATTTATTAGGATCTCTTGATCCACCAAAAGCAAGCACCTCTTGTACATAACGTTGTCCAATGTTCCGATCGTATAAACCATAACGCTTAATTTCACCAAAGAGATCAAGCGCAAATACCTTTGACCATAAATAACTATAATATTTTGCTCCATACCCAGTTAAATGGCCAAAGCTTGCATAAAAATGCACATTTGGTTCATAGTCAAACGCATCGCGGTACTTACAATGCAAATCTTTTTCTAGCTCTTGTGGATCGGTAATTCCATTAAAGAGATTAAGAGAGTATAGGGCCAGACAGGCTTGCCTTTGCACGAATGATCCAGAATCAAAATGCTTAGAGGCGGTAATTTTTTTGATAAGGCGATATGGAAGTGGCGCTCCTGTTTTATAATGACAACTTATCTTTGTCAAAATCTCTTCGTCCCAAAGCCACTCTTCAAGTAATTGTGATGGCATTTCAACAAAATCACATTTAACGGATGTTCCTGATAGTACGGACATATGAGTTGCTCCCAATACGGAGTGCAGTGCATGTCCGAATTCGTGAAAAAGCGTTTTTACCTCAGATAACATTAATAAGGACGGATCATTGAGTTGTGGCGGGGCAAGATTGGCTACAACGGCAACGACTGCTGGTATACGTTCTGAAAGTAATTCATCGCAGTATATTGCTGGAATAAGGGGAAAACATGCAGCGTGGCTATATTTATTTTCTCTTGGATGTAAATCTAGAAATATATAGCCCAAAATTTCCGTTCTGCATTGATTATATACCGCTAACATTCGTACATCTTTATGCCATAATCCTTCGCAAAACAGCTCTTCAAATTCGATGTGCATAAATGATCTATAAATATCAAGAAATTTTTGTAACGTATTTTCGAGTGGAAAGTATTTACATAACTCATATTCGTCAATTTGTAGACGTCTTTTTTTACAGTTATTTCTTATGTAGGCCAAATCCCACAATTTAATTTTTTTATCTGCAGAATATGTAGCTCCTTCAGGTAGAGAGCCACACCATAATGCTAATTCACGTTCTTCTTTGAGGGCGCTACGACTAATCAGTTCTAAAAGAAAACGTTCAACGATCGCTGGAGTTTTTGCCATTTGGCTGTCCAGGTCAAGATGGGCATAGCTGTCAAACCCAATGAGAACAGCAATCTCATGCCGCTTGGCAATAATTTTTCTTAAAATTACATCATTAGCCGGATAGCCACGGTTTGAAAAAAGAAAATATAGTTTTTTACGAGTAGCTTCAACGCTACAATTATCCATAATCGTTTGATATGTTGGGTAATCGATGCCAACTATGCAAGCTCCTGTATCATCACGCTTTAAATGTGCAATCCATTTGCTATCAATGCCTTGTAGTTCATGATCATTTAATTGAAGGAATGAATTATCCTCAGAAATGGTACGTTCAAATGCTAAAAGAAGCTCATCAATTTCTTGGCGCAGTATGCATATCTTTGAAAAAATATGCTCGGGTAAGCTAATACCGGATCTCAAAAAGTCATCAATAAACTCTTGGGTAACATATGTCTGTTCTTCATCTAGTATGTCCTTCTCATGTTTGATTGCATCATAGTCCATCAATGCCTTAAAAATAGTTTTATTTCCTATGAATTGATCATTGAAGAACGTTTTAATTCGTATGAGCCCATTATGCGCTGCGGTACGTATTTCTTTATCTGGATGTGTTTGCTCATATAGTCCAAGTACCTGCCCCCATACTTTTGCATTTGAAAATCCAACTAAGCGATCAATAGGTAACATAGTATTTTCGAAATTACGCATCTGAGTTGGGACGCCGATGATTGTATTTAAATCTTCTTGTGCTTGCTCGAGATACAGTTGGGTACGTTTCTCTATCTCTTGGGTGGTTTTTGGTAGAAGATTTACTAAGTCTTCTATTTTTTCTATACATGTTGACATAAATTTTTTACGAAATGCACTACGCGCCTCTATGTACCAAATAGCGGCTACAGAAAATCCTATGGCCAAAGTCACATAAATAAGTTTTATCGGTTTCACAACATTGATCCTTATGGCAAATTACATGTTACTCTTATACTATAAACATTACGCAAAGCATCACACAAGCGCTTTTTACAATGTTCGTTACTATCGTCTGTAGCGTTCACTACAGAACCTCTTTTTTTAATGTTAACCATTCTGAGCGAAGCGCTATAGCAGTTTCAAAATCAAAACGTTCAGCAGCTTCCTGCATGAGCTTTTCTAGCTTAACCATACGTTCCGTCTTGTTTTGCAGCGACGTTGATAAAGATTGAGTATTTTTCTTTCGTTTGGTGTCAGCTTTGCTCTTTTTGGCAACTTGAAGTCCTAAAATACTTTTTGTAACTTCTCGTTGCACAGTTGCAGGTGTTATATTATGTGTTTTATTATACAGTTCCTGTATATTCCGTCGACGAAACATTTCATCCATTGCCCCTCGCATAGAGTTGGTAATGGAATCTGCATACAAAACAACACGTGAGGCGCTGTTTCTTGCCGCTCTACCTGTAATTTGTATGATAGAACGCTTATCGCGCAAAAAACCTTCAACATCTGCATCCATGAGAGCGACTAAGGCAACTTCTGGAAGATCTATTCCTTCTCTTAGTAAATTTACACCAACAACACAATCAAAAATGCCTAAGCGTAATTTTTGTAAAATTTCTGTTCGCTCTGGTGTTTTCAAATCTGAATGCAAATAACATACTTTTATTCTACGCGCCTCTAAAAACTCTGCCAATTCTTCGGCTAATTTTTTTGTTAAAACCATCACAAGCGAACGATAGCCTTTATCGTTTGTTTCCTGTATTTGTTTGATAAGATGTTCGATCTGTCCAGCACGTGGATGTATTTCAACTAACGGATCTAAAAGTCCGGTTGGTCGTATTATCTGTTCTACAATCTCTTGTGATTTTGAAAGTTCATAATCTCCAGGCGTTGCCGATACAAAAATAACATCAGTAAAATATCGTTCTATCTCGCTAAACATAAGTGGTCGATTGTCAAATGCAGATGGAAGGCGAAAGCCGTAGTCGATAAGCGATTGCTTGCGAACGCGATCCCCAGCATACATGCCACGCAATTGAGGTATGGCAATGTGAGATTCATCAATAATCAGAAGAAAATCATTTGGAAAAAAATCCAATAAACAAAATGGTGGTTGGCCGGTGTCTCGCTTCTCAAAGTGGACAGAGTAATTTTCAATTCCGCTGCAATATCCTACCTGATCAAGCATTTCTATATCATGTCCAACGCGACGCTCTAACCGTTCCTGGTATATAGGATTGTTAAGCGTTGAGGCGTATGCTGCCAGTTCCTTTTTTATACTAACAATAGCTGCTCGTTTTTTTTCTTCTGTTGTTACAAAATGCTTTGCGGGAAATATAAGTGTGTTATCAAGCGAAAGAGCAACACGATTATCATGTTTGCTTACCCATTCAATTGATTCAATACGATCAGCGAACAATTCTATGCGTAATTTGTCTTTTTGGTATGGTAGCTGAACCTCTATGGTATTGCCAAGCACCTGGAATGTGCCTGACCCTTTTTCCACTTCGTTTCGGATATATTGAATAAAAATTAGTTTTTTAATAAGATCAGCTCGTTTTATTGATTCGCCTACCGTCAAGCTTAGAGCTAAGGACCGATAATCATGCGGATTGCCAAGAGAATAGATGCATGAAACTGATGCAATAACGATAGTATCTTGGCGATTTATAAGAGATGCAGTTGCCTCTAGGCGGAGTCGTTCTATCTCCTGATTGATTTTGGTTTCTTTTGGGACATAAATATCTTGTGCTACTAAGTATGATTCTGGTTGGTAATAATCATAATAACTAACAAAATAACATACTTTATTGTGAGGAAAAAAAAGAGAAAACTCCTCGTATAGCTGAGCTGCAAGAGTTTTGTTTGGTGCGAGAACAAGTACAGGCTTAGATTGGTTGGCTATTACTTGAGCCGCTGTATATGTTTTCCCCGAACCGGTAACGCCCAATAGGGTAGAAGTGCCTGGGCGTTGTGCTATAAGCTTTGCTATAGCGTCTGGCTGGCTTCCAGCAGGCTTAAATGGAATATGTAAATCAAAAATCTTTTTCATTTTTTACCGACTCATTGGAATATTAGTATGCTTGGTAACAGCTATTCTTGGTAATTTAATACTAGTAGCTACGATAAATGATAGCAGTATTGTGCAATTTGTCAACATAAAAGGGGCTTTTTTCTTGAAATTTCTATTAGAAAATGAGATCGGGGGTGGGCGTTACCTTTGGCATCAAAAAATTTTTACTATGGATAATGTTAGCAGACTTGTTATCAGAGAAGGCATTTTTGATTGCTTGTAGCCACCATGGCGTAAATGATAACTTGTCTTTTCGGTTTAAGTGCGCCACGGGACATAACCACAGTTGGCCTATTGCACAGTGAGCATGAGTAATAAGAATTCTATACCGTGTTTGTGGCAAAGCATTGCTTCCTTCCTGCTTTTTTGTTACTCTATTAATAATAAGACAGAAAAATAATAATACCATGAAAGGCGTAGCTATGAGAATGTTGAAATATCTGCCATTTGCAAAAATGTTAATCATTGGTTCTTTTTTGAATAGTCAGGCGGTAGTAGCAATGAAGGATTTAAGAGGTACCGCGCACGGATTAGACTATGTTGATGCTGATTATCCGGTAACAGAGAAAGATGTAGAGGTGGATAATTTATTCAGAGATTGGATGAAAATGCCTGGGCATCCTGGTTTAACTATTGAACAACAAGAAGAGAATGTAAAAAAGGCTTTAGCGGTCAATAAGGGTGAGTTAAATCCGGGTACGCGAGCAATGGTTCTGGGTAGCGCCTATAGTTTTGAAAGCGGGATACTAAAAGACCAGATAAGAGCTTCAGAGAAGGCTAAACCCGATGTCAACATACCACAAAATGCTGAAGATGAATTGATAGAATCACTAAGGCGTGAATATGCTAAAATGGTATCAGATGAACATCTTGAATCTTTCTCCAGAGTAGCAAATATCTGCTTGACTGGTCCAACGTTCCAGGAAGCAACACACACACGCTTCGGTCCTCACTCTTTTTTTCATAGTAATAGATTACACAAAAAATATGCAGGCTATGCAGCTGCTGGATTAGCTGCTGCCTTAGTGCTTGCAATTATTGTTTATAAGGGAGTCCATTGGTATAAAGCAACACGGAAAAGTCAGGAGAAAGAGGAAATCACAAAAGGTTAGGATTTTGAATTTTATATATATGGTCGATCATTCCATCTCCTTTGCTCATAATACCTACATGAGCAAAGTGTAGTTTCTGAATGGTCTTGATACTAGCTTCATTTGGCGCATGAATGCGGGCTGAAATGCTTTTTAAGTGCGGGTAATTATGAAAAGTGTGAGCTATGAGTAGCCCTAGTGCCTTAGATGCAAATCCATTTTGTCTATGTTTTTTTGCTATGAGCATATGTATTGATACTGGAATGTCCATACCACGAGCAGTTGCTGCATAGTACTCATCAGAAGTTTGTTCGACAGGATTGTCATTAAGCCCAACAGCACCCACAATATGATTAGTTTCTTTAATGGTGACAACGTATGCTTCTCTTATGCTGTACAAGCCTACTACACCTGCTGCATAGTATTCCTCTTTTTCTGTATTATTTTCTGGAGGATTTTCCCAGTAATAATCGCCAGCCTCACGCATAATGCTGTGTAACATATTGACGTCGCTGAAAGTAGCTTTGCGCAAGGCTATCTCTGGAGATTGCATTGCATTAATTGTGTGAAGATTGCCCATTAAATTTAATACTAAGACTACATACATGGTAATTTTAAATAGATTCATTCTAGCCGATCAATTTTGAAATTTGACATGTATAGAAAACAATAGCATTATATCACGATATGTTTCCATTTTATTACTGTGAGAAATTTTATGATCCCCAAGCAATCGATTCCCAAACAACCATAGACATTTTGTTGAGTCTTTTTTACCAAAAAAACATTCCACTTCTCTTTGCATCAAACAAAGTTTTTTCAGATCATTTAATTACTGTTTAAAATATAATCCATTAACTTCATCTTTACGTATGGGTTTGTTTTTTATCATCCTGCTGTTCCAATCTTACGCTCTGTGTGGTCATTTTTTAACAATTGGAGTCCTTCGTCATTTAAGTATAGAAGATGCTCGAGATCGCAATATTGATTTTCAAGCAGAGTTTATGTTATTGGCGGAAGCACGCCGACGTGGACACTATATAGAATTTATTAATCCATTGACGTTTATGTGCAGCACAGAAAGTAGGCCGATATATGATGTAATTATTTCAAGAGCGGAAATAGAAACATTTTCAGAGAGCAGCACCGAGGCATATTTGAGAGTACTAGATTACTTTAAAGAGCTACATATACCAGTTATTAACTCATCCACTGCAACCCTAAGAGCGCAAGACAAATTTAGAACGCTTATATGTGCCCATAACAATGGGATTTTAATACCACGTAGCTTTCTTTTGTATAAGCAGGAAGATATTCGACATATGTTGGATACAGGTCTTATTCGGTTTCCATTTTTTCTTAAAGCACCTTATGGTGGCCGTGGACGCGGAGTATTTCGTATTGATGATCTAAAGTCATTATGTGAAAGATTAACGAACAATTTTTGTACTTTTGATCCCATCCTTATACAAGACTCAATAGATCTAACAACTGACGTTAATGGAAATGTACGTGATATTCGCGCATGGGTCGTGCGTAGTGCATTGGACAATAAAGCACAATATATAGGTGGTGTTTATCGAGTTGCTACCAAAGGACAATATCTAACTAATACATGTGCGGGAGGCACGGTTGCGCCGCTAACATTACCACTTTCATCGCTTGAAGAGATTGCCAAGATCTCTGAAAATGCTTTGGATTCTATAGAAGCTGACGTTGCAGGTATCGATCTTGCTCAAGATAAAGAAGGAAACATATATTTGCTTGAAATAAATATTAGCTTTGAAACAGGCAAGGTATATCAAGATCTGATTCAGAAAAATATATGGCAACTCGTGATTGATCTTGCAGAAGCCCGCGTAGCTGCGACAGCAAAATAAATTTACTTTTTTAAATTGGCAGGCCTAAATTCGTTAGAATCTTAACTACATCGATGTTTAATCATTTAATTTCGAAAAGGTGCTATATGCATTCAAAGAAACAGATATCTATTATTGGAGCCGGACATAATGGGCTCGTTGCAGCAATCTTGCTTGCACGAAAGGGAATGCAAGTCACTATATTTGAAGAAAAAGATGTTGTGGGCGGGGCTGCCAAAACAGAATATCCGTTTTTTAAAGTTCCAGGCTTAGGACATTCGACAGGATCGTATTTGCTTGGATTAATGCCTCGATGTTCATAAATGCTCATTCTACTTTTTGAATTTGCAAATTACCGACAGGCTTAAATATACCTAATTTTTTGTTTTGCAGGGGGATTACCTTAGTCAACTCTATTCTAGTTCGCTATAGTTTATTCTAAAAGTTATAATGGCACTACCCCATGACTTACTTCCAAATAGCGTTATACGACTCGTTCTCTGGTAAGCTATAACAGTGTATAATTTTTTACCTTTTGAGAAAAACATTTCGGCACTTACATTTTTGCGTCTTCCAAACCATGCCTTATCAGCTGAATTGTTTTTCCCTGGTGTTATTGTAAGATCTCCAATATAGCCTATACCGTTACGGTATATAATGCTTTCTTGTAAGAGCACGTCTCCTATCTCTGGTAGCTCGATACGAGTGTTGAAAGCGATTGTTTGTGTTCCCTTATAATCTATACATTCATTTGATACGGCCAGTACTGTTTTGGCTGTATGTGAATCCAATACACCTGGTATACCCTCAGCTATTTGTTTTGTGCCAATCCTGTTTAATTTATTTGTCGTTGGTATAAATGGTTTTCCACCATCAACCCCTAAAACTTTTATAGGAAAAGTTGTTTGGTTATCAATTACGGTATTGATGGTTGAGTCGCACCATGTCGCTGCGCCCAAACGTCCTGTATATCCAAATTGCGTAGACATTTCACCTACCTCATTTGTATCTTCGTTGGCTTGCATGACAGGCATACTGAACGCAACAAATAAGGCAAGATACAACAGTTTCATCTGTTTCATTTTGATTCTCCTTAGAAGATGCAATTGTTATAAAATATATTCTATTTAGAAATATAACAGGCAAAAGAGACATAAATCAAGAATTTTAATATATCTTCTTTTTTTAGATGAGTTTATCCTGAATCAATCGTGTCTTTGATTTGATAGGTGATGACGGGCAGGCATTAAATGCCAGTTGGTAATCGGTCATTTACAGACTTTATAACTGCCGACGATATGTTTTTTAGTTTTGAAGATCGTTTTCGCTGACCAATCGATTTAGTCGGTTCCAAAAGTTTTTTAATCGCAGATTTTTTTTCATTGTCCTTTTTGAACTGATTAAATGGTATAGCCATACGTGCCAAGTTGTCTATATGTGTATCTGCTTGTTCATATAATGCTTTATGGTGCGGGTATATCACCATTTTATTGTGTTGTCGCTGTGCATTATTAAAATTGGCGGTGGAAACGACTACAAGTTTTTTCGGAGACAAATGAGCGCCCCGTGGTTCTGATTTGATCAATAATTTTTCATGCAGCAGATTATGTTGATCTAGTATGCGCACGTCTAGTCCCTGATTGACAGCTTCTTGTATTTGTGGAGATGTTTTATTATTTAAAGCCTGCCTTGGCAATACAAAAAGGCTTTCAGGTTTGTTTTTAATTGAATTAAGAATCTGTGGATTGAGCGTCATGGTTGCTACTTTGATTTTAGAATTAGCGGAAGCACGGTCTACGAAGCCTTTGGCGTCTGCAAATAAATCATCAACGTCAGAAGCGCGTACCGTTACCTGAGGTGGCGTAAGTGATAATCTATTTTTATTTCGATCTGCAGCGAGTTTTTGTTTGATAGATTGCAAACCTGGACTGTCAGGTGATTTTAGCACAGTTGCATATGACCTCCTTCGATCGTCTATAGCTTTAAACGACTCTGCGAGCGCTGGATCGATAAGAGAAACTTCATAGTTACCAAAGAATCCATTGTTAGTACATCTGCTTGAGGACAATCCGCACTCTGTTGTACCATCTTTACGCTCGATAGTATAGGAATTGTCGTGATTGTTTGGTAATTGATTAACTATTATGCCACTATCTTGAAGCATGCGAATTACAGTTCTGTCAGACCCTCCGTGTGGGGATATGGTAATATTAATATCAGCTCCGCGCAGTTTTGCAGCCTTTAAGCGTTCGATAAAACTATCTCCTTTTTGCTTCTTATTCGTGCTATTGGTTATAGTTGCTGTTGTAAGAGATAGAGAATCGCCATCAGAAAGGCTATCAATGTGTTCCTTTAATAACTCAGATCCAGCAGAGTTTCCTTTTTGTGAAAAAATTAAACGTGGATTATTTGTGGGACTATTGCTATCCATCGAGGGCGGCTTTTCACTTGCTGCGTTAACATTGCAATTAAGGCCGCAAGCAATAGGGCCCAGTGTTTTATCTTGAAACGGACGCAAAGGAATTTTGTCCATAGCAATGATAGAAATGCAAGGATGTAAAAGAATAATAAGTGGTAAGATGCGACACGTAACCATAGTAATCTGTGCTTCCTGGCTGAATATTTTGTGATGGTTATTTTTAATAATGTAATGCAAGTAGATTGAATTAATAATAAAGGGGTTTTGCAGCTTGTCAACATAGAGCTTAAAACACTTTTTAGATAGGTTTTGTGTAAAAAATACAACGTGTAGTAGTGTATTCGTTTGAGCGGTACCATTTGCTTGAGGAGAATATGAAATCTTTTAACTTTTCTTACCATCCAAGTACCGAGATTCTGGAAAGCGCAGTGCTCAAAAACATTCAATCTCTTGAACCGCTTATAATAGCAATTCGGGATCGGAATAGATCAATCGGATTTATTGATGTTCTTTATGATGCAGTGCTTTTGGAGTCTTTGTATGATCTGGCATCACAAAAAAGCAGGTATGACCCAGCACTTATAATAGTGATTGGTATCGGTGGATCAAGTTTGGGAGCAGATGCTTGCTATCAAGCCTTTAAATCAGATGATTCTCCCAAGCTTTTATTTGTTGACACCATCGATCCGGACTTTGTTGCATTGATGATGGTGCACGCAAAAAAAACGTTAGAGCGCTTACAAACGATATTGATAATCATCATTACAAAATCAGGCGAAACGCTTGAAACAATGATTAATGCCCAACTCTTTGTGGCACTTTTAAAGCAATATCATCCGGTCGATTACAACCAGTATGTTGTAGTAATCAGCGAAGAACGCTCTTCTGTGTGGTGTTGGGCTCAATGTCACAACATTGATAGGTTATCGATTCCAGTAAATGTTGGTGGCAGATATTCTATTTTTACTGCAGCAGGACTTTTTCCACTTTTATGCGCAAAGATTGATATAAAACAGCTTTTAAAAGGGGCGCACTATATGGCAAACGAGTCTTTAAAGTCGGTAACCGAATCTAATATAGCGGCCACCATGGCAGCATTGCTTTTTGTGCAGTATAAACAAGGGGTTATGATTCATGACACCTTTATATTTTCTGTCTCATTAGTTGCTCTTGGGAATTGGTATAGGCAATTATTGGCAGAAAGTATCGGAAAAAAACATAACACAAGAGGCCAAGTCGTACGCATTGGCCTCTTGCCTACCGTATCGCTTGGTACGACAGATTTGCATTCAGTTGGACAACTTTATTTGGCAGGCCCCTCCAATCGTTTTACGACGTTTATTTCATATGAGCGTTATAGTCAAGATCCAGTAGTATCTAGCGATGATGACTTTCAGTTAAATGATCAGCAAAGGAGCTGTGCATCGTTATACCACGCCATTCTACAGGGAGTTGAACGTGTATATGCTATTGACAACAGACCATTTGCCGCTATCACTTTCCCGGACAGGTCTGAAATATACGTTGGGCAATTCATGCAGTATGCTATGATGCAAGTATTTTACTTGGCAGAATTATTAGAAGTGGATCCGTTCGACCAACCGGAGGTTGAACGTTATAAAACGGAAACTAAAAAGATTTTAAATGGTAAATGATTGTACATTTATTTTACTTGGAGCTACGGGTGATCTTGCAAGACGTAAGCTTATTCCTGCTCTTGCGCAACTCCTTAAGCAGAAAACAGTAGAAAAACTGCTTATAGTTGGCATAGGGCATGATATGTCAAATGCACAAACATTGGCAGATGTGGCTCGGCCGTATAGTACGGGATATGTTGATGACCAGTCTTGGCAGCAGCTTGTAGAATCAATGGTCTACCAACAAATGGATATTACAAAAAAAGAGGATGTTAGCACATTATGTACCATGGTAAATCAGTTGGAGATGGAACGTGGGCTTTCTGGTAGGCGTATTTTATATTGCGCTGTAGGGTCATCATTGTTTGGTATTGCTACGCACAATGCGCTTACATCTGGTTTGATATGCAAAAAAGAGCTTAATGATCCAATTTGGCATAAGGTTATTTATGAAAAACCTTTTGGAAGCGACCAACAATCTGCCATTTTACTTAATGTCACTATTACAGAGTTATTAGAAGACCATCAGATTTTTCGTATAGACCATTATTTAACTAAAGGCGTGTGCAATAGTATTGCCACGTTACGATTTGCAAATCTTATCTTCGAATCGCTATGGAATGCAGGCGGCATAGAACAGGTGATTATAACGCTTGCTCAAACAGAGGGAGTTCCTGGTCGGGGATTGTTTTATGAGTCGCATGGGGCGTTGCGTGATGTTGTACAAAATCATCTGCTGACACTTCTATCACTTATTGCGATGGATAAGCCTGAACGACTATATGGGGACTCTGTCAGAAAGGCACGTTATCTTGCACTAAAAGATACATACCTAACCGATGTTGTTTTAGGACAATGCGATGCATATAAGCAGGAGAATGGGGTGCGTCCTGACTCGCGCACAGAAACATTTGCATTGTTACGTTTGTTCGTACGAAATGAACGTTGGGCTGGCGTATCATTTTATCTAATGACCGGAAAATACTTGGACAATAATGATAGTAGTATTCGCATTAAATTCAGAAAAGCTTCCCATATGCTTTCGTTTGATAGTAATCCACTGGCCAATTGGCTTACGCTTAATTTAGATGCCGAAGGAATGTGCGCGTTGAGTTTGAATATAAAAAAACCGGGCCATACGCATCTTTTGACAACAGCATCATTAGAATTTTCTCACGGTCAATTGTTTGAGGCTTATCCGATACGAGCTTATCAGATTTTGCTTGATGAAATTATCCAGGCGGAGAGCTCTGCTGCAGTAAGTATTGACGAAATAGTTCAAGCATGGCGCATTATAGATCACACATACGCCATTAAGTCGCCTGTATATGCCTATCAAAAAGGTACCAGCGGACCAGAACAAGCAAACATATTTGCTAAAAAATATACTATGGGATGACATTGTATGAATGTTGGAATCATTGGGCTTGGTAGGATGGGAAGTGCAATCGCAAAGCGTCTGCTTAATGCGGGCCACACGGTAATTGGCTTTGATTCGAACGATTTGACAAAGCAGGCTGCAATATCAATAGGTATTGCAACGGTGGATACAGTTCAAGACGTTGCCATAAAGGCACGTGTTATATGGCTCATGGTTCCTGCAGGTCCGATCGTAGACTCAGTATTACTTAATCTGTGCGAGCACCTAAAACCTCAAGACATTATCATTGATGGAGGCAATAGCCATTTTCCTGATTCAATGCGGCGCGCACAGGAGTTGTCAGAAAAGAGGATTACATTTCTTGATTGTGGCACTTCGGGGGGGATTCATGGGATTGAGAATGGATTTTGCTTGATGATCGGAGGGGACAAGGGTGCATATTTGAGTGTGACACCACTCTGGGATGCAATAAGCGTACAAGATGGATATGCATATGTTGGCGCTTCAGGCGCAGGACATTATGTTAAAATGGTACATAATGGGATTGAATATGCATTAATGCAAAGCTATGCAGAGGGCTTGCACCTGTTGCATGATAGTGCATTTGGTGCGGGCGTGTTGAATTTGCAAGAAATTACACGTATATGGAATCAAGGCAGCATTATTAGATCTTTTTTGCTTGAATTAACCGGAAATATCTTTGCCAAAGATCAAAGTCTTATTCATACGAGTGGCAAGGTTGCTCAAACCGGTATGGGAGAATGGACTGTGCAGGAGGCGCATATACGAAAAATTCCTGTCCCATCAATAGAGT
The DNA here is from genome assembly GCA_013286935.1 of Candidatus Babelota bacterium. Lineage (GTDB taxonomy): Bacteria > Babelota > Babeliae > Babelales > Vermiphilaceae > JABDES01. The sequence continues at coordinate 17,134 of JABDES010000010.1, forward strand.
TGGCAGTAAGAACACGAGAATGGTCACAAGCAACTGGCGGAAACTATGCGACTAAAATTATAGCGCTCTTGCGCCAACAGTTTGGTGGGCATAAAGTGTTTTGAAGAATCTGTTTAGTTGCACTATTATTCCTCATCTTTTTCGTCTGGCGGATAAGTTGCAACATTATGTCCATTAATCTTGGAATTAATTTGGGGATTTTGCAGCTCAGGAATGGTAGAGCAACATGCGGCTGCTGAGTCCGATGATTCAAACAAGCGGTCAGGATCTCTGCCAGCATCCCAGTATTCATTGCCGGAATATGCATTACCGTCCCACGCGTACATTGCAACAACAAGCTTGTCTTTATCTTTACCTGTAAGTTTTGCTGCAGGATTACGTTTTGAATAATGGATTTTTACTGTGTTTTTACCAAACTCCCTTTTGGGGTATTTTATGTTTTCTGCTGGAAACCAACTAAAGTCTATATCTTTTATGTGTGGTAATTCGTGATTTTCCAAGACATTATAATACACGTTGGTCATTAATTCTGACAATACCTTATCAGTTAAATTTGGGTAAGGTCTTCCCGAGTATTTATTGCGTGGCATCCAGGCGCCAAGGCCTAAACCGACAGCATGTATGTAAATTTCTTTATTGCATTGAGCGCCGCGAGCATTTGCCTCAAGTAAGAATGGCTCGACAACCATACGAATACGAGCTTGATAGATCCTTGTATCAAATAAGGCTGTTTCGCACATAGTCGTGCATTTTATAAATCTGTTAGGATTATTAGTCATGATAGTATCTAACATTATTTTATCTGTTACTAAATCGTTGTTGTAAAAATGTACCCACGGACTATCGTTAGGTATCGGTAAGCCACTATTGTTTCTGATAAATATGTGTTCATCTTCCATTCGTCCTGGTTTCTGAAACCGTGGTCCAACGACTCCAATTGATATGCCTTCTTCCTGATAGGTACCATTTCTTCCTATTGCGGCTTTGTTGTTACGGGCTCCATGGTTAATAAAGTAGGTTGGTACTGACACGCTGATCAAGCTGGCTATCTGTTGTTCATCGTAAGAGAGGTAGTTTTCTAGAGTTAACCTGCCGGATTCTTGTGAGGTGCCTATCTTTTCAAATGCACCATTACTTAGCTGTGGTTGTGAACGGTCTATGTTTGTTAAAAGATATGCATCACCAGATCCAACAAATGAAAGTGGACGATTCATTAGCAGGCGTGTAATAAATTCAGGCACCGTCATCTGACTATAAAATTCTTTTTCAATATCTGAACCGTATTGTCCTTTGTATTCAAGAAAATCTTTCATCAGTTGCATAGTTTTTGCATGGATGATAGGCCTTGCGCTATTGGCATGGTCAGCTATTCTCAGTTGCTTTTCTATATTGTCATGCGCTATGTTTTTAATTCTATTGTTGATTGTTGGGATTGCGCCTATTGTTGTGTTAAATGTTCTTGATTTGGCACATAAGCCATCAAAAGTTTCAACTGTTGGTTTGTCCTTTGCCGTAACAAGTGGCGCGCATGGACCATTGTCAGCGCTAGATAGTATGCGGCCAATGTCATTTTTAAAATAGATTGCTGCAATCGATCCTATAGCCAGCGTTGCTATAATGGCAATGCCTTTCTTATTTTTGTAATAAAAATGTGCAGCCGCAGACTTCATCGTAGACAATGATGTGCCATTATCTTGTGCGACATATGTAACTTGACTAGAGGTCGTTTCAGCCACCAGGGCTATTAGCAACAGGGTAAATAGTGTATTATTTTTCAATTTCATTAAAAATCCTAAACAGGATGGCGAAATATTTTCTAAATATAGGTTATTCTTTTCTTTATTGTTATTATGACAACCTTATTCAAATTGTCAAGTCTAAATCGAATTTAAGAGAGGAATTGAACCGTTCATGAGTAGATTTTTGATTCCATTTGTACTATTCAAGCAAGGGCGCATATTTTTGTCGCCTCGTTTACCCCTATTTTTGGCTTTGGCAGATCAATTGAAAATCTTGCTATAATTTGCGTAAAAGCATGAAATAATGCATAATGTGACAAAATCAGATTTTTGCAAACAATTATCGTATCGCAGTGGTACTGATTTTGAATCTATAAAAACACAATACTTATATCGGATACTATGAATAATATACTACTCAAGCAGCTAATAGTCCTCTCTTTTTTAAGTATGGCGACGGCAGAGGCTTCACAGAAATTTGAAGAACTTACACACTATACTCTTAGCTTGCTTGAAACGATAGAGGTTAATAGTTTATTAGCTCGCTTAGAAAATACAAATAAAAACATGTCTGGTCATATGAAATTCGAAGTGATGATCAGAGGTAGGTTGACTAATATTCTTGTATCAGATGTATGTCTCAAGCAATATATGCAACATCTGCTATCGGAAGCGGCCATTTGCCAGGCAAATCCTCTATTATTAGTATGTGTAGAACGGTTTTTAAAATTGGGCACTTCTTCAGATATTAGAGTTCCAGAGTGTAGTTGTTATTTTCGTTTTGGGCATCCCTTATACATCGCAGCATCTCATGATAATGTGGAGGTTGTTCGTCTCATGCTTAGATATAAGCCCCAAATAAACAGCGAGGTTAGTTATCCTGAAACTGCGCAGTATCGCTATCCTATACAAACTGCATTACACGCAGCTGCATATCACGGGAATGTAGGAATTCTAGAATTATTGGCGCAAGAACCATCCATAGAAATTAACAAATCGAACGACAAAGGACAAACGCCATTTGCTTTAGCGTGCAGCAGCCAAAATGGCTACGATGCGGTTCGTTGGTTTTTAACGTTTGAGTAGACATCCTGCTGGCAATCGTCGACCTTTGGTGTCCGTTTTTTATGCCATTTATATAATTCATTAATGCCATATGTGGCCGCCAGAGTGGCTATTGCTGCATATATGCCGGCATTGCTTGCATTGGATTTTGTTTGTGCATTACCGGTGATTATCTGCGTTAAAGTTTCAATTTGTTGGTTCAAAGCGGTTATTGCAATTTGTTGCTGATGAAGAGTCTCTGATGAGATTTGTTGCCTAAGGGCCGATGGTTGACTTAAGGATTTTTTATCATTGTCAATTATTTGACTTAGAATGTCAGTTTGTTGCTTGAGAGCTTCTAGGGTTGGTTGTAGCGCGTCCTTCACTGCTGCCTTTATAAGGATTACTGACTCACGGTCTGAAGATGTGTCTTCCTCGTCTGTATCCATTGCAAGCGTGGATACATTGGATATGAAACAGAATAACAAAAATAATTTGCATACATGACGTTTGATGAGAATACCTTTTATTCTTTTGGTACCTATGAATTCGATATGTAAACATCAATTCTATTGTAAGCTATAATTGCTTTAAAGCCTTGATATGTCAAGATAGAACGATATATTTGTTTAATACTAATTTGATCGTGCTTTTGGTAGTTCAAAAGGTGCCATTAAAAAATGTGATTAGCCCCGAGAGAGCGCCTTACTATCACTATGACCTTTTTATGTAACTGCTCAATAACTTGGGTAAGCTGTAAGGTCGCGGCTATGCGTAACCCAATCTTCTGATCTTTTTGGTAATGGTCAGCAGCTAAAAACAGGTGAAGATTGAGCTATGGCTTTGATCAGGCCAGGTAGGTTTTACGGATAGTTTTACCGTTGCCTACCACTTTCTTCGCTAGATAACTGCATTCCAAGTTTTTGAGCAATTACCTTTTTATTAAATCGATATATTATCTGATAGTCAATAAACGATAAGATAATATTGGTAATCAATAGAAAAATGTTTTAGACTAGGCGTACTAATTTTTATTATCATATGGCAAAAATATCTTTTTTGGTCAAAGGACCGTACATAATTATGATATCAATACATAAAAAAATATTTAATTGTCGACAGCTTTTGCTGTTGGCATTGTGTGGAATTGCTTTTACAGAGGCATTTTCCGGTTGCATTGATTACTGTGATACCAATTTGGAACGTGAGTTTTCAGACTTTGAAGATTTTATGTTCGATGAATGTAATGGTTATGATGCGCCCGATAGTCTGCTTGACATTGAAGCTCCCACGAGGGCTTTGACTCCGATTCAGATTATGCAACTACTCAATCAAGTTGGCGCGCCAACTATTTTGATGGAATCGTTTTTTTTACGTACAAATATTTTAAATAGTCGCAGCCTGCTTGATATGCCGTTATTTGATCCTCGTTATCTGGGGCCTTGTGGGTGTTCATTTGACACAATGATCTTTTACAACCAGATGACGCGGTCCTACTTTACTCTTTCAAGCGATAGAATTGATTCATATGTTGCGCTTTCTGAGCCGTCATTACTTGAGAAGTTGCAAAATCAGGTAGTCAATTTTTTACCCAATGTTAACATTGCTATGTTATTTGGTTTGTTTAGTGGAATGACAGTGCAGGAGCGCAGAGCTGGTTTTATGTTGCACTGGATGCGACAAACTTCTGACACTGTTTTACGTATTTTTTGTCCATTATATTATCGTGAACGAAACTTTTTTTTCACGCAAGATGAACGCAGAGCCATTGAAGCGGTATTTCCTCCAGTTGGAACGCAAAGTGAGCAGGAAGAGTTTCAAAATGCCCATTTTGTGAGTGATGAAATTGGCTTAGGCGATTTGCGCGTTGAAGGAATGTGTTGTGTGCGCCCACAACAATCTTTACGTATATGGCTTGGTGGTTTTGTGACTATTCCTACCGCATTTGCATTTAAGCGTGGATTACGCGGAACTCATTTTCCAAAGTCATGCCAACAACCTAACTTTGATTTGAATACCTTATTTAATGATTCTGGATTTTCGCCAACTCCTGAAATGATTGAGCAGGCGCAAGAGATGGTTTCCAGTTTTGCATTACAAGCAATTGATCGCGTAGCAGCGAATTTGTTGGATACAGAACTTGGAAATAATAGGCATGTAGGATTAGGCATAGTAGCTCTTTACACAAGTCCACTGTCGGAATGGATAGATTATGAATGCATGCGTTGCATATTCTTTAAAGGCCGCATATCGGTAGAGGGGCTTTTGCCCGCTTATGAGCGTCGTCTTTTTGTGTATAAGGTTGATACGCAGGGGTTTGCAACAAGAGATTTTTCGGATAGCTCAAGTAATGCTGTTGCGCTTAGCAATCTTTTGTTTTTGCAAAAAGAGTTTATTAATAAATTTTATTTATTTGGATCGGGTGCAACAGTGCTTCCCGGTCCAATTTTTCGCGCAACAAATACTATGTTCTATCAAACGGATTCATGGAAATGCTTTTTGGGAACAGATTGGTGGGTGCAAACTCGTGAGTCTATGCCTCACGTATATTCTGATGCAGCTACCGTAAATAGTTTCGATCTGGCAAAGAATAAGTTACCTCATGCCGTTCAATATAAGTTGTTGGCAGGGCTAGATTATACTTTGTATGGTGAATCTTGTGACCTTACAATGGGGTTGGCTTTGGATGCTACCGTCTATAGCCGCGGCATTGGGAAAGACTTTACAGGCCTTGTGCATTGTTCGGTTTGTTTTTAAACATAAAAATAGTGTAAAGCGTAAGTTCTATTATTTTCTGTTATTGAGCTGTGGCTTTTTATAGCCATTAAGTTTGAAAGGGAGTTGATGAAATATGTTGATTTAAGGTTTGTTGTATATAGCCTTGGTGTAATTTTTTTTACCCTTAATCAGCTAGAAGTATCCGCGATTATAGAGGAGCAGTTACAATGCAAGGCGCAACCACTCAGGTTGGAGTCACCCATGCTTGCTTTGGTAGATGGAAATGTCATGAATGCAGATGCAATTGAGCGTGTGTATTCATTTAAACGAGAAGTATTAGGTATTATGTGGGGTGACAAAAGCAACGGGGCTCGTCTGGGTAGGTATACAATTAATAATAAACGGGTATCTGCTCAAGACATTAGTCAATTAGAGCGTGACGAAATACAGATGGGTAAAGATATAAGCTATGCTTCAAATGCAAAATTTTATATTGAAATGTCAAAAGCTCTTCTTACTATGAAATCTGAGTTTTTAAAGGCATCTGACAGACTTAACTCTATCGCCAGAGGCGCAAAGCCAATTTTTGGCGCTATCATTGAAGAATCATGTCATAAGCGGAATCGTTCAGATAGTATTGTTCTTCTGTGGGCGCATACCCCTGAAGAATTAGAAGAACGTATTTTTTATGACAAGGTTAATACAGTCAGTGAATTTACTGTGTTTTGTATAGATCTTTTAAATTGCCTGAGTGATATACTCAACAGTTGTCCAAAAGCACGTCGTCAATTTGAAGAACGTTCAGAGAAATGGCGCCTATTTGAAAAAGTGTTACATTCCGTTTTTAAAGATGGCCGTTTGCGCTTAGAGTTTCTAAAGTATGTAAAAATTAATCATCTTGATTGTCTTTCAATAACTGATATTACGCCTCTTACAATAAAACAGCTTTGGGAATCTTTTGAAAAGAAACGGTTTGCTGTATAAATGTCAAATAGTATTCAAGAGCTACAGGGGACAGTTGAGCGTATTGTCTATACAAATCCGGAAAACGGATTTGTAGTATTTGTTGTATGTATTGCAAATACAAAAAATCAGATTACGGTCCAAGGATCTGCGTCTCAATTGCATGCCGGTCAATTGGTCAATCTACAGGGCGAGTGGAAGGTACATCCAAAATTTGGAAAACAATTTAATGCAACTCGCTGTGCGGTCCAAGTTCCTACAAGCGTTGCAGGGCTTGAAAAATATCTATCCTCTGGGGTAATTAAAGGAATAGGGCCTTCATATGCACATCGTTTAGTGGAGCGTTTTGGCTGCAAGGTTCTTGAAATTATTGATAAATTTCCCGAAAGATTATCGACGGTTCCTGGTATAGGTGCAAAGCGTTGTGGCGCCATTATGGCTAGTTGGAAGGAACAAAAGGAGATCTCTCACCTTATGCTGTTTTTTCAGGATAAAGGTATTTCAATTACGTATGCTACGAAAATATACAAACGGTATGGTCTTCAAACGTTAGACGTTGTAACTGAAAACCCATACAGATTGGCTTCAGAAGTATGGGGGATAGGATTTAAGCTTGCAGACCAGCTTGCAAAAGGGATGGGATTTTCGCATGAAGGAAGCAAGCGTATTTGTGCCGGTATTTTGCATGCATTAAGTACCATGACTCTTTCTGGAAGTCTTTATGCTGAAGATGTAGAGCTATCTCAAAAGACATTTTCCTTGTTAGAGCTTGTACATGAATCGCGCCAAGCAGATTTTTCCGAATCGTTAGATCAGCTTCATGGTCTCGGAAAAGTATGTTATGTGGCGCATAATTCTAAAAATCTTATCTGCTTGGCGCAACATTATTTTAGCGAGAAGGGCTGTGCAGATTTATTATCAGCGCTACAGAGTGCACGCACTCCTTTATTACCCGATATTGATGATGTCTATGCCAAATGGAGCATCTCAGGACATGTTGACCTACATGGGCAGCAACAAGAAGCTATTCTCATGGCTCTATCAAACAAAGTTAGTATTGTAACTGGTGGTCCCGGTACTGGAAAGACCACTGTCATTAAATCTATCGTGCAGATGCTAGACGATAATGGCATTACATACCAATTAGCAGCACCAACTGGACGTGCAGCTAAACGAATGATGCAGGCCACGAAAAAAGCTGCACTGACAATTCATCGATTGCTTGAGTTTGATCCGAACGTAATGCGGTTTACTCGCAATGAAAAAAATAAGTTAGATGTCCAATGTATTATCATTGACGAAACATCGATGATAGATATTTTTTTAGCTCATGCTCTTTTGAAATCAGTGCCACAGGGAGCGCATATAGTTTTTATTGGTGATGTCGATCAGTTACCGTCTGTGGGTCCTGGTAATTTTTTGGCAGATATGCTATCGAGTGGCAAGATGGCTCATACGCGGTTGGTCCATATTTTTCGACAGGCGGAAAATAGCCTTATTGTGGCCAATGCGCATAGGATTAACACAGGTATGATGCCAGTGCTCAACTTGCCGAATTGCAAGCGTGATTTTTTTTTCATAAAGGAAGATAATCCGGAAAATATTCCAAGCCATTTAGCAAAAATTTATCGTAATTATTTACCATCTTGCGCGATTGCTGCTGATGAATCCATCTTGTTATCTGCTATGAACAAAGGTACTGCTGGCACAATTACATTGAACCATGATTTACAGTCTTTGCTAAACCCAACGGCTTACAGCTCTCCTGCCCTAAGTTATGCTGGCACTAGATATGCGCTAGGGGATCGTGTCATGCAGATTAAAAATAACTATGATAAGGCAGTGTTTAATGGCGATGTTGGAACCGTTGTGCGCGTTGACATGGAATTACAGGTTATAGATGTGCTCTTTTTTGAGCAGGTTGTGACTTATCAATCAAATGAGCTCGATGAGGTGATGTTGGCGTATGCGATCTCAATTCATAAGAGTCAGGGTTCAGAATACCAAGCAGTCATCATAGTGCTTTTTATGCAGCACTTTATGCTACTTGCGCGAAATTTAGTGTATACAGCATTGACTCGTGCACAAAAGGTGTGCATTGTTATTGGGCAGTATAGCGCGCTTTCGGCTGCTATTGGTAATGTATCAGGGGCCAACAGGGTTACTCTTTTGAAAGAATTTTTACATAACTCATCACCATAACGTTAATTTGGTGATACTTGAGGTGTGTTTGTTGAGTTTTTATTTTGATCGATTTCGGGTTGATCAGGCTCGAGTGGTGACGATTTTTTCCGATAATGCTTATAAAGCCTTATCAGTCCATATGCAATGCCTACTAATACAATAGTTGCTGCTGATCCTGCTGTTGCGCCTAATCCAGTGAACAATATGGCGAACTTTTTTTCTCTTGAATTTTGAAAATCCCTCTTTTCCCGAGCTAATTGTTGTTCTCTGCGTTCCAAGAGTGATAGATACGGGCCAATTTTCATATACTTCTCTATTTGTTTTTGTGCTCCAGGGCTTTGATTGCTATTAAGTTGGCTTTTGAGCTTTCCTATTTCTATTGCAAGGTTGGTAGGACTTATTCCTTTGCCATAATAATAGTATTTTGCCAGGTTTTCATAATCATAATCATAATCATAATCATAATCATTATCAGCTGTCGTTGGTTCGCCTGAGCCTTGTAGGTTGATTACAGTCAAGCTGCAAAAAGCCATGGATAATAATAGCAAGATGTGTTGTGCAAATGTGTTACCCATCTTTATACGTATTTTTAGCATGATCATCCTTTTGATGTTACTTTGCGTCAGGGTCTTTAGACCTATTCTTATACCGCTGATACAGTTTTATTAATCCATAAGTTGCTGCGGTTAGTAACAGTGTGCTTGCTACGCCAGCCGTGGCTCCTGCAGCCAAACTGAAATTTCGAACTATGTCGCGGTCTTTTTTGTCCTCTTCTCGCTTTGCTTGTTCCCTGTTATGTAACAGTTCTACCTTAGGGAGAATCGTTTGCCACTTTTGTAGCTCTGTATCAATCTCGTCCGGGCTTCTTTTGGTAGGTTTGCCTTTGGTTAATGGATCTGATAACTGTTGCTTGAGGTCTTCTAGCTCCAGAATTTCAGCTTTAATCCAATCGGGACTTCGTTGGTGAACGTGGTATTGTAGTAGGGCTTTTTTATGACCTTCAATTGGCAGGTCATATGCGGCTTGCAAATCTGTAGCGCATAAACCAAAAAACATTATAGGTATAAATAATGCTAAAAAATACGAAAATCCATACTGATTATTGTCTAACATGGGAGTTCCTTGTGTTAAGTATATTTGTGACATTAACATCACCTTTTTATTATTTGTGAGCCCATAGCGCCATTGGTGATAGGTCCCTTCCTCTTCACATGCTTGATCATATTGCAAGTTACACGAGTAGTGTTAACTATAACATTTTCTATGAGGCATACTATAAAAATATATAGTATGCCAATTCATGCGTTACTTAGGCATACATTAAGGGTTAGGTTTTTGCATTGTGCGTTGATCAATGCGGAATGTAATCAAACTCTTGATTTTCTATATTCCGCCTTGATAGCATAATTCATAATTTGTGTTTAATTATATATAGTACATATACATATTAAAGAGTGTTGAGGGGGCGATATGAGTTTTGGTTTCATAAAATATATACCGTTGGCAGTAATCATTTTCTCAATTGGATACTCCGCCGCCGATGTAACGCGTCTTTCAAAGCTTCGCCCTAGGACTGTTGTTTATTTGTATAACGGAACAAAAGATAGATTAAAGAGCACATTTACTTTTGAGGCGACGGATCGTAAACCGGTTGACAATGCGGCCCATTACCCCAACTTTGGCGACGTTAGTGAGGTTGCCCCCATCGATGTGAAGGCTGGCATTCCTTTAATTGCTGAACTAGCGCGTAACCGTGGTATTGAACGTAATAGGACCTATGTTTTTACTGAAACAATAAACCTTCCTGGTGTGGGACCAATCCTTGAACTAAAGCAGCATATAACAGGTAACCCAAGGACTGTTTTAAATCCGCTTGCTTTTGGAAGCACTATAAAGGCTGGTTTTGCTGTTCCATCTCGTGGTATAGAGCCTCAATATTTTGATGATCAGGCATGGCATAGATTGGTTGTTCCGGCTGACAATGGCGATTGGGTCGTGGATTTTTGTTTTTATGGTACAAAAATTTGGAGTGATCTTAAAAGTCAGTTGGAACGTGAAAAAAAGAATGCGAGCGCAACAAGTCGAACAGAGCAAAGAAGTGGAAAAAGAACACCTTTTGATCCTTCTGGCGCAGCAATTGATAATCTGATTGGTGGCTTAGTGACAATGGCGGGAGCTTTGGGAAGCGTTATCGTTGCTGGCGGTGTGGTTGCTGTTGGTGCTGAAGCAACTATTTCTGCCATCGAAAATGCTTATACATCCTCACAAAAGGCTGCGTTTAACGAAAAATTAAATGATCCCAATATTTACACCGACGAAAAAATAAGATTATTAGACGCAGAAAAAGCATCCTATAAGAGCAATCAAAAGAATCTGAAAAATCGTGAGTTCAATGAAGTTACTCTTAACATAAAAAACAATAGGCCTTGGGGGCTTACTGACCAGGAGATGAATAGTCGTTTGAAGAAAGCGTGGAAAGAAATGGATGAGAAGTATGACAAGCGTAACAAAGAGATAGATAAAAAGTTTGCGTCAGAAACATCTAAGATAATGGAAAAAGCAACGGAAGAAGAAATTGAATACCTTAATGCGCTGGAAAAAAATGAACCTTTACTGGCAGATAAGGAGTTACAGGCTCGGTTAACGGAGCGGGATATGGCTAAAAAGGAGTACACAAGAATGGTACAAGAAAAAAAAGAAAAAGAGGATAAAGAGCAACAAGAACGAACAGTTAGGGCTGTGCAAATAGGTGCTGCTGTGACATTGTCTGTTGTAGCTGCAACATGGCTTTCAACCAAAATAACGAGTATTCGTGACAATCTTTTGTACAAAATAGATTTTGTGCCGCATAAAAAGTAATAGGGCTTTGAGAATGGACTATCTGTCTATCAGATCCAGTATTGTTTGCATTGGCTATAATGCTCAAATGTGAGGCCTGTGTGATCAAATATAGAGTTAACTTGCATATTATTCATTAATTGCGTATGTGATCTTGGTAGCTCGCAAAAAGATTTTTAAAAAATATTATAAAAAATGTTGACTTAGGGTGTAGTGGGTGTATAATCTTTTTCATCAACTTAATTGGAGAGGTTGTCATCTTTGAAATGTACAAAACAACAGCAAACTAAGTCAGTAAAGTTAAGGTCTGGCTTGTTGAAACCAACGGCACTTTTAATATATCAATTTTGTGATGGAGAGTTTGATCCTGGCTCATAATAAACGCTGGCGGCGTGCCTAACACATGCAAGTCGAGCGAGAAAGTCTTTCGGGATGAGTACAGCGGCGGACGGGTGAGTAACGCGTGAGAACCTCCTCTTTAGTGAGGAATACCTTCGAGAAATCGAAGTTAATACCGCATGTGTCCTTGCGGACAAAGACGGCTTTATGCTGTCGCTAGAGAATGGGCTTGCGTGCTATTAGCTAGTTGGTGGGGTAATGGCCTACCAAGGCGATGATGGCTAACCGGCCTGAGAGGGTGTACGGTCACATTGGAACTGAGATACGGTCCAGACTCCTACGGGAGGCAGCAGTGAGGAATATTGCGCAATGGGCGAAAGCCTGACGCAGCGACGCCGCGTGGGGGATGAAGGTCTTTGGATTGTAAACTCCTGTTAAGGGTGAAAAAAGGCTTGCGGGTAATATACGCAAGATATGATGGTAGCTCTAAAGAAAGCACCGGCTAACTTCGTGCCAGCAGCCGCGGTAATACGAGGGGTGCAAGCGTTATTCGGAATAATTGGGCGTAAAGGGTGCGTAGGCGGTGCATTAAGTCTGTCGTTAAATCCCCTGGCCTAACTAGGGACATGCGATGGATACTGGTGTGCTAGAGGATGGAAGAGAAAAGTGGAATTCTCGGAGTAGCGGTAAAATGCTTAGATCCCGAGAGGAACACCAATGGCGAAGGCAGCTTTTTGGTCCATTCCTGACGCTGAGGCACGAAAGCGTGGGGAGCAAACAGGATTAGATACCCTGGTAGTCCACGCTGTAAACGATAATCACTAGACGTCAGTCTGGCTTTGCCGGATTGGTGTCGTAGCTAACGCGTTAAGTGATTCGCCTGGGAAGTACGGTCGCAAGATTAAAACTCAAAGGAATTGACGGGGGTCCGAACAAGCGGTGGAACATGTGGTTTAATTCGACACTACGCGAGGAACCTTACCTAGGCTTGACATGTTTTTGACAGTTGTAGAAATACAATCTTCTGGGCTTCGGTTCAGACAATTACACAGGTGTTGCATGGCTGTCGTCAGCTCGTGTCGTGAGATGTTTGGTTAAGTCCTCTAACGAGCGCAACCCTTGCTGTTAGTTGCTATTTGCTTTTGCAAAGCACTCTGACGGGACTGCCTGGGAAACCAGGAGGAAGGTGGGGATAACGTCAAGTCCTCATGGCCCTTATGCCTAGGGCTACACACGTGTTACAATGGCTGGTACAAAGGGTCGCAAATCTGTGAAGGTAAGCCAATCCCGTAAAGCCAGTCTAAGTTCGGATTGGGGTCTGCAACTCGACCCCATGAAGCTGAAATCGCTAGTAATCGCGTATAAGTAACGGCGCGGTGAATACGTTCACGGACCTTGTACACACTGCCCGTCACACCACGAAAGCTGTTTGTACCCGATGTTATCTTTGCTAACCTTTACCGGAGGCGGGTACCTAAGGTATGAGGAGTGATTGGGGTGAAGTCGTAACAAGGTAGCCGTAGGAGAACCTGCGGCTGGATCACCTCCTTTCGAAGGAGTATTTGGTAGCGTTTAACGACGTTGTACCTATTTAGTGTGTTTATTGATGTGTCGTTGGCAACCAGACCTTTTCAATTTATGGGCCTATAGCTCAGTTGGTTAGAGCGCTCCGCTGATAACGGAGAGGTCAGTCGTTCAAGTCGACTTAGGCCCACCATAAATTTTTTCAACCAAAGTGGTGGGCCTTAGGTCCTTTTATCTTTTTAGTTTGCGTTTTTTGGGGGTGTGGCTCAGTTGGTAGAGCGTCCGCTTTGCACGCGGAAGGTCAGCGGTTCGAATCCGCTCACCTCCACCAGCCATATTGTTTTGTTACATTGAGATTTTGTGATTATAAATTCTTGTGATCTTTGAAATATTTGCGAATTAAATTTCTTGATAGGTCTATTCGATTTGTGATTAATTGAAAAGGGCTTTTGGTGGATGCCTTGGTATCAAGAGGCGATGAAGGAGGTGGAAGGCTGCCGTAATCCTCGGAGAGCTGCCAATCAAGCGATGACCCGGGGGTGTCCGAATGGGGAAACCCAACTTGGCGAACCCAAGTTATTCTCTTCTGAATATATAGGTTGAGAAAGCTAACGGCGTGAACTGAAACATCTAAGTAGCGCTAGGAAAAGAAAACAACGTGATTTCCTGAGTAGTGGTGAGCGAAACGGAAAGAGCCTAAACCTATATCATGTGATAGCCTGTACGCGTTGTGATATAGGGGTAGTGAGGTTAAGAGGTCAAGATGCACAGGTCTTGAGTCGTATGCTTTTATTTTAGTTGAACAGTTCTGGAAAGGACGGCCAAAGAAAGTGACAGCCTTGTAAATAAAAAGATAATAAGCGCGATATCTTAGTTCTCGAGTACCACAGAGCACGTGAAATTTTGTGGGAATCAGCCCGGACCATCGGGTAAGGCTAAATACTACTTGATGACCGATAGTGAACAAGTACCGTGAGGGAAAGGTGAAAAGAACCCCGGGAGGGGAGTGAAATAGAATCTGAAACCAATTGTCTACAATCGGTGGAAGCGATGTATACGTACGCGCAACCACGTACCTTTTGCATAATGAGCCAACGAGTTATCTAGTATTGCGAGGTTAAGTTTTGAAAGAACGGAGCCGCAGCGAAAGCGAGTCTGAATAGGGCGTTAGTAATGCTGGGTAGACCCGAAACCTAGTGAGCTATCCATGTCCAGGATGAAGTTTTGGTTACACAAAATGAAGGTCCGAACCGGTGTGGGTTGAAAACTGCTCGGATGAGGTGTGGATAGGAGTGAAAGGCTAATCAAACTAGGAAATAGCTGGTTCTCCCCGAAATATATTTAGGTATAGCCTTGTTGGATTTATTGCGGCGGTAAAGCACAGTTGAAATTTTGGGGGCGCAAGCTTACCGGGTTTTTACTAACTCAGAATGCTGCAGTTTTGGAAGACAGGAGTCAGACTGTGGGGGATAAGCTTCATAGTCGAGAGGGAAACAGCCCAGATCATCAGCTAAGGCCCCTAAGTGTTCGTTAAGTGGTAAAAGAAGTGAAAATGCAAAGACAGCCAGGAGGTTGGCTTAGAAGCAGTCATCCTTTAAAGAAAGCGTAATAGCTCACTGGTCAAGTGCTTTTGCGCTGAAAACAAACGGGGCTAAACGAACCGCCGAAGCTATGATTCGTTTTGCTCTTTGGAGCAAAACGGAGGTAGGGGAGCGTTCTCTGGCAGATACAAGCCTGACTGAAAAGACAGGTCACGTGGCCAGAGAAGTGAGTATGTTGGTATAAGTAACGAAAAAACAGGTGAAATTCCTGTTCGCCGTAAACCTAAGGTTTCCGTGAGATCGGATTATCCACTCAGGGTTAGTCGATACCCTAAGTCAAGGCCAATTGGAGTAGGCGATGGGAAACAGGTTAAATATTCCTGTACCACTTTAAGGTGTTTGAGTGAAGGAGTGACGCAGTAGGGTAGGTTGATTTGATGCATGGATGTCAAACTAAGCATTTAAAGGGATTTTGTTGGAAAATCCGCAAAATCGTTAACCTCGAGGTGTTAAGGGCATTCCAATCCGTAAGGAGAGGTGTGTTTGACTGATCCCACACTGACTAGAAAAACTTCTAGCGAATCTTCGAGTGATCGTACCGCAAACTGACACAGGTAGGTGGGCTGAAAATGCTCAGGCGTTGAGATAATTGTCATTAAGGAACTCGGCAAAATAGCCCCGTAACTTCGGGAGAAGGGGTGCCCTGCTTGTTTTTCAGATTTATCTGAGATGCATTTAAGGGTTGCAATAAAGAGGCTCAACCGACTGTTTAACAAAAACACAGGGCTCTGCGAACTCGTAAGAGGAAGTATAGAGTCTGACGCCTGCCCAGTGCCGGAAGGTTAACAGGAGAGGTCAGCTCTTCGGAGTAAAGCCTTGAATCGAAGCCCCGGTAAACGGCGGCCGTAACTATAACGGTCCTAAGGTAGCGAAGTACCTTGTCGGGTAAGTTCCGACCCGCATGAATGGCGTAACGAGTTGAGCGCTGTCTTGATGACAAACTCAGTGAATTTGTAGTATGGGTGAAAATGCCCATTACCCGCAGCAGGACGGAAAGACCCCGTGCACCTTTACTATAGCTTGACATTGTTTTTTGGATTAATTCGTGTAGGATAGGCGGGAGGCTTTGAAGTTGGAGCGCTAGCACCAATGGAGCCGTCCTTGAAATACCGCCCTTGTTGATTTGAAAATCTAACTTCGTGCCGTAATCCGGGCGAAAGACATTGTCTGGTGGGTAGTTTGACTGGGGTGGTCGCCTCCTAAAATGTAACGGAGGCGTTCAAAGGTCTTCTCATGACGAATAGAAATCGTCTGTAGAGCGTAAAGGCAGAAGAAGGCTTGACTGCAAGACAAACAGGTCGAGCAGGTGCGAAAGCAGGACTTAGTGATCCAGTGGTTCTGTATGGAAAGGCCATTGCTAAACGGATAAAAGGTACGCCGGGGATAACAGGCTAATCTCCTCTAAGAGCCCATATCGACGAGGAGGTTTGGCACCTCGATGTCGGATCATCGCATCCTGGGGCTGAAGAAGGTCCCAAGGGTTTGGCTGTTCGCCAATTAAAGCGGTACGTGATCTGGGTTCAGAACGTCGTAAGACAGTTCGGTCCTTATCCGCTGTGGGCGCAGGGTATTTGAGGGGGGCTGTCCCTAGTACGAGAGGACCGGGATGGGTAGACCTCTGGTGTTCCAGTTGTTCCCCAAGAGCAGCGCTGGGTAGCCAAGTCTATGAGAGATAACCGCTGAAAGCATCTAAGCGGGAAGCTTGCCCCAAGATGAGATACCCCTTGTCAATTGATCTGAGAGCGTAAGTTTTCAGTAGATTGGCATTTTTAAGACCCCTTGAAGACTACAAGGTCGATAGGCTGGGTGTGTAAGCACAGTAATGTGTTCAGCTAACCAGTACTAATAGGTCGAACGTTTTAGTTGCATGTTAAAAAATAGATTATCGGGCGTTAGTTCGCAAATATTTCTTCACAAGAAAAAATTTTAAAGGTTTTGGTGGATATAGCTGTGGGGTCACACCCGTTCCCATTCCGAATACGGTAGTAAAGTCCACAGCGCTGACGATACTTGGCTGGAGACGGCCTGGAAAAATAAGTACTGCCAGATTAAAGACCGCTTAATCGCGGTCTTTTTTTTTACTTTGCATCAAAAAATGTATACTTTTTATCCCAGAGTTTTCAGATAGATGCTTCGTGGATTGTTTGTTTTACAATCCTTTGTCTTGAATTACCACTCCATTTTTGAAGATTTTAAAATATCTGCGGCCCCATTCGTTTTTTACGAATACCAATCAATCATTATTATTCTATTGTAAAACAAGGTGTCTACAATTATAAATTATTAATAACATCTTTAAAAAGGTGTTAAAATAAGATATTTGTGGTAGTGTGAATTAAGTATAGAGTTTTTTAAGATTTGAAAGATTATGCAATTAAATAAATTTTTAGCTCATGCGGGAATTTGTTCACGTAGAAAAGCGGTTGATCTTATTAGGTCGCAACGAGTTACAGTCAATGGAATAGTAGCATCCCATCCGGGGTTTCGAGTTTCTGATACAGCAAAAGTTGCTATTGATGGAGAAGGCATTGGCCGCGAAGAAAAGATTTATATTGCATTGCATAAACCACGGGGCTATGTGACAACTAATGATGATGAGCGCAATCGTAAAGTGGTCAGTGATCTGATTTCTGGTAAGGCAAAAAGACGATTGTATCCTGTTGGTAGGCTAGACAAAGATACATCGGGCCTTTTATTGATGACAAATGACGGAAATTTTTCGGCATCCATAGCGCATCCACGCAATAATGTTTCAAAAAAATATAGAATCATCGTTGATAGGCCGTTTCTACAGCAAGACTTAGAACAGGTCAGGCAGGGTGTGCGTCTGTCGGACGGCATGTTAAGGGTTGATCAGATAGAATATGAAAAATCTAAAAGACGCTATACGCATTTGTTGGTTACATTGCATAGTGGAAAAAATCGCATTTTGCGACGGTTGATGGAACATTTTTCTTATAAGATTATTGTTCTTGAACGCATTGCGATAGGTAGTGTTGGCATTGGTGATTTAGCTGTTGGTAAATGGCGATATATGACGAGCGAAGAAATTTCTTATTTTATTTCACACTAATAAGCCATTAGAAATGCTATTTTTTGAAATTAGAGAAGCTATTCATTTACTCCTTATAACTTTTATGCTATTTTGAACGTATGTTAAAAATCTGTTCAGGGAAGGGTTAGATAGCGAAATAACGTTTTTTTGGTTTTAAGGTAAGTTTGTATTTTTTAATATTAGGTGAAATACTCTGATGAACATTTATGTTGGTAATCTAGCCCATTCTGTGGACGAAACGACACTCAAGGTAAGATTCGAAGAATTTGGTGAAGTGTCTTCTGTTAAGATAATTAAAGACCGTTTTACTGGCAATCCACGTGGATTTGCTTTTGTTGAAATGCCAGCTGATGCTGATGCTCAGCGTGCAATTGACGAGCTTAATGGTCAAGATATTGGTGGCAGACCAGTGACTGTTAATGAAGCTCGTCCGCAAGAACCACGCAGTGGTGGTGGCGGTGGTGGCGGACGTTTTGGTGGCCATGGCGGCGGTTCTGGTGGCTCATCACGCCCATCATCCGGCGGCGGCTTTCGTAAATCTAGCGGTGGCGGCGGCAGCGGTGGTGGCTGGGGCTCTAGAGGTCGATAGTCAATAAGCAGCTAAGACATCGTGCAGCCTTTTAGTCTGGTACGGTTATTAGTGAAAATAAAATAAAGCCCACACAAGAAATTATTAATAATTTCTTGTGTGGGCTTTATTGTTTTATTCTCTTGTAACGAGAGGGCCGTATCTCCTTTAAGTCTTTTTTGGAATTTCAAATTAAAATTCATTAAAGGTTCAATAGCTTACAATAGTTACATTATTTTTTTATTGCATTTTATTTTCTAGGTGTGTTATTATGTATTATGATTCAAATGTACGATCTACTACATAATTACATTAGTAAGTGGGGAGTTTCACATGCTAAGATGCATTTCACTATTCAATCTAGTTGCCATCTTTTTTTGTTTTACGACAGTTGCTTTGTGTGCTTCTCTGGATACTAGCCAAGATTATGAGGATGTTGTTTATGGAAAATTACCAGACAAGCAGGCAAACGATCTTGAATATTTTGACAAATTGGCCAAGGCGCTCCTAGATAGACCGAATACCAGAGATGATTTGTTAGAATATCTTGGTAATGGTATAAAGAGTTTGCAGTACAGGATAGACCATTATGAACCTAGGTATGATGTGTATCCTGAAGGCGCGCCTATAACGTATGGTATGAATGATTATACCAGTCTTACACCGATTAGTGCTGCGAAAGCTGCTGCAGATTCGAAAAAGCTTTTAAATGCATTGATAAAAATTAAACGACATGATACTGCAAAAAAAGGAATAGTAGCTGTTGTGGCTGCATCGTTGGCATTATTTGGACTGATCAAGCTTTACAGGTATCTATATCCTAAAAAATCACCAAAGCCTGGATGCAGTGGCATGTCAGAACCGGAACCAGAGGTTCAACAGTCTGTTTTTGACCTATAATTGTAAAGTAACGCCAGCTCGGTTTAAGGAATTACAGATCGTCGTTGCGAGGCTCCGTCCGAAGCAATCCAGTTCAAAATTCTTTATCTTTTTGTTCATAACGCCGCTCATGTTGTAAAATCTTTCATTTTTCTGGATTGCTTCGTCGCCAAAGGCTCCTCGCAACGACGAACCAGATGAATTTTCACTTAAATCTTTATCCCGAACTGGCGTTAAAGTAGTATATCAGGGACTGTAATATTTTTGATTGGCAATAG
>JABDES010000011.1 GCA_013286935.1 Candidatus Babelota bacterium
TTAAAGAATTCCATGGTGAGCATGTAAAAGAGTTAGATGCGGTTTTTCATAATGCATCAAACGATATCCATTCACTGGTAGATTGCTTGGTCAATCCTGCATTACGCAATAAAGTTGGATACCGCTCAACGTATTTTGTAGGGCCTTCCGGCACTGGCAAAACTACTACCGCACTAGCGATAGCA
The DNA here is from genome assembly GCA_013286935.1 of Candidatus Babelota bacterium. Taxonomy (GTDB): domain Bacteria; phylum Babelota; class Babeliae; order Babelales; family Vermiphilaceae; genus JABDES01. The sequence continues at coordinate 186 of JABDES010000011.1, forward strand.
TACACATTAAGTAGATTGGCGCCTTCATGGTGCACCAAGCTTGCGCATAGTACAAAATTTACTTCTGGACCATGTGGCAACTATGATGTAAAAAAATTACGTATATTGTTTGAACAGGATTTTATGAGCGATAGGCCAATGCTTTTGGTTATTGATGGATTGAATGGGTTGTCTGATAATTGCCAAGCGGCATTGTGTCAGCAGATTGACAATCAAAAATATAATGCCAAATTTTTTTTTATCGGAATTATGAATAATGATAACGGCTTGTCAGAGCAGCTTAAAAGCAGAATGTTTTTAAAGACCATATTGTTTGGCAATGTAAGTAGCGCTGCTATGCGACTCAAGGTATTGCAGGACAAAATATCAAAATCTACATTTAAATTGGGCGAGCACGCGTCAGAACATCTTGCGATGGTCTTAAAAAATCGTTCTGATACAACCTATGCAGATCTTGATTCAATTGCCCTTAAAATAGTGACGACAAGCATGGTAGAATCTTTGAGCGAAACTGTAACAGAGGCTCTCATAGATCGAGTATTTGTAGAATATGACAAAGAAAAAAAACGAATAAAGCGTGGAATAACAGAGGAGTCTTTCCAAGAACAGCAAGAACGACTCCATAGACAAAATGCAGAATTGCTCAAAACATTAGCTTTGCAGGGCCATCTGGTACATTTGTTGTCCAAGCATTATAAGGAAGCGGTTATAACGATGGATGATGCGGGCCTTACGCACTGCCAGTACGCTATTACGGATAACGGAATTTCGGCCCTTGCAGGTCTTTTTTCGTCAGATCAACTTGAGCTGATCAAGCGTATGCGGTGCAAGCCCGATCAAAGGCAAATGCATAACAGGTGCAGCGACCCAATAGATGCTGGTTGCCTCATTCAGTGATGGTGTCTACGTACGTAGGATTTGAGTAGTATAACACCCCAGATTGACTTGTGAGTACATTGTGCTTAATCAATTTTTGTGCTATGAATGCATGCAGTAAGCAGTGTTGTTCGTAGTTCTAATCATAGTCCTTTAAAAGGAGTACATTTTATGAAAAATATCGCGCCCAACAAGGGCGCTTTTGCAATGCGTACGGTTTGCATCTTAACGAGGCAAATCACACTTAATCATATTGGTTTTTACTGCTAGACATGTATGTGTAGCTAACTATGTTACTGCAATACTATCTGTGCTTAGATATGGTCTGCTTTTATACAACATATATATCGAAACGTCATGCGTATCCAACAGATTGTTCGATATGCATTTGTATTTTTTGATTTGTTTTCAAGCCTTCCAACGGTACAGAAGCTATTTGGATTTGCGTTTTCTGCGTAAATTAGGTTGGCTTTCGATTCAGAAAAGGAATCATTATGAATAGGTTACAGGCGCTTGCATTCGTATTACTTGCTGTTGCAAATATTGTAAAGATAGGACTAGTAGCTTTGTTTTGTATATCCTACGTTATGAGTGCGACAATGGATGAGGAATGTAAGCGATTATCGCATGGGAGTGCATATTTGTATATTTAGCAGATCGTATCGTTCTTTCAATGCACTATTATCAGGAGAGCTGAAGTAAAAAAACAGCCCTCCTGATTTTTTGTAATAGTTGAATTTTGAACATATTGGTGTTAGTGTATTGTACATCTTTGTTACACATTGTTTAAGGGCAAGGTAATGTATGGAAAATATATTAACTTCAAACATCATCGATCTTCAATCAGTTTCCCTTGCGGGGTATGTTTGGCTCTGCCAAAATTAGCCCGCATCCCAATATTCTGACTATCGATTTGCATTATAGCTCAGACATATTCATTCATTTTTTTCATTTAGGACGTTGGGCGCAAGCCCATATATTTTTTGTGGCACATAGCCACTTCATTAGTTTTTAAGACAGAACAACGTTAATATAGTTTTATAGTTAGAAAGGTTTTATTATTATGAAAAAGATATATCTATTTGTTTTTATTGTCTTGTCGATCCTTCCCGTAGCTCGTATGGTTGGCATGTCATATGATCGTGCAAGTAATGATGATATTGACGGTGTATTGCAACTGATTAATACAGAAGCATGCAATGACAGTAGTAAGATAGTTATTGTTCCCGAGCGATTTCGCAAGTCCTATGTAGAAGATGCAATAGAGAAAGGAAGGCTTTTTGTTGTTAAAAACTCTTCGAGAGTTATTGGTTATAAAAAGCTATTTTGCATCACTGACCCAAATGAACTTAACTATATACTTACCAATGAGCTGCGTTGTGTAGAAGCTGATGCGCAAGCTTGCGCCCAGGGATGTCCCGTTTCTGATAATAATGGTGCTAAAATGTTATTATGGGTAAGTCCAACGTTCGAATTTGAGAAAACAAACTTGGAAATGAGCCTAAGAACTATGCTTTCATCAACATTAAAATCAACATTTATTTATACCGGCTCCGATTTTACTTGTCAAAAACTTCGAGGATGTGGCGTTAATAAGCTGTTGACCCAAGAAGCATTGGAGAGCATATCGGAAGATGTTATTGCCGATATAAAAAGTAAAAATAGTCGGTATGTTGCTCTTGTGTATGGACTGACCAAGGCAAATGCGTTGGGTATATCTGGTGATCATACGGATATATTGGGTGGTCGTACGCGTTCTATTTGCACACATTTTTATAGGTTTTGTAACAACATTACACGTAAGTTAGAGTGTGCATCTGATCGGGAGTTATTGATTAGTAGGTATGATGCATTTAAGCCTTCGTTTGATCCGCAATCTTTGGAATATGCCCCTTTACCGGATTCAGAGGCTATTCCTGGGTATGGATATGTGCTTGCCTATCCATTGTCTAAAAAAAATTAATAAACATCTTTCAGAGCTGGCATGATTAACTTTTTACAACGCTACGTATGCATTAATACTGCATATCCGAATCCAGATTATCAATCTGTTATTGCATTATTCAAGAAGCATGCCTTAGATGATGGTTTTTTGGTCAATGAGCTTTTGTTGCCATCTGGCAATCCAATGCTTATCGTTACGATGCTGGGGAGCTCGTTTGAATTGCCTTCTTTGGCATTAAATCATCATATGGACGTTGTGCCGGCAGACAATTTAGATGAATGGCGATTTCCTCCCTTTAGTGGCACTGTTTCTGAAGGCCTTATCTATGGGAGAGGGACACAAGATTGTAAAGGGCTTGGAGTAGCTCAGTACGCTGCACTAAAAATGCTCAAGCAAAAGCAACTGAATACACAAAGAACCATACATCTTATTATGGTGCCAGATGAAGAGCGTGGTGGTTTTCACGGGACCAAAGAGTTTGTTGAACATCCAATCTTTTCTTCGCTTAATATAGGCTATGTGTTAGATGAAGGTATGCCCTCGGCAAGCAACCGAGAGTTGCTTATCAAGGTTGACGAGCGCACGCCCATACAGATACGAGTGACAAGTAGCGGCTTACAAGCCCATGCTTGCGAATTATTTGCCCAAAATTGTGTTCATGTACTAACCGATTTTTTGGCAAAAATTGTTACATTTAATCTTGCACAACAACGCCTGGTAGGGTTACACCAGCCAGGCGAACTTATTTGCATGCATATTACATCATTGAGTGCAAACAATGGAGCACTCAATGTTATTCCATCACAAGCCCAAGCCACAATTGATATTCGTATCCCATCTCGATTGTCGTTAGATGAAGGTATTGCCTTAATCGATTCCCTACTGCAAGACTATACAACAATCACGTATGAAATTTTAGCGACAAGCAAGGAGCGATTCAAACCTATTAAATCGGAATCGATATTTTATAAAACGCTTGCCCAGGCTGTTTTAGATTATAACCTAACACCAAAACCTTTTGTATTTCAAGCAACCACTGATGCTCGCTTTTATACTCACAGAGGCATTCAGGTGATTGGCTTTACCCCATTTAGCGTTGTTCCAAATTTACACGGTACTGATGAACATATTAGTATCAAAGATTTAGATCAAGGCACCACTATTTTATATACCTTTTTGCATTCATTTTGCATGTAAAGAATTACCAAGAAAGAAACATTATGAAAAAAAGTATTGTGTTTATGTTGACAGCAGCTATTGGAGCGACGGTAGCTTTTTTTCTGTTGCGGTCGCCACAGCGGCTTAATTGCCCTTCTCTTAAAGCATCAGACGTTAATGTTGCTATATTTACACCAACAACGCATCTAGCGCTCGAACAAATAGAGCAAGGCTTTAAAGAAACGGTTCAGTCGCTACTTGGCCCATATAAATATAAAGATTTGATACATGGCCCTGGTAATTTATACACCTTTACTACGTTTAACGCCAATGGCAATAAGACATTGTTGCGAGCGCAAGCAGAAGAGATTGTAAGTGGTAATTACGATCTGATCCTTACTATCGGGGCCGGGTGCTCACAGATAATTTCAGAGCTCCTTGCCAAAAAGAAATTATGCACCCAACATATTTTTTGCGGTGTTGATGGCCCAGAATTTGCTCAGGGCCTTCAAGCTTTAAATGCATCGTCTACAGGTGTGTATCTATCATATGATTATCGCAAAGAGATGGAGCTTCTCAACAAACTCAAACCTAATGTTAAAAATATACTGCTTGTGTATGATCCAACACATGGAACCGGAATGGAGCGCTCCAGACAAGAGATTGAAAACATCGCAAAAGGGTTTGGTGCAACATTGCATAGCGTTGAGGTGTACCAGGCAAATGAAATTCAACAAAAAGTTTCGGCATTGCTGCCTAAGATGGATGTTGTTTTGGTGCTGACCGACAATACGGTGGTTGCAGGGATTGATGCGCTTATTACCTTATGCAACCGATATGGAGTTACACTCTTAGCATCAGATTTGGCATCAGGCCAAAAAGGAGCGGCATTGGCATATGGTGTTACTGAATATGAATCAGGAAGTGAAGCTGCCAAAAAAATGGAACAGATGTTGAAATGGGGCATGTCGCCGCATGAAATTCCTGTAAGCGCTGTGACGCATTTTAGAATTCAGATAAATCGCAAGACCATGGAAGCGCAAGGCTTGCATATTGACGACCAAACGATAAAACAGTTAGAAGCGCAAGAACCTGATGACTGGCAGCGAGCGGCTAGCGCACAAGGAGAGCTCAAGAAAGGTCAAGTAGGCAAATCTACACACGAAGGTCAAATGAGAAGAACAAGCTCATGATAAACACGTTGTTGGTGATTATAGAACAGTCGATGCTTCATTTACCACTTATGTTTGGGGCTTATATTAGTTTTTCATTATTGAAAATACCGGACTTAAGCATAGAAAGCGCTTATGTAGTAGGCGCGATTTTTGGATCATATGTGCTTATGGGTACTAGCAATCTGCCGCTCATAGGTATACTGTGTATCGTTGTGGCTGCAAGTTGTGTTGGTGGCGCTCTTGTAGGAATAGTTTCCAGCCTGCTCACGCAAAAAGGTAAATTTGCGCATCTGCTGAGTAGTATTGTTACGTCCGGATTATTTCATGGCATTAATCAATTTATTTGTCCTGCATATGTTTCATTAAACAAAATGGATAATCCGCTCACGCTCGTTAATGTTGTTGCGCAGCATCCTGAATTGATCATGCTTGTTATTATTGGTTTTGCTGTTTTCATAACAATCTATTTTTTATTAAAAACGGAAATTGGATATTGTTATGCTGCTTATGGCAATAATCCACAATTTTTTAAAAACTATGAAATTTCTACATCATTTGTTTTTATTACGGGTGTTATACTTGCAAATGCTTTGGCCGGTATGAGTGGTTACCTTTTTGCACAATCCAACAGCTTTGTTGAATTAAATATGGGTGTTGGCAAGGGGCTCTTGTGTATCACTGCCCTCATGCTTGGTAAGGGATTGACCTTTATAAAGAAATCTTTTTCAATCATTGTTCCGCTTGTAGGCACATGTGCCTACTTTACGGTGCAGCAACTCTTATTAAAAATCGGTTTTAACTTGAAATACTTTACAGCAGTCCAAGCAATAATTGTATTATTGCTTTTGATATATACCCACTACAATAAGCCTATTCGATCACCTAATGATGGTTTGGGATTATAAATTATGTTGATTGAAAATCTTTCGTTTAAGTTTGATAACAGTAATAGTAGCGACTACTTTTTTAAAGATTTAACGGTATATTTTATTCCTAATCACGTACATTTTATTCAGGGGGATAATGGAGTAGGAAAATCGACATTTTTTGCTATTTTGCAAGGTGCGATAGACAAAAAATCTTTCCTTCTTGCTCGCATACGGCTGAATGAGCTGTTGTATAGTACAGATAATAATCAGTTGCCGGATACATTTACAAAACAGGTGCATACGGTACAACAAAATTATGACAACATGATCGCTAATCAATTTACCTTTATGGAAAACGTGCAATTGGCACATTTACCAAAGTATCCTAGCTTGAAATCATTTTCATTTGGGCAGGCTGGAGGGGAAAACGCGTTGCTGGATTCGGTTGCATTATTTTCTATAAATGTCGATAAGCCAGCCTATCTTTTGTCTGGCGGTCAGCGCCAGCTATTGGCAATAGTAATGGCACTGCAAAAACCAACACACGTTTTACTCCTTGACGAGCCAACAGCAACTCTTGATAAAAAAAATGCTTTCATGATCATTGAGAGCCTCAAGCGAATGGCTCAGAATTTGGGAATTACTATCCTGGTCACCTGTCACGATAAAGAGGTGGTGGAAAAGTATGCGCAAGGCAATAGCTTTACAATCAAGCAGTCTGATAGTGGTAATCGGACACTAATGAAAGACGGCTAGGAGTGTAATTAAAAGTGTTAGTTTAGATTGTAAAATAAAAAATAGATTCATTTAAATATAAACTGTACAAACAAAAAACGATGATTTGTTCGTCGTTGCGAGGCGCCCTTCGCGCCGAAGCAATCCAGCTGAAGCCTTGTAAAATAATCGAACGGCGACTGGCAATTTGGAATAGAAATTAATTATGAAGCAACCTGCGATTTATATTATGGCCAATAAGCCCAATGGAACACTGTATGTTGGTGTTACATCGAATATATCTAGAAGAGTTTATGAACATAGAAACAAGCTTTTGTCTGGCTTTACCACGAAATACGACTGCATATTACTTGTATATTATGAAACCTTTGAGACCATGGAAGCAGCAATTATTCGTGAAAAGCAGATCAAGGGCGGATCTAGAATCAAAAAATTAAAATTAATTGAATCTTTTAATGCTAGCTGGGACGACTTGTATGAAACAATGTATATATAAGCTGGATTGCTTCGCTTACGCTCGCAACGACGATCGATGCATTGTTTTTCGAATTTGTAGACGATATGTTTTTTATGTTATGTCAACTCGGCTAATACTTTTGTTTACACCCGACAGCTAGCCAGCTGTAGACACCATCACATACCAGTGATAGTTTTTTAGATAAGGTTTTTTTTAATAAAGCTCTAAAAAAAGGAATTAAATGAACTCATTTATCAGATCGTTACCACACCAAATTAAAGGATTTTTGATTATGGGTATTGGTATACTTCTTTTGCTGCATACGCTTGGTATTATTGAGCGCGGTATATCAATGGTTCTTATAATTATTTCTGCTGCCATTATTGCGTATGGCTTTATAATGACCGGTTATCACAAAAAATTTATGCGAGAAAAATGAAACATAGCATTTGTATCTGCTATGTTTCATTTTTCTCGCTATGATATTTTATAAATTCGATATATCTGATGTATCTAAAGGCTGATCGGCTTCAGTGTTGCTTTCTGAATACTTGAGCAAAGCACACTTAGCGCCCTTGTATGTAGCATAGGTAAGAGCAGCAGCTGTTGTAGCTATACCAACTCCAGACATAAGAGCCATTAAGCTTCCCCAGCAGTGGTGATTGCTCGCGAATTGCCCCAATTTATGCCCAAGAAAAGTATGTGGGTAGTAAATTGGTGCGTACCAAGGTTCATTGGTGCCATAGACAACTAGATCTATAGTGGCTTGTTCATTTTCAATCTGGTCATGCTTGTTGAGACCTATAATTTTTCTTCTAAATTCCTGTGCTATATGGTATCTGAGCGTCGCTTTAACACCGCTTACATATTTTTTATATGCTTCTTTTTCGTCTTCAGTAGCACTGTCACTGGGTGTGTTCTTGATCTTAAATCTACCGAGGTCAACCCCTTCTGCAATATTAGATTCAATATATTCTTTTACCAGCACATGTCCATACTCATCATCGCTGAGATCCTGGTTTTCATCATGAGAGCAGAAGCTATTAAGCTCTTCGTGCAATACTGTTATATCAAGTGCGCTTACCGCATTGTATCTCTGATGAGCAGCCACTGCGATCTCATCTATATGATTCAAATAGCCGTTTTCTTTGGCCCTGCTGTTTTTAGTTTCATCAGCCAAAAGATGTATCGCCTCTGCGACCTCTTTTATACTAGCTCCAAAAGTCTGGGTATTGCAGATATATGGATTAGTAAATACACATAATGTTCTATTGGCCTCGCGTAATTTATCGTATGTTAAACTGCCAGTTGTAGACCATGGTTGCTTGCTTGGCGATTTAGTGACGTTCGTTGCTGCATTGGCGACGTCGTTTGTCATCTGGAACGTGCCAGTGGGTCCGACACTACTACTACTACTACTACTACTACTACTACTACTACTACTACTGTCGTTGTCGTTCTGCTGCTGCTGCTGCACTGACGACGGGTCCGGGTTTTTGTTGCTGTTTGAGCTAGGAGGAGATGTTATGTCCGGTATATTCACTTCACCGAATGCCGGTGGTATAGAACTAGAACTAGAACTGGTCTGCTGATCCTGATCCTGATCCTGATCCTGCTTCATAGCCATTCCAACTTGTCCAATCAAGCTGCTCATTAGCAAGCTTATCATTAAAATTCTTTTAGTCATGATTAAAATCTCCAAAAGGTAAAAAATATAAAAAATAAAAAAAATGTACTATTATTTGTTTCAGGGTTTTATATCAAAACTACCCTTCTTAGCTCATTATACATAAATCATCTTATTTGTCAATCAAAGCAATACCGTTTTATTGGAAATGTTTCAGGTTTTATCCTACCTGTTATCATTAATTTAGAAATGCAGATTGTCAGCCTGATTTTACCACTAGTCGTAATCGCGGTATTGTGCTATAGTTTCTCTTCATTTAAAAACCGAACATACTTTTAGAATATCATTTAGCGCCTAAATAGAAAACAATGATGGAATTAAAAAAACAGAAATGTGCAAGCGTCCTTTCAATTATATGCGTGCTTGCATTGAGCTCATTGGGAACCGTGTATCTTAAAGCAACGCATGACCAAGTCGCAACGGATAGTTATGCATCTCAAGCAAATTACTCAGATTATGATGATGACATTGATGGAAGGCATGAATCATATAACAACATTTGTGATCAGATTCCTGAGGTATCATTGCCAAGATGGCGCCTTTGGTTGCATAGATTTGGAGCATTGCTCTTCGTAGGGGCTTTAAGGGTAAAGGCGCTGTGGCAAAGATTGGTAGCCCGCTCAAGGGCTGGCAAGCAGTCATAACATGCATGAATTTGCTATGTATGTTCCATCCTTATCAACCAATGTACCGCACGGTGCTACATTAAAGATAACGGATGAGGAGTTATCTCGTCGTATTGTTCGCGTATTACGCCTTAAAAAAGGCGATCCACTTATTCTTTTTGGTCGAATGGTTAGTGTTCGAACGAAAATTGGGTCATTGAGCAACAAAAACCATGTTGAATTAATTGACTGTTGCTGGTCAACTCATGTTCAGCGACGGCCTGTTGTTACATTTTTTTTACCTGTTTTAAAAAACGATCATTGTGAGCAAGCGATATATGGCTTGACCGAAATGGGAGTTACTGTTATTCAATTGCTCTTTTCTGCGGGCGGACGGAATCTATGGAGATCTGATACGCAGTTAAAGCGTCTTGAGCGTATTAGCATTGCAGCCGCCGAACAAGCAAAAAATGTTGAAATACCGATTATCTTACCACCAATTTCCCTTTCAGACGGCCTGAGTAGTTGTAAGGCTGCTGTAGGCGGACGTTATTTTTTTGATCCTAATGGCTTATCCTCTTCTGATTTGAGCGTTCAATTGGCACAGATCGCAAGGCAGGGCAAAGATGACCACCATGTGGCAGCTCTTGTCGGGCCAGAGGCCGATTTTACTGCAGATGAAAAACGTATGATAGCGTCTGCAGGTTTTGTATCGTATGCATTGACCCCTACCGTGATAAGAGCGTATCAGGCTGCAATATTGGCGGCCGGGATGATACGCTCATTATGTCGTATGTGACATGCAATAATGGACGACCATCAAATTGAATTAAAATATATTGCTTTTAGTTATTCTAATCAAATAGAATAGTAACTGCTAAAAATATGTAAAGCAGGCGGTTGCAATCTGGTCTACGTAAAGGAATAACTATGGCAAGGCGAGGACAGTCAGATCTATTTTTATTATTAATAGTCTTATTGGGTTTTAGCGCTAGTATGGCTTTCTTTATGAGCAATATTCATCCAAAGCAACGCTCAGAAAGGGTCAAGGTAGTGTTGGCGACAGATATAGATGATGTAACAGCAATAAAGCAGATCTCCCCATTGCTTTATGCGCATGCGGTAGACCATGTCGCTCGGGAGATTTTTATTGTAGCACAAGCAGATATGGCGGCGATAAAGCGACTGGTCCAGTATGCTATAGATCTTACAAGTTCTCCCCTCAACAAAACTGAATCTGCGCAATTGCTGGTTGGAATCTTATATTATGCCGTTAGGCAAAAAATGAATTCGGTCTCCGATGTTTTAAGCTGGACAACCAACCAAGATGTTTTTAAGGATTTACCAATTTTGTTTGTGATAGCGCAAAGCCCTTATGCGAGTCTTTTAGCCGATCCTGTACTACAACATCTAAAAGAAAACAGTAATGCATGTTTTGCGGCGTTGAAGACTGCAGTGGCAAACAATGACTGTGAGGTTGCTTTGCGTTTATTCCAGGCTGGCATACGGATCGATGCAACCCAAGCAACTATGCTGCTTGCGCAAGCAGCGGCTCACAATCGCCATACGGCATTTATAAAGCTGTTTATGGATCAAAATGCAGATCCCAACGCATTTTATGACGAAAGAACATTTCTTATAATGGCCACTGAGCATAATAATATTGATATGGTAAAAGAGCTTATGGCATATGGGGCTGATCCTAAGATTTCTTCTGAAAATGCCTCAATAGGGACTCCGGAGCAAATTGCCTTTGAGCGAGGCTATGTTGAAATAGAAAAATTGCTTCACGACGATCAAGGTAGCTCAAAATAAACTGGAGCAACTTCGGATACGCCACTCCTTGTTTTGTGCCATTGATCAAGAGCTGATTGAGCCAGACAGCATAACGATTTACCTTCAAGAGATGGTTCTGAAAACTGCGCAGCGCTTAAAAATATATCACGAATGGCCTCTTGGTGTTTTTGAGCACCATTACCAATAAATCGTATAAGGCCAAGCGTGTACGTAGCTTTTAGTTGTTCTAGAAATAGTGATATGTTTGCGCATCCGATGGTTTCAGCTGTTTCTTTGTGTTGAATTGCATAATATACCTTTTGACCAAAGGCATCGAGAAGATAGACATTCAAGTTCCACTCATCCGAACGATACTCGTAAGACATTGCATCAAAAGTAGTGATGCCTATGAGCGGTATGTTTGTCGCAAAGCTTAGGCCGTTTGCTGTTGCAATAACGGTGCGCAACGTTGTAAATGGGCCAGGGCCGATATTAACAGCTATAAAAGCCAGGTCGTGTAAAATGAGCTGTTGAGCAACGAGGAGCTGATCAAGGAGGGGTACAAAGTTTTTACTTGCTGCGTATTTGGTTTCGGTGACCAAAGCAATGCAGCGGATACCATTAAAAATACCTAATTCGATACCAGAATATGTGCTTTGTACGGCAAGGAAGTATGTAGACATCAAAGGTTAGTTGTTACGATTCTTACAGTTTTGTTGTTGATAAAAAATACTAAAGGCATCTGATTCAATTGTATTTTCCTTCTTTACTATTATTTTACCACAATTTAAACATTTCCACCCTTCAAAGTTCAGAAAGTAATCAAAAAAGGACTGTATTACCATCAGTCCTTCACATTTTTTACATTTCACGTTGCCGCTCCTTTTTTTATAGATACGTGTGTTACGCTTAATTGCGGCAACTAAAAGCTTGGGCGTTATAACCAATTAAAGCGTACACCCGGCATGAGTCTGACAAGCTCCCCTTTAGTGTTCATGCTATGAGACGGTTCTGGTATTTGTCAATGGTTGAATATGTCGAGATTTGGACGAATGCATTTAACATTATCTGGTCCATAAGTGTCTGCTATCAATTTTGTTATAGTATTGGACATGAGCTGGTACTACTGTTAGCAAGAAGAGCGTGGCTTAGCTGAGATGCTGTTGCTTTTAGTACTTTTTTCTCTTCCAAAGAGCATTCGTCCAGATCTGCATCCTGGAAGGAGCGTTCAAGAGAATGTGTAGCCCTGAACTCTTCATATTTCGATTGAGCGCTTTTATCGCCGTAGGCACGGGTGTTATTAGCACTACTGTCTACTACCATGTATATTTTGGTAACGGACGGAGCTTGATATAGATAATATATAGTAGATGAAACTATCGTAACGCTAGAATGAGTGTTATCTACCATCAATCTTCCAAAGGATAACACATACTCATTGGTTCTAGTGTTTTTATAGCATTGTTCTTCTACTAAGTCTGCCATTGGGTTACTCATGCCGTACAGCTGCAAGATACCAATAATTGTGAGCGTCAAAATTGATAATATTTTGCACTGCAAATTCATTCAAGACTCCTTTTAATACCTGTTAAGATTTGTAAACAATATTAGTATATCGTTGCAACCAATGGTCGTGCAAGAAGTTTTTGGTTGATTGCACTTCTTATGTCAGCAAGTGTCAGGGGTGTAATTAAAAGTGTGATCGTAGAATAAAAAATAGATTCCTTTAGATGTAAACTGTACAAACAAAAAACGATGATTCGTTCGTCGTTGCGAGGCGCCCTTCCGCCGAAGCAATCCAGCTAAAGCATTGTAAAATAATTGACCGGCGACTGGCAATTAGGAATAGAAATTAATGATAAAATAACCGTCAATGCATATTATGGCCAATAAGCCCAATGGAACGCTGCATGTTGGTATTACATCGAATATATTTAGAAGGGTTTATGAACATAGAAACAATTTATATATAAGCTGGATTGCTTCGCTTGCGCTCGCAACGACGAACGAGGCATTGTTTTTCGCGATTTTATAGACAATATGTTTTTTATTCTATGTCAATCAAAGCAACACTTTTAATTGCACCCAAGCGTCAGCAAAAAATTGCATTTGGCAACAATAGCGGTTATTTTGTTACAAACCTTAATAATGCATGATAAGTGGCGCGTACATAATCACCAGGAACCATGATGATGTTGAAATTGAGCAATAGTTTAACGGGCAAATGTGAGCCATTTTTCCCATTGCATGAAAAAACAGTACGCATGTATGTATGTGGCATCACGCCATACGACGATACTCATGTAGGGCATGGTAGGTGCTATGTGTTGTTTGACCTTATATACCGTGTTTTGCAGCATGCGGGCAATACGGTATTGTATTGTCGCAATTTTACAGACATAGATGATAAATTACTTTCTAAGGCGCAATTTCTTTACGAAGATTCACAGCGCTACAAAGAAATTGCGCAAGAATATATTCATAATTTTCATGAGGATATTGGAGCGCTTAACTGCATTGCTCCAACATTTGAGCCTTGCGTGACAGACAACATAGAACCAATTATACGCTTCATTGAGCGGCTTATTGACAATAACGCGGCTTATGTGTCGTCTGGTGATGTATATTTTTCAATATCAAATGCACCTGGCTATGGACAGCTTTCAAAGCAAAAAATTGCCGATTTGCGTTCCGGCGTTCGTGTTGAGCCAAATGAAAAAAAAAGAGACCCGCTTGATTTTGCTTTATGGAAATCAGAGACGGATGATACGTTTTGGCGCAGCCCTTGGGGCTGGGGCCGTCCGGGATGGCATATTGAATGTTCCGCCTTGGCATATCATTATTTAGGTGAGCAGATTGATATTCATGGCGGCGGCATGGATCTATTGTTTCCACATCATGAAAATGAACTAGCGCAGACAGAGGCAGTAACGCATAAACCGTTCTCTACATTTTGGGTGCATAATGCATTTGTGCAGGTAAATAAAGAGAAAATGTCAAAGTCTCTTGGTAATTTTTTCATGCTGCGTGATGTCTATAAAGAATTTGATCCGATGGTATTGCGCTTTTATTATCTTAATCATCATTACAAGTCTCCTTTGGAATTTTCATTTGATCTTCTGTGCGATATTGAAAAGTCATATTGGCGGTTGTGCAGATTTTTTAATGCATATACGGCATCTCAATCCGAGGCTCCCTCTGCTATCGAGCAACAAATGATAGATTTTTTATTGAATGATATGAATAGTGTTGGCGCATTCGGTCTTTTATTTGCTCATTTAAATGAGCTTAGTCCAGTGGAGATTTGTTCAATAAAATGGATTTTACAAAATCTTATGGGTTTGACCCTTGTAGTGCAAGCAGAGCAAAAAATCACTGCGCAAATGCAATTGCTGATCGACCAGCGCCTGCAGGCCCGCCAGGCTGGTGACTGGAAACGTGCTGATCAACTGCGCGTTGAGCTCAAGGCTCTTGGGTTTGAAGTACAAGACAAAAAGGTATGATTTGCAGATTTATAACGACGACCCAGAAAAATCTTTTGCTTAGGTTTTTGTTTAGAATTGGCGCTATTAGACCTCTCTCATATCTCGTTGTTGTGTAGTAATGCTAGCTCGGTCTAAAGATTTAAGTGAAAAACTCATCTGAGTCGTCATGAGTGACGTTATGAGTAAAGATAAAGCACTTCGAACTGGATTGCTTCGCTTGCGCTCGCAACGACGATCTGCACGTTCCATTGTAAATTCCTTAACTCGAACTGGGGGCATTATTTAAGCTACTATTGTTCGCTTAGGAACTCTTGTCGTATTGTGGGATTTGTAATAATTGATCAATTTGTACACAAGAACCGTTATTCCAATGGCTCCAGCGATGGCAATGCCATATTGTGTGCTTTTGTTCCACGGGATATGATGCGTCTTCTTGATTGTTTTTGAATTTGTTTGGCCATCGTGGTCTATTGTATTATTATTTTCTCTGTCGATTGGCCCATTGTTATTGAGATTTTGCAATGGTGTTTGTTGTGTATTGGCTGGACTAATTTTGGCTTTCATCGTTGCAACTTCTTGCGCTGCGATTCGTTTTTCTTCTTCTAACGTTGCAACTTCTTGCGCGGTAAACTGTTTTTTTGCTTCTAATGTTGCTAGGTCCCCCTCAAGAGCCTTAAAGCGTTCGTATTGTTCTTTTTCTTTTATCTGATTGCGCAGAGTGATTTTGTGTCTAAGTGATGCAATGTTGTCCTCGGTCATTTTAATTTTTTGGTTCAACTCTGTTCGCTGGCTAAGAAAGTTTTTGGATTTTTCGGCAAAATTAAGCTCGGGGCACTCATTGGTTAAATAGACATCCTTCATAGCTTTTAGGGCTAGGGTTTTTTTTCCTATAGAATGCCAATCCGTTTTTCGTAGCAGATTAGCTGCATCACCTTCGAGCGTTAGCCGAAGAGCGAATGTTTTTGGAGCAATTGTATTTTGCTCCTCAATTATGTCCGGCCTCTTCTGCTCTATTATGTTTTCGCATTCTTGGTTGAATGCCTCTTGTTGCTTGCGCAGCTCAATGCTTTTTGTATAAAGAACGTTGCCGCTTTCTTGCAGGATCTTAATTTCTGCTTGCATTTCTTCTGTAGACCTTGGCTGAGCTGGTAATTTGGACTCATTCATTGGCAGAATGGTCGGTGCTGCTAGGAGCAAAATTGATAGCGCCAAAAGCGTTACATTGCTAATAGATAGGTGAGGCTGTGTATACTGCATTGATATGTCCATTAGTAAAAAACATTTTATTTTATAAGTATATTTTATACTGCATATACTATTTTGTCAAATTCTATTTGGCTAACCCAGGTGCCAACTGCGAGCATTCTGTTTTTCGTTTGGATTGCTCTGCAGGATGATTGGATTTGTAATAATTGATCAATTTGTACACGAGAACCGCTATTCCAATGGCTCCAGCGATGGCAATGCCGTATTTGGTTGCGTTTTTCCATGGAATTGCATCTGGACTGTGTATCTCTGAAGTGTCGATTTTAATATCGCTGTTGATCGGACTGTTTTGATTGACTTCTGGCGATTCATTTTTCTCTTGCTGCTGATTGGCCCCATCAATTTGCTCTTGAAGTTTTTTGATTTGATTTTCTACTTGCCGACCTCTATTTTTTAATGACTCGCGATGTTCATATAGTTTTTTAGATTGTTCAAGGATATTAAGCTCTGGGTGATGGGTGATCAAATGTGTGTTAATATTGTCTTGCCTATCCGTTTCTTCTCCTGTGGCGGTGTCCAGAGCGTCTTTGTCTAATAAAATGCCAGCGTTTGTTTTGTTATTTTCCATTGTTAGCATTGGGTTTATGATTAGGTCAGGCCTTTCTTTTTGTATAATAGCTTGACAGGTTGCATTCAATGCTTCCTGCTCAGTCTCTAATTGTTTTCTTTCTTGGTTAATAGCAGTCTTTCTTGAGTTGAGTTGTTTCATGTATTCTACCTTCTGTTCTCTTGTTTCTAGAAATACTGGTTCTAGTGACCCCAGTTCTAGCATTGGCAGAATTGTAGATGTTGCCGTCCCAAACAAAATTGATAATGCAAAAAGAATAATATTGCCAGTACGCAGGCGGGATTGTTTATGTTGCATCGGTATTCTCCTTAATTGGTTGTTGCGCTTTGCTTTTGTAATGTTGGTAAAATCTGATCAACGCGCCGGTGAATAGTGTCGCGCTGATCACCCCAAGAGCAATGATGGCACCGCATTTTGCCTTCATGTTCGACTCTGACGAATTATGCACTAATGCATTTATTGTTTTACTAAATTGCTTTCTATAATTTTGTTGATCTTCAAAGTTTTTTATTGATTCCATGTGCTCAGCATAATCTGAGTGCAATAAATGTATCGTTGCCTCCATTTTTTTGCCTTCAATAGTATGCAATTCGTTATCAATGTCTTGCGGATCGTTTTTGTTTGCCTTGTCGCGTTTTAATGATTTTTCTAGAAGAGTCAAGTCTTGGACATATTCTTTTAGGTCGCTTTGCATTTCATTTTTTATGACATTCATTTTGTGTTGAGTTGCAACCATATTTTGTTCGATGCTGGCGTATGCAACACGATTTTCGCGTGGTGTGTTATCACTCTGCTCATTTAGCAAGTCATTTTGGAACTCTAGTTCATATAAAAGGGTTTGCTTTTTATTCCTTAAGCTCTCCTCTATTGCTATCCTATTTGTAATCAGCGTCTTATCCGTATTTGCCAGCACCTGAGCATCATCATTGATTGCTCTATCGATTGCTTTCATATGGGCAGTATTTTTTTCCAAGAGTGATGCTATGTTGTCTGACGCTCCTTTTTCATGCCTAACGGCAGCACCAGCGCTATTGTCAGTTTTTTGTGTCCTTTTTTTTCTACTAGCCAGATCCTGGCGCTCCTTGAACTTGATAATCCGTTCGTTGGTTGGTGTACTAAAACCTTCAGGGAGTTGAATTTGAACATTTACGCCTGCTTTAGGAGGATTAGTCCCTTTTATTGCGCTAGCGCTCAGAACATGATTTGTTGCCAAAAAGGCGGCAAAAGTGAGGCACAGATTGAAAATATATCTTTTTTTGCTATGCATAACTGCCCTTTGAATCTTACAAAAATAAAAATCACACGGTAAGGCTTGGTTACTAGTATACAAAATCCAATTAGAAAGTTCAACCGTGTAATGCGAATCCGAGATAAACAGTTGACCTTGGGCCGCACAGACTGTCGTTGCCTTGTCGCCCCGAAGGCTTCTCCAGATAACGATCCAGATGAGTTTTCACTTAAATCTTTAGGCCGAACTGGCGCATGGAGCTAATTATTGACTGCTGCGCTCTTGACCTTGATGCATTGCTGGATGTTTAACGCTGCCTATGTGGTACTTATAAAGTTTGATCAACGCATAGGTAAGTATTGTTGCGCCAACGGCGCCGATAGCAAATGTGTAGCATTTTGCCTTTGTGCTCCACCCTGCAGGGCTTTGTGGCGTAATCGGCTCGGGATCATCGGGCGATTGATCAATCTTTGGAGCCCCTCCTATATCATTGATTGGTGCTTCATGAGTGGTTGATTCTTGTTGTTTGCGTTCTGATAGGGATGTAGTCAGGCCCGATGGCTTTTTATCAGATGGAACGATATTGTCAGGTTGATTTATGCCGCTTTCCGATACATCGATTGGATTAGGTTGCGATGGTTGTGTACTAGGGGCTGGGCTGGCGGTAGCTGCCCTCCCTTGTTCTAGATATGCGTCGAAGCCGTTCTGGTCGCTATCTAGGTCGAAGAATGGAACATTATTTGGTCCTACAGGCCTAGGACTGCGTTGAACCGTTCCTGAGCCATTCGTATAGTAATACAATTCTTGATCCTTGTAACGGTATTCTCCTTTGGATAATTCAATTTTTTTAGCGGCTGCGGATTTGTTTTTAGGGGGCGCTTTAGGTACATCTTTTTGTATAGGTAGTGGCTTTTCTTCTGGTATAGCTGTTCCATTATTGAAATCAGTAACGCTTTTGTACGTCTTGCCTGTTGTAGAGTCAAAGACTGGAAAAGTGGGATAAAGTGCATCGATAGCGTCTTTTGTAAAAGCTGTCTGAGTGAGCGGATGACCAAAACCTTTTACTACGTAAAAACGTCCCTCTATTCCTGCTGGTGCCAGGTATTGATCTAGGCCTGGTGGTGGAGATTTATGTTGTTTGTTGAATGCTACGATTGGATCTTCGTATTTTTCCATGAATTGTTCTGCCCCACGCATGCGATATTGGCTGCGTTGGGTTCTCATGGCAATAGTTTCAATGCTGGCAAGGCCGATAATCAAAATAGCGTTTAGTAATAGTTTTTTCATTTTGTGTATCTTTTGCGAATATGGTTTTTATCTACATAATGCGTTGCTTGACCTCTTAGTATCAGCATGTAAAATCCAATTAGAAAAGTCAAGAATATGTATAATATGGCTTTGAAATGGAATACTATCTTTTATGACATAGTCAAAGCGTGTATTGCATGAGGCTTAAGGAGCATTGCCTTCATCTACTTCTTTGCTGTTGTCGGGAGCGCGAATAAATGAGTTTGGTAGGTTATTGATTGAGTATCGCATTATTATTCTGAATTGTTTGACTCAACTTATCTTTGAGTCCTTGCATCAGTTGGTCTGCCTCAAAGAGCTCCTGCTTTTTTTCTTGAGCTTCTTGGTTGAGCTGCTGTTTGAGACCTTGCAGATCCTGATTGATCGTTTCCACCCGAGCTCTTAGCTGTCTTATTTCTTCCAATAAACTTGTTTGTGATTGACTAGGATTTGTTTGTGTAGTGGTCTGGCAACGTATGCCGAATTTGTAGGATAGCCCCATAGTCGCTATAAAGGCAGTGATGGCGCCACATATCAAGATCTTTTCTTTGTGAGCTTGATATTTATTTTTCAGATTATTAGTGATTTTTTCATAGCGTGTGATGGAGTTGTCCTGGTCTACATTGTCTTCTTGAGCGCATGTAGCTTGATTAGTTTGCTCTGGACATTCTTGTTCTTGTGAGCAGTGCAGGATTGGTTGCCCTATAAGGGTAATTGCCAACATCAACTTTGTTATCGGCAGCGTAAATCGTTTTTTTAATGCCATGTGCATGTCTCACGTAGTGGATTAAACTATTCAAATAAAGGAATTGCTCACTGTCTTTGCAATATCTTATTATAAGGGGAAAATAACAAAAAAATGCATTATTTGTCAATAGGGGTAACAAGATTTTGTTTGCCCGAAATGGGTGAAAAGACGCATAATGGATACCCAGAAGGAACTACACCAGTGTGGAATTGATGAGTTCTTCAGCAAGTATCCCCTCGGGCTGAATGGTCTCTTCCAGCTTGGCGGCCTTTAAACGAGTGCGAAATACTCGCTCAATAACATCGTTAACGTGGCTGACCCAGATAATATCGATATCGCTGATGACATTGTCCATCCCTATTAAGTCGTTTCTATTTTTACATGGAGCTATTACATACGGAATTCTATGTCGTTTGGCAGCTAAGATCTTTTCCTTTAGCCCCCCGATTGGCATAACTTCTCCGCATAAATTAATCTCTCCGGTCATTGCATAGTCACAACTAATAGGAATTTTAGTATATGCAGACAGAATTGCGGTTAATAATGTTATGCCTGCAGATGGGCCGTCTTTTGGAACGGCTCCTGCGGGAGCGTGGATATGTAGATCATATTCGTTAAACATTTTTTGATGAATGCTAAATTCGTGTGCATGGGCGCGAACGTAGCTGACAGCAGCTTTTGCGGATTCTTTCATAACTTCACCAAGTTGGCCGGTTAAAATAAGCTTACCTTTCCCGGGCATAAGCACCGCTTCTATAGTGATAATTTCTCCACCGTACGCGGTCCAGGCAAGACCATTTGAAATACCAATGACATTTTCTTTTATTTGAAAATCGTTTAAAAATTTTTTTGGACCTAGGTAGCTATCCAAATTGCTTGTAGAAAAGGTAACTTGCCGGTTATGTTCTACTATCTCTCTTGCAGCCTTTGAACAAATACGCCTAATAACTCTTTCAAATTGGCGTACCCCTGATTCGCGAGTGTAACCAACTATCATGTCATTAAGGACTTCGTCTGACAATGTTATGCCACGACTTTCAAGGCCCATGTCTGAAAATGCTTTGCGTACCAAATGGTGACGGGCGATGTTCATTTTTTCTTCTAATGTATAGCCCGACAGCTCTATAATCTCCATCCGATCTCGCAATGGTTCAGATACAGCGTCGAGGTTATTTGCTGTTGCAACAAACATTACTTTTGAAAAGTCAAAAGGAACACCCAAATAATTATCATGAAAAGCGTAATTTTGTTGCGGATCAAGTACCTCGAGCATAGCAGCGGACGGATCGCCTCGAAAGTCAGCTCCAATTTTGTCCAATTCGTCGATTACGATGACCGGATTGCTTGACTGGGCCTTGCGTATTGCTTGAATAAATCGACCTGGCATTGCTCCAACGTAGGTGCGCCGATGTCCACGTATCTCTGCCTCATCTTTTACGCCCCCTAGTGAAATACGCGCATACGATCTGCCAAGACTAAGTGCAATAGATTTTCCAAGAGAGGTCTTTCCGGTTCCCGGAGGGCCAACAAAGCATAATATGGGAGCATACCCATCCTGCTTGAGATTTCGCACACAAATGAAGTCTAAGATTCGTTCCTTGATCTCTTTAAGCCCGAAATGGTCTTGTTCTAGTATTTGTTTTGCAGATTCTATATTGAGCGTATCTGTGGAGTGCACGCCCCATGGAAGTGCAAATACCCATTCAAGATAGTTACGAGTAACGGTTGCCTCCAATGAGTCGGGTGCCGTGCGTTCTAGGCGATTAATCTGACGGCGTATTTCTGCTTTGATGTCGTTATTTACCTGTAATTTATCAAGTTTTTCATGCAATAATGTTATATCCTCGTCTTCTTGATCTCCCAGCTCTTTTTTGATGGCACGTAGCTGCTCTCGCAAATAAAACTCTTTATGTGACTGGTTCATTGACTCACGAGCATTATTACGAATTCGTTCTTGAATTTCAGAGACTTCCATTTCCTTGACCAGGTGTGAATACACTGCTTCTAAAAACTTTTTTTGATTTGTAGTTTCAAGCAGTGCTTGTGCGTGCTGTACCGAAAGATTAAGGTGGGATAGTACGAAATCAGCAATTTTTTCCGGATCGCTCATCTTTGATATAATGAGAAAAAAGTCGGGGCTAAAGGAATTACCTGAGTTTGCCATCTTTTCAGCAAGTAGTTTAATTCCTCTAATTTGTGGCGCCAGTTCTTGACCGTCTATGAGTTCTGCTTCAAGTTTTATAAATCCCGCTTTTAAATAATTACCGTCAGCAATAATTTCATCAACCATCACTTTGTAGAGTCCTTGAACTAAAATTTTGACGCCGCCTTCTGGCATCTTGACCATGCGCATAATGGATCCGACTGTGCCCACGCGGTACAGATCATTTGTTCCGATGGTTCCATTCCCCTCTTGGTAATCTTTTGCAGCAAGTAGGAGGACCAATTTGGACTCCTCAATGGTTAGATCTATTCCTTTGATAATTTTTTCATCAACAACAAGTAGCGGTACTATCATTTGCGGAAATACTACTACATCCATGGTAGGTATAACAGGCAGCATCTTGGGCGTTACCTCTAAACCATTACCTCCAAACATTGTTTTCATCTCTACTCTCCCCTGCGTGAGAACATTAAAGCATGAACTGTGCGTATGTTTAGCTGCCTACCATTCCATTGTAAGATATGCAGACTAGACAAAACAACGATACTGTGTTAATTGGTCAAAATTTATTTTGCCAAACGCACTTATGCTCTCTAAGTGCAAAAATAGATTTTTTATCAATTTTCTGCATAAAGTAGGGTTATTAAGCGGGAAAGTTCTTTTATAATTGGAGTAATGCATGAATAATGATCGGCTCTCGTTAGATTGTGTGAGCAAATATTTTGGTGAGCAACAAAACCGAGTTGATTTATTTTACAATCTGACCATTTCATTTGTTTCTGGGACTTCGTATGCCATTATGGGTCCATCAGGATCGGGTAAGTCCACTTTTATGCACTTGCTTGCAGGCATTGAACAACCAACGAGCGGTAATCTGTATTTTAATGATACAAATGTAGAGGCTCTTGGGCCGCAAGAAAGACAACGATTTTTTAACCGTACGATTGGCATAGTTTTTCAACAGCCGTATTTAATTAAGGAGCTTACGATCACGGAAAATATAATTCTTCCGGGATTGATAGCCAATAAAGTTTTGGCAGAATGCATAAAAAGGGCGGAAGAACTTATGTTGGCAGTAGGGATAATTGAAAAAAAATCGGCCAAACCTGCCCATCTTTCAGGCGGTCAGCAACAGCGAGTATCAATCGCTCGTGCCTTGTTTAACGAGCCGGCTTTTTTGCTTGCAGATGAACCTACCGGCAACTTAGATGAACAAACTGCTCGATCGATTACCACCTTATTGATCGATTGTCAGAAACGATGGCATATGGGAATGATCATTAGCACGCATGATAATGAGATTGCAAAACGGATGGAGAATAGACTTTTTTTGTCCGACCATAGTTTAACTCAAGAATTGTCTTGAGTTTCGTGATATAGTTGTCGGCATCCAGGAGCCGTAGCGTATTCTTGGGAAATGTTTCAGACAGTAAAAATTGTGTATATTATTTTTTAATCAACAATGCAGCAATGCTTTCAAGAAAAAATATTCTAGAAAAAACAACTATCATTGGCGGTATGACTGCGGTTAGCCGTATTCTTGGTATGGCGCGTGAAATGCTTATGACGCGATATTTGGGCGCCAACGAACTTTCCGACATATTTATCACTGCATTTGCGGTACCTAGCGCACTTCGAAAAATATTTGCAGAAGGAGCACTTGCAGCTGCTTGCGTACCACAAATCGTCCAAACGGTTCATGAAAAAGGTCCAAAAAGTATTGGTGGCATGATGACCGTTGCGTTTATTGTATTTCAAAGCATAGTGACTATTTTGTGTGGCCTGATCATGTCTAATGCTGAATTTGTTATTCTGCTCAGGGCGCCTGGGTTTGCAACCGATCCTTTAAAGATAGCTCGTTCGGCCCAGTTGTTGCGTGTTTTGGCGCCGTATATATTTTTTTTATCGAGCAGTTCGTTGCTTGCTGGAGCTTTGCATTCGGTGGCACGTTTTTGGGTGCCAGCCTTTGGCCCAATACTTCTTAATCTTGTTTTTATAGCATCTATTCTGGTGTGTATTGTATTTAATTCTTCGATTATCGTTTTGTGTGTGGGTATTCTTTGTAGCGGCTTTTTACTTTTGCTGATGCATCTTATTGCATATTTTTATGCAGATTTTTCATTTGGTCGCATAACGCATGCAGATCTTTTACGCGTTGGCAACATGTTGTTGAAGTTTTTTTTTAGTGCAATTGCGATGAGTGCGGTTGAAGTAAAACTTATTATAGATAGCAACTTTGCCTCATATTTGCCGACGAGCACGATATCACTCATTTATTACGCAGAACGTTTTATGGGTATACCGTTAGGGATTTTTGCGAGTGCTTTTTCGACAGTTTTACTTACGCACCTTGCGCGGGTATGTAAGACTGCCCCTTGTCGTTTACCATTTTATCTTTTGGAATCTATCAAGCTTGTGTATTGGGTGACAATTCCGATTATGTTTGTGATGATGTTTTTTGCGCATGATATATTTATTACACTTTTTGTCTCAGACAAATTTAGCATGGCTCAGGCATATCAGTCAGGACTCATTTTGCGCGTATATCTTTTAGGACTATTTTTTTATTCTGCCAATAAAATATTACTTAACTTTTTTTTCGGTTTTCAGGCTACATGGATTCCATCTTTGATAGCCATAAGCTCTGCTGTATTAAATTATGGTCTTAATTTTTTTTTAGTCAGCTGGTGGCAGGCTCCCGGGCTTATATTGGCATCAAACATAGCGACCGCGATAGAAACCTTTGCTATGACCTTTTGTTTGTACTACGTATTTAAAGTTTCTTTGGCGTACAAGCGTTTTGCTCTTTTTGTTCTCTATTCTTCGGCGCATATTGCGGTGCATATTGGGCTGTTTCTCGCTTTATACAAGGTGGCCAGACATGCGCTGTTCATTGTTGTGCCAGAGATTAATCATGAGCTGGTCTTTAAAACAGCATTTTTGTGGTGCTGGGTAACGCCATTAGTAGTTGCTACGACTATTTTGTTTGTAAAAACACGGTCCTTAGCTAAGGTTGAGTTATATTTTTTAGGTTGAGATATTCTTTTGTTCATCAACCTCAACACCAAGAATTGCCATAATGCAAACACTGCCAAGAAAACCTGCAAATGCACCATTTACAAATCCAAGAAAGCCCAGAGCAATCTTTTTTGCGTAGAGTTGTCTATCAAGGCCAAAAGCGACAGCGTCTGGCGTCATTTTAAACTTGTTACCTTCAACTTCAATACCATACAAAGCAACTAGGAGGGGCCCACGCCTTATTTTAAGGTACATCTTTGCCAAAATCGCGCTCTCCGCCGCGTTTGTCGGAGATATATAGTAATACCCATCTTTTTGCATACGTGTACGACAAACCATTTTTTGAAAGATGGCTATATCGGCATCGTCTGTTTTTTGCAGATATGTTGCATATTTTACCCCACCAACAGCACCAGCTATGCCGCTTATGAGGATGCCAGAAGCTATTAGGCCTCCAAGGAGCGCCTCGTTTTTGTCTGATTTTGAGGCATGTATATTGCGTCGCTGAGAGGCATGCGTATATGGCATAATGCTAACTGACAAAATGATTGCGATATGGAGGAGAAGTTTTTGCGTGCTCATGGAAGGTCCTTTATTGTTTTTTAGCTATAGTTAAATGATTGTTTTTTTTGCTTTGCAGTGAAATGATTGCAATGCCTAGAGGAAATTTCTGTATCTTCATAGGTCTTGCTCATCGACTTTGACTTTATGTAAGGTTATCGCTTGATCTTTTTCGAAATGTGCTTGTATGGACTTTAGTGACTCAAGTATCTCGGTTTGCACCTTGTCAGAATCCTCTTGAACTTCAAAAATACAATAGGTTGCCAAATGGGTTATCAGTCCAACCGCCACAGCATGAATTATATTCTCTTTTTGTTGCTCATTTAGGGTATTCATGTGCGCATTTACTGCAGTGGTTATATAAGTAGCCTGCACTTTAGGGTTATTGCGGTATTCTTCTACGAGACTTGCAAACGCCTCTATTACTATACCAGTGCTCTTCAAATCTGTTGTTTCTGATAATTTAGTTACATATCCTACTAGTCCGCCAGCAAGAGTAATCATGTTTTTGGTGGAACGGCTAATTTTTATACGCCAAAAGGCTTCCGACGGTGCTTGAAAAAGGATTGTTCCAATAAAAAAGAAAATATATAAAACTTTGTGCATGATATTCCTATAGGGGTACGATCTTCTTTTTAATTTTTATATTTCGATCAGGTTATTTATATATTTTAAGCTTAGCTGAAATTAGTACTTTGTCAAATGCGACGGAACATCTTGGGTTCCTACGAGTCTATTGTGGCATTTGCTATTGCATTGTTCATGAGCCCTCGAAGGTCTGGCGCAATATGTGGTCTGGATATCATCCTGAGGACAGCATTCTTAAGATCTTTATCTGTACGCATGGCATGTAAGAATTTGTTATTACTGAACAATGTTTGAGCCGCCTGCTCAGGTGCTTGTCCTGACAGGATATCGTCTGCAGCCTGTATAAACGTTTGTGCAACAAACGGCTTGAGCTCATTGACCATTAACGTTGCGATAGATCGTGTATCGCCTTCTGATTTGTATGGTATGAGCTGATCTAGCTCTTGCAAAGACAATTTAGTTGGCTGCATAAGATAATATCGCATTGCGTCTTTGATTAACTTTGTTTTCAAAATATCTCTGAGGCTGCTCCCAAACGTTTCG
Organism: Candidatus Babelota bacterium; assembly: GCA_013286935.1. GTDB lineage: Bacteria > Babelota > Babeliae > Babelales > Vermiphilaceae > JABDES01. The sequence continues at coordinate 26,925 of JABDES010000011.1, forward strand.
CCGTAAGCGTCGGTATCGGCATCGTCAAGATTTTTCCGATGATAAATCAATGAGAGAGTGCCATTTCCATTTTGCTCGAATGCTTGCATAGATTCGCTCCCATACATGGCCTGCAAAGCTCTGACTACTCTAAAAACAGAGTGCCAATAAGCAAGCGCTGGCCGTCGATCTGTTGTTGCAAGTACTATTTTCATCATAAGTGGGTGTAGTGGCCAGTCATACGTTTCTATTGATTTGACCTTGTTAAATGCGTGATGCGCCCCGCCTACAGCGCTTGTTAGCGCCTCCTTGATCTGGTGCGGATAGCAGTCATCTGTATCAATCGGTATAAACCATTCCACCGGTTCACTATAGATACAATTATTGGGCTGATCGGCTGTGACTAGGCAGCAGAAAATCCTTCTAAGCTGCAGTTGGGCCTTTTCTTTAGGGATTTGATATGACGGATTGGAACTATTGCCTGGGACGTAGTCGTTCTGGTGGGCATTGTGCAACATTTTGAATAACAATAAGCTTGATCCAGCGATGCCTAGAGCCATGGTAGCTCCAATACAACATTTTTGGGTAATCGTTCGATTTGACCACCAAGAGACGAGAGATTCTTTTATAGATCTTTCCTGTGCATGGTCTGCGCTCTCGGAACAACTAATAATGCCTGATAGGGACCCGATTGTGGTGACTAGTAATACAAAACAGAGCCGCCTAAGCTTGCTTGTGAAGTTTTTCATTGCAAATCAGATGCAGGCGCTGTGGGCTTGCATGAATTATTTTTTTTAATCCATCTATAAACGCCATAACCGATGCTCATACCAATAACAATGGCGCCAATGGCAATGATTGCTGGCTGTATCAGTCTTTTTGTTTGGTTAGTGTCGGATGGCAATAATGGTTTGTGTTTGGGTGGTGTATTGTCTATGTTGTTGGCTTGATCTGGTCCCGTAGGGTCTGTTTTAATGCCTGGTTTTAGTTGTTCTGCGGGATGTGCATTTGGGTCGATGGGCAGCTCTTGTGATCTATGGGAGCTTTGTTCAAAAGGACCGCCGTCTGTGGGCGTGATGGTTGTTTGTGTGCTTGGGTGAGGTTGATTGGCTTGCGCTGATTGATTTGAAGACGAAGAGTTTGGTGGTGTAAGTATAATTTTTTTCCTGTCGCGTTCATTGGATATCTTTTTTGTGGCAAGGGGTGTAAGTTCGAATGGATCAGTATCAATTGAGGGTGGGGTGCCGGTATTGGTAGCCTCTCCCTGTGCGTTAATGGGGGTCTTGGTAGAATAATGTACCACACCACGCTCATCAACGTCATATATGGCACGGTCCTCTTTGTGTGGACCATACCTAAACAATATACTCCGACCAAAGAGGCTGTTGGCTCGCCGATCATTGTACATTATATATTGAAGTTTTGTTTTAGCGTCTTTTCCGCCAATTTTTGATTTTTGTCTATCGTCAGCGGCCATACCAATAAGAGCAGCTGTGTTCATAGTGAAAACTGCTGGTTGCCTTTCCCCACCCGAACAAGCGCTTTTATGCGTTGCAAAGATACCAACGACAGTAAATAGAACGATGTACATTGTTTTTTTCATATTAAAACTCCAATTATGATGATCTAAGGGTCAATAGGGTCACCTTTTTATTATCGCAGTTTATTTTCAAAATGTCAAGTTTAAAGTTAAATAAGCGTTAGTATTCATTGATATATTGATTTTTTATTTTCTAAAAAATTGTTAATTTTCTCGCGCAAATAAATTGACAAAGTTAAAAAAAGCCATACAATGTTGAATACAGTCTAACTGTTATAATTTGTCAGTTTGCAAAATAAACAGATTCGTCGCGGGGTAGAGCAGCCTGGTAGCTCGTTGGGCTCATAACCCAAAGGTCGCTGGTTCAAATCCAGCCCCCGCAACCAATTTTAAGGTGAGTGTATATATACTCACCTTTTTTATTGCTCTTAGATCGAACTTGGTCCAATATGCCTCCCAGAGTATTTATTCTTGTTTGTTTGTTAAACACTGGTGACAAATCTTTTTGGTACCAGACCAATTTCGAGATTGTGATTGGTAGTATCGTGCGAGTACCGCTTAGAAACAAAACGGTCTACGGTGTGGTGACGATGATACAGCATGAACATCCTCTCATCTCTGGGACCATCAAAGACATCTACGCAATAGAGCGTTTTCCGGAAGATAATTGTTATATTCCGTTTATACAGCAGCTTTCTGACTATTATCAAATTGGTTGCCAGAGATTTTTTTCCAGACTACTCCCATTTTTTTTGCCCAGCTTAAAAAAGTTTGATTTGGACGTAATACCCGTTGAACAGCCACAAGCCCTCGATTCGGAGGTTGTGCTTACTGTTGCGCAACAACACATTGTTGATTTTGTATGTCCAGAGATTTTGGCAGGGCGATATCTGCCCACTGTGCTTTATGGGGCAACGGGATCTGGAAAAACGGAGATATATAAAAAACTTGTATCTTGCGCCATTAATGCTGGCAAGACGGTTTTGTTGCTCTTGCCAGAGGTAACTTTAGCGTTAGAGTTTGAAAAAAAATTCAATGCAGCATATCAAAATGTATTTAGAATATATTCATTTCATTGTGCAACGCCGCTTAAAATGCGAAAACAGATGTGGGATACGCTCATGAGTGGTAATCCTGCGCTTATTATTGGCGTGCATTTGCCGATTTTTTTACCAATAGAGCGCTTGGGGTGTATTATTGTAGACGAAGAGCATGAGGTTGGATACCAAGAAAAAAACCATCCTAAAATTAACAGTAGAGAGGCAGCCATTATGAGAGCGCAGCTGTACCAGATTCCTATTATTTTAGGCTCGGCTACTCCATCTGTAAGTAGTCTATATAACGTTACAAAGAGGGGTTGGCACCTAAAAGAGCTTGGCAGTCGCTTTGCCGGGTCTTTTCCTATTGTGCAAACTGTTGTGTTGCCGCTCGACGTGCGCAGATCAAATTTTTGGATTAGCAGGGTGTTAGAAAAGGCTCTGGCTGACCGCTTATCAAAAGGAGAGCAGTCGATTTTATTTTTAAACCGCCGCGGGTTTAGTTTCTTTTTACAATGTGGAGCATGTGGCTTTGTGCCCAGATGCACCAGATGTTCGGTTAGTTTGACCGTCCATGAAAAAGAACGACTCATGTGCCATTATTGTAGTTATACTGTTCCAGAACCAAAAGCATGTCCTCATTGTGCGAGCAAATCGATCGTAAAAAAAGGCATCGGAACGCAGCAGATCGTCACTATTCTTAAAAAAATATTTCCTAAAGCTCGTATTGCGCGTGCCGATCTTGATACAACCGCAAAAAAGAATAACTGGCAAAATACAATACATGAGTTTAGTAATGGTTTGTTCGATATTCTTGTTGGCACTCAGTCAATTACTAAAGGGTATAATTTTAAAGGAGTTACGCTTGTTGGCGCAATATGGGCTGATGTAAATCTGAACATTCCTATTTTTAATGCCTCAGAAACAACATTACAGCAATTAATTCAGGTAAGTGGGCGAGCTGGGCGATTTTGTGATAGTTCACAAGTGATTATGCAAACTATGTCTGATCACCAGATTTTTTCCCATATTAATGAAAAGGAATACCTTTCATTTTTTGCCTGCGAGATTTTGCTGCGTGCGGAGTTGCATTATCCACCGTGCGCAAGACTCGTTGAAATAGAGCTTAAGCATAAAGATGATGTGATGGTTGAAAAGGAAGCTGGCTTGGTCTTTAGTGCGCTTGTCAAAGCTAATGCTGCTTTGGCTCTTTCTGTTATTGTCCTTGGTCCCGCAAAGCCATTGGTGCATCAAATTAAAAAAATATCTTCAAGAAAAATTTATCTGAAATCTGCACGATTTGACGATATTCAGGCTGTTTATAGGTTAGCGATTGATCGAATGCATCTTAGGGGAAAGATATTTTTCACGCCAAACCCGGTTAATTGAATGGGGCGTCTAGTGCGTGTTGCGTTACAACCCGCCAACGAGTATCGCTCGCGCAGGAGCCGCTTCTAACCCAACAACCGCAAGAGGCAGGCATACAAAAAAGTATGACTTGGCGGCTACATGTCCTAGTCGTAATCCTTCAACAATCATAATGTCAGCATCCATAAGTAATCGATGAGTTTGATGATCAGGTTGTTGGCGTTCAATGCCCAAATAGTCAAAGCCTATCAACCCAATGTCAAGTTCAACCAAATACTGAGCTGCGCTGGCATTAAGATACACAAAGTCCTTATTGAATGGAGCAGTTGCAGATAATGTGCTATTGCTTGTTTTAATCAATAAAAAATCACCCTCTTCAATATCAAGATCATATAGGTCGTGTGCGTGAATGGCGCCTTGAACGTGTGTTAAATCAACAACTTTGCATGGTCCAACAAATCTATCGAGCGGAGCTTGATCTATAGTTTCTGCATCTTTTATGAAATGTGCTGGCGCATCAATGTGCGTGCCGCTGTGAGACCCGCATGTTAGTATGCTTTCACGAACGCCATCACTATCAATCGTCTTTTTGGTGGTAAATATGATCGTTTTATGGTCTTTGTACGCAGTTGTATCCGGTCTTAATGGCCAACTAATGTCGATTATTTCCATATTGTTCTTTTCTGCATTGTTTGTTATTAGGGTTGTCGATAATGCATAGTGTATACCATTTGCATGCTTTGCCTACATGGCCAAAAAGATTCTTTGCGCTATTTTTGGTTGTTTTTTTGAGGATGCTTGGTAGCCGGAGTGTTTATTGACTAAAAAATATCCATTAGAATAATTTAATCCGCCTCTTTACTATAATTATTGTATTTTATCTTGTTATAGTTGTATGATAGAAAAGATTATATGCAATGTACGTAATGTAATTAGGAGGATAGACGATGACTAACAAATGTATAACTATTTTTACGGCTGTTGTGCTGAGCGCAACTGTACATTGTACGTACGGGATGGAAGAAGGCCATGCCAAGAAGCCTGTAGTGCTGATATCAGCCGCTGCGTGGCGAGCGAAGTATGGAACAAGCCATGGACAAACAAATGGCTTAGATGCATGGAATCCTCGTGGTGTTGGGCCAGGGAT
>JABDES010000012.1 GCA_013286935.1 Candidatus Babelota bacterium
GGCCGACAAAGAAAAAATTACGCACGAAGACATACGCAGAAAGATTAAAGAATGGTACAACGGTTACCGTTTTGGCACGGTCAATGTCCCGGCGGTATACAATCCATTTTCTGTGACAAATGCATTGGCAAGAAAAGAATTTTTAAATTTTTGGTTTGAGTCCGGCACGCCAACATTTTTAGTAGAGATGCTCAAAAAAAATCGTGAATCGTTTGATCCTGACCACCTAGAGGCTTCTGGCAACCTTTTAGCTACATTTGATATAGACAATATTCCGATCACTGCATTGATGTTTCAGGCGGGATACTTAACTATCGCTGATTATAACGCTGAAAATCAGACTTATACTCTGAAATATCCTAATCGAGAAGTAGCTACTGCATTGAAGAAATATCTATTGGAAGCCCTAATATCCGTTAAATCTGCTCATGTAGAAAGAATGTCATTTCAGCTCAAACATGCATTCGATCAGCAAGACATCGAATATGTTGTAAAGCTCTGCGAGCAGCTTTTTGCCCATGTTCCATATCAATTACATATCAGGCAAGAGCGCTACTACCACTCATTGCTACAGATGATTTTTACCGTTGGGGGAATAAAATCTCAATCTGAATTTTCAACCAGCCATGGACGCATAGATTTAGTGTTGCATTTGCCAAAGATTATCTACATTGTAGAGGTAAAGTTTAATGACAGCGCTCACAATGCGCTTGCCCAAATTGAAGAGCGACGCTACTACGAACAATTCCTTAGCTTCGGAAAGCCAATTATGCTTTTGGGACTCAATTTCAAGCGTGAGCCACATAATTTCGAAATAGAATATCAGGTAAAAAGTCTGAGTCAGCCTGCGTTACAATGATGATCAAAGTCTTTCTACAATGCTAAGCGTACTAAATGTTTGAATGTTGCAGAAATATACCATTTCGGGGTAGTTTAGTACAAAAAAAGGAATGTATGAAGATCGACCAATCGGATCTACTAATACCTGCTGATGTGCCGTTGCATGCGCAAAATGACTTTCGTGACAACTATCAGTTGATAGTAAAAACAACTGGGATACCATTCTTATTTGCAGCCCATGATGCATTGTTGCAACAATGCACAGATGCGCACAAGCTTATTGCCAACCCTGAAATACTTTTCCAAATAGCCGATGGTGGTTTTGTGGGCGCATTGGAGATCAGTCCTTCATTAATAGCGCGATATGGGACGCAATACGAAAAACTTACCTTTATTGCCCGACTTACCCTAACCACCTCTCCATCGAACAGCCAAGCCATTTTTCATGCGGTTGATAGTGTTGACGCCCCCCTGATGACCATAGAGCAGCTGATATTATTTAAAGAAGAATCTAAATTATTAATTGCAGGAATATCAGTTGGGATTCATTTTGGCACCCAGTGCACCCCGGAAACAATCTCATATATCTGCCAGACTATCTATCAAGCCCACCAGTATGGCTTACCCGTCTTTTTATCAATGTATGTCCTACACACATCTTACGAACATACAGCAATAGATCCGTTCAACTACCTTTTAGGCATTGCTTTAAATGTAGGCGCCGATTTTATAAACATTACATGGTATGGACCAGACAACAATGTCACTACGGCAAGACAAAAAATAATCACTCGTACACATGATGGTATTAAATATATAAGTAGCGGAGGGCCTTTATGCGATCCTAAGACTCTTTTTGAAGAAATTCGTTTGCAATTAGACTCTAAACGAAGTGCTGGATTTGCAATAGGCAGAAATATTTTTTTACGACCATTAACACAGGCTATTGCTGTAACTAAAGCTATTAGAGCGTTAATCGACCAAGAAATTAGTCCAGATGAGGCACTTGAACTATTTAATAAAACAAGCTAAAAGCTATTGATGCGACGTAATGAATATCTAATATAGCATCAATTAAGGTAGTATTAATCAAAAGTATACTTCGCACAAAAAGGTGTTTTTACGGTGAAAAAAAATATAGTTGTCGCTTTTGGCCTTATCTGCCTGCAAAGTTCCATCTTCTGTCTTACTGAAAGAGACGGTCGTTCGTTTATGTTTACGCGTCCGGCAAGTGCATCAATCGTATTACGTGAAAACGCAAGACGTACTATTGAACATCAAGCGCCAACATCTACCTGTGGATCAGGGTTATATGCCGCAACCTATGGCGAAACATCTCATAACTATTTATCGGTGGATCGGTATTTTTTGCTTAATGCAAAAAATTGCTTATTGGTAGCCGGCGATATGGCCGCTCAAAACCTTGTACAGCAAAGGGACATTAGAGCGGAGTGGCTTGGCCTGCCTGATAACTTTAGCGGAATAATGAGCATGGAGCCAAAACAAGAGCAGTACGGATTTTTTATAGGGCTTCATCAAGAGCTGTGCCATATAACTAACTTCGCTTTGTTAAAAAATAGCTATATTGATATTATCCTGCCAGTCACCTATGTACGCAATAATGCACACCTTACACAGTCTGATGTCGTTAACCCCGGCTCTCAAGTACCACGTGATATCATAGAGGCATTTAATCAACCCGCATGGCAATATGCAAAAATTGATGGTCCAAGGCATCGGCAATTAACCTCTGATCTTCGTATGGAATGCGGCACTACATATCTAAATAGCAATTTCTTTGAAATGCGATATTACGCAGCGCTTACATTACCAACTTCAAACACACAAAACGCACATCATTTTTTCGATCCGACAACCGGATACAACGGCCATGCCGGCGCGGGAGGGGGAATGATTTTAAATCTTCCTCTTACAGAGTGTTATCACAAAAGCATACAATCTATTTTTATCTATCTTGAAAGCATATTTCTCTTTCATCGCAAGCAAAAAAGAACATTTGACCTAAAAGGTAAACCATACAGTAGATTTATGTTATATAATCTAAAAAATGGAGCTCCAGATCAACTCATCCCAGGAGTAAATCTGCTAACGCTTGAGGTTAACTCGCGGCCATATGGCATTGTCGATTTTTGCTTGGGATATCGAGTAACATTTCCACATACCGAACTTGAAGTTGGCTATGGAATCTGGGGGCACGCAGAAGAACGGGTAAAATTTGCAAAAAGATACGCTCAACCAGCGCCACCAACCTACCCTCTAACAAATCCTGTAGATCCGCGCAACGCAGTATCATTGTATCCGCTAGGATTCATTACACCGTTCCCTAATGAATTTGGCATAGCTGGCGTTGGTAATGGCCCCATGCCCCCTGCTCCCGGAGTACCCGGTCCTGCGACATCGCATTTAAGTAGCATCAACCATTTGGCTATAAATGACACGCGTTTTATAGAAATAGGACCTTATGATATAGATTTAAGCTCAGGAGAAGCTGCAAGTGCGTTTTTGCAGCGCTTCCATTGCGCACTAACAATTCTAAATGCTTCAACCAATAGCGTAAGTGGTTCGCTCGGATTTGGTGTATACGCTGAGCTCAAGCATCAAAATAAAAATAGACCTCTTGCAATGTATGGAGGTTGGTTTAGTTTAGGTATTGCAGTTTGATTATTAAATAATATAAAAACCGATTGAGGAATAGTATGAACATACGATTGGCTTTAATTATCAGTTGCTTATCGATAGTGCCATCTTTAGCGCAAGCAACGAAATGGCAGCAGATTCTTGAGAGATATTCATCTGTCATGACCGTGCAAGAAAAAGAGTTCTTTACTCATGTGCAAAAACGCTTTGCCGCGGGAGAAGTTCCTGTCATTGCAGCTCCTGAGATTATACAAATTCCGATTATTGAAAGCGGAGACGGTTTAATTGACCTTAAAAAACAATTCTTAAGTCGCATAGAGATGTTACCTGATCCGGAAAATGGTCAGCTTTACGCTAGCCCTACACGCAATGCAGGGCATCCTAATGCATCAAAAATACGGTGTACGCTATTTGACTGCTTGGCACTTATGCTTTGTAAACTTGATGATCTAGCTGGAGCGTTTGACCGTACCCCAGGGTACATAGCAATCAAAGTCTTTGAAGGATTACGCGACATCAACCTTCAAAGGCAATTGTTCAATGGCAAAGTTCAACAGATTCAAGCAGCTATGCCTGGCATTTCTCAAGAAGATGCTCAAAAGGAGGCATCAAAATGGATATCTCCCGTAAACAACAATGTCCCTGCGCACTCAACAGGAGCGGCGATAGATTTCGGACTATGGTGCAATAACAAATCGGCCTATGTCGATATGGGCATACTTGGAACAATATGGGAGCACAACCCCGGTCCAGAAACTTTTTCTGATGCAGATGGTGTATCAGATGAACAAAAAATCAACCGTCTTTATTGCCTGCTTGCTGCCCACAGAGCAGGACTTACCAACTATTTTTATGAATTCTGGCACTATTCTGTAGGTGATCGGTATGATGCTTATTTCAAGCAACGTGATCACGCTGTCTATGGTGCGGTTGGGTCCTAACCGCCACCAACATGTGGTTGGTAACTCCTTATGTTTCTTGGCGACGTAGTAATTCAATTTGACAAGTATGCCCTGTTCAGGTATAATTACAATATAACAAAACATGTCCTCAAGAAATAAACGGGAGACTCGCATGAAAACAATGTTAAAGTTAGCCATCATGGCATTAATGGTAGCAAGCACGTCATCAAAATCATTTCATACGGATGAATTGGTAGATAATGTAAAAAAAATAGCAAACAAAACAGCGGAATTTTGTCAGCAAAACAGAAAAATTATATTGGCAAGCCTTGGCACCGTAGCTGCAGTTATTTTGTGTATCAAGGGGCATAGGCGATATAAAGGCGATAATTTGCTGTACAACTGGCTCATTTTTCCAAAGGCACCTGTAAGATGTTATGACCCTTGTCCTCTCGACGACAATTATGAAAAATCTTTCGAACAACGCGCAAAAGACCCGAGATATAACGCAAACAATGAGCTTGTTAATGCGATTATAGCCAAGGATATTAACGCCATTGATACAGCCTTCAGTCATGGAGCGGATGTTAATTCAAATGTCTGGGATTACAACTTAAACCTTACGAGGGAAGTCAGAGGCCGTGCAAGCCAGGTTATTTTCACCGCAGCCGTAACCACGACTGGAGGACTTAGAGAGAGCGAAAAAGGACAGCGTATTATTAGGCGATTAGTCGACCATGGAGCAATTCCATCATTCTTAACATATTTTGCCGCTCAAGATGATCAATGCACAAAAGGCACGACCTTAATCCATTTCACCTGTTTTAGTCCTGAAACACGAAAATATATTATTGAAAAAACAGGCGATGTGCCATTCAGAGATGTTACTGAACCAGGCTGGCCAATTCAGCCAGGCCATAACATTAAGTATACATGGCTCGGAAAAGTTGCCAGAGTAACCGATGCAGGCAATGAAGTATATTCTCTAACCTAAAAGAAAGATACGTATGTTGATACAAAAGCGGACGATCCAATTATTACTGATAGTCAGCCTGGGAGCGGTGTACACTTTGATCTCCTCTTGCGGTAAAAATAAACAAACAACACCAAGCATACCACCTGCATTTAACACGCTATGCGCTAAATCTGACAGATTTTTTCAAAAAATCACACCGCCCACCAAAGAGAATAGAATACAATTCATCGCCAAGGATGATACATCAAAACAAGCAACAATCTATAAACACGCCCAAACGACATATCCACTATTACATACAAAAGTAATTGCTCTTATGGATGATTTTTTGGCCTTCAAAAAAATAAACGGTAGCTCTGTTGAAAAAAGTGTCTACGCAAAGATGGACCGTAACTCATTTATCGATCGATTAATAACCAAGCGCCCTCTCATGTTTATGACAGAACACGATCTCTATCTATTGCGTGATGGCAAAACCAGAGGAAGCGGTGGGTTTGAACATATAGGCACCAACCAAGAAGTGGCTCCACTTAAACTTTCTGACTATCTTTCGTATGATGAAATGCAGATAGCAGCCCTTTTGGGCGTGTCAGTTCCCACCTACTTTATTAACGACGGAAATAGGAATAATAATGGCATAACTGGTTTGCCAGGCACATACCAACAATCCGGTATCTACTATGCATTGGTCGGCGCTCGTTTTGAAAAGCCTGGATTTATGGAATGGCAGCATATCATCATAACTCCTGAGCAAAATAGCGCGGCGAACGGCTATGGCATTAAAAACACTAAAGAACTTGCACATTGGTCAAAGTGTTATGGTTTATCGTTGCCAACCTTTCAACAAGCAAAGGCTGATACATCAGGCAGATTTATTCCGTTTGATGCAGGGCAAAAATATTTTGATAGCGCTGCGTACATAGAGCGTTTGAGATTAGTTATAGAGCCATTTTTGCTAGATGCACATGATCGTGGCATGCAACTTAACAAGAAGGTATATGTACGGGTAACGGGCCTTGGACTTGGTGTGTGGAAAAAAATAAAAGAACAAACAGCGCTGATGCTCGATCTATATGCACAGATAATTAACACATATAATCTGTCAGCCATTTCTGATATCGATTTTAGTTGGTTTGATGCAGATGCCGCAGCTTGCGGCGGCGCTACTAATAATCAATTCTTAAAAACTAAATATAATGATATTAAAGTTCATTTTTCAAAAAACAATCCTGCATCCATTTTACAAGGCGATGATCAAGAAAAACTTTTAGTTGCTTGTTATGCATGGGATGGAAATTCATATCCTGGAAATGAATATTGGATAGGCGCATTAAACGCCTCTGGCGATCCAGCAGCTGCTTGTTGTTCAACTATTTGTGAACTGCAAAACCCAGAAATTAACGACCGCGTTTCTTCTGAATACACACACTTTTTGCCAAATACTATCTAAATACACACCAACTTTGACAGGTTCTACCATACAAAAGATTAAAAAGCTTTCTGCTATTGAAGCACAAAAAATAGCGGCTGGAGAGGTTGTCCAGAGACCAGCAAACATCGTAAAAGAACTTATAGAAAACGCCCTTGATGCTCAATCAAACCGCATTACGATATACATTAATGAGGGTGGCAAATCGTTCATTCGTGTTGTTGACAACGGTTGCGGCATGAGCGCGCAGGATGTTCGTATCTGTTTTGAGCGTCATGCTACAAGTAAATTACAAACCTTTGATGACTTAACAAACTTAACCAGCTTTGGTTTTCGCGGTGAGGCTTTGGCAAGCATTGCTGCGGCAACCAAAGTAACATTGACCAGCAAGGAAACTACTGCTCAGGTTGGCACCACTATAGTCTTTGAATATGGAAACATGGTTCTCGAACAGGAAGCCGCATGTAATGCAGGCACAGACATAACAATAACAGACCTTTTTAGTCAGATGCCAGCTCGCAAAAAATTTCTAAAGGCTGATCAAACAGAAGCTCGTTTGATCACACAATTAGTACAAGCATTTTGCCTGAGCAACCTAGAGGTTCACTTTATGCTTTACACTCACAATGAACAATCTATCAATTGCCCACCGGCAAAAAGCGTCCTACAGCGTTGTACTCAATTATGGAACCATCACACAAGCAACGCATTGCTTGACATACAGGCAGATCGCGCCAAGCCCAATATTACAATCCATGGGCTTGTTTCGGGACCTCAGCTATGGAAATATGACAGAACACATATTTTTATTTTTGTAAACTCACGATGGATAAAAAATCAGCGAATCTGTACAGCTTTGATAAAAGGTTTTAATAATGTTTTGCCTAACGGCAAATTTCCGATTGCATTTTTGAACATCGCCATTGACCCAACTGATGTAGATATTAATGTCCATCCACGAAAAGAAGAGGTTGCATTTGTCAATCCACGAATCGTTGAAGAGATGGTTGAAAAATCGGTTAAAAAATCTCTTGAAAATCGCGTAGGACACCTTGATAACGATCCTCAAAAAAATATGTTTACTGTCGCCGTGTCTGCTCGTGCAACCTCAGAAAATAGCCAAACGAAGCCTGGGGCGCCTGTAATGAGCATGAACGATAGAATTACTGATAACTCTGTTGTCACCTCTGGATATGGTTATTTTGACCAGCCATTTGTATCATCCGTGGTTGAAAAAAAAGAGTTGCCAATGACAACACATCAGACGTTTTTGGAAGATGAATATTGCGCAACGGTAATCGGTCAATTTAATAAAACATATATCGTTATCGAAAAAGATTCAGAGTTACACCTGATTGACCAGCATGCAGCACACGAACGTATTTTATATGAACAATTTTCAGATCGTTTCAAACAATTGGAAAGTATCAAGCTCGTATTTCCGGATATTATATATGTCAGCGCAGCTGATTTAGTTATTGTGCAACCGTACCTTTCTTTATTTGGCGATAATGGAATTGTCATGGAACAATTTGGAGATGATCAGATCATTATCAGCGCCGTTCCAGTGCACCTAAAGCAGGTTATCTTTTCTGAAATAGTCCATCAGCTTATTGGGTGGATCAAAGAAGAAGTAGGCAGTTCGCAAGATAATTTTGTCCATCTTATTAATGAAAAATTACGCGCACAAATGGCTTGTAAAGGAGCGGTAAAGGCCGGCGATCAGTTGAGTATAATGCACATGAAAGAACTCATTTGCACATTGTACAAAACAAATAATCGATTCTCTTGTCCGCACGGAAGGCCAACTATGTGGCCACTGACTCTTACTGATATTGAACGAAAGTTTAAAAGAAGGAATTGACAATAACACGTACAGATCGTCGCTTCAAGGATTCACCCGAAACAATCCAGTGCAAAACGACGATCCATATGAGTCTTGCGCTTAAATCTTTATACCAGACTAACGTTTTTTCTAGATGCGTTTTGCCTACCTTAACTCACGCTTACAGCTATATGTTTTTTTGTTTTAACCTCTTTTGGAAGCGTTATTTTCAGAATCTTTGATTCCTTTTTATAATCTATTTTTGCATTTTCTAAGTTAATGTCCCCATCAAATATATGCACAAATGATTCACGCCATACATCTTGCTCTTTGTACATTCTTGTTGTTTTTTTGGCTCCCTGCGCATATGTGAGCGGCTCTTGTTCATTTTCCTGCTTTTCTTTAATGTTGTGAGCGGAAAGAACCACAGAAAGTACCGTTTTATCTGTTGTCAATAACGCCGCTCCGCCATCGACTTTAATCAAAAGTCGATTTCTGTTTTCAATAGATGGAATAATTTTTTCCGGATCATCTATCGATACATCACGAAGTGTTAGTACAACTGCATTATCATTTTCCTCCAAGGCGCCTGACTTCCACCAACGATATTGATCTGCTTGCGCGGCTACATGCTGGGTAGTTTCCTCAAATTGCCTTGAAAAGATAGCGCGCAGCCGATCCATCTCATGTTGCATCTCTTGCAATCTATGATCTATGTACGTAAATGGGTCTTTGGAGGGCCTGGCATACACAGACAACGTACTTAACACAACGATAGAAAGCGTCAAAAAGCTATATCTGTAAAAAAACATTAGGGAGGTCTCCTGGCTATAGTTATAAAAGATATTCCATTGCCATTTTATTACCAGCCCTATTGTAGCAGGAAGCTGTGGTGCGATCAATAGAAGTTCTTTAAATGATCGCAAACAAAAGTGTTAATCACACTACTTGCGTCCTACAAAGTTCGCATCGATCATTGCGCAAAGACAGTAAAGAACAAGTAAAGCAGCTGGATCCTTGCTGCTTGGCAATAGTTACTAAACGTAGATTAACACGCAAATTCGGATTAAGAAGTTGACAACAGAGCGTACAGATCGTCGTTGCTAGGGTGTACCCGAAGCAATCCAATGCAAAATTCTTTATCTTTTTGTTCATAACGTCACTCATGTTGCAAAATTTTTTCTTTTTCTGAGCCGCTACTGCCTTCTGAGCCTTGCAGCTTTATTTTTCTTTACAAAGCTTATCCGGCTAATCTATGCTATTTAATATCAATTGGAATATTTTTATAGTATAAAAAACAAGGAGTCTACAATGCAAGCCATATTAAAATTACCTATTAAACAAATAGTTTTTCTGCTTTTAACAAGTCTGTCCGGACATCTTTTGGCCGACTCTAGCCGACTTTCAACGATACGCCCACGCACCGTCGTGTACCTGTACAATACGACCAATCAACCACTAAAGAGTAGATTTACCTTTGAAGCTCTTGACGGCAAACCGGTTGACAATGCAGCACATTATCCGAATTTTAACGATATAATTCAGACCGTGCCTGTTGATATGAAAAACGGCATGACCGTCATCGCAGAATTAGCACGCAACCGCGGCATAGAAAGCAATCGCACGTATGTGTTTACCGAAACGTTAGACCTTCCCGGTATTGGACCGGTTCTTGAGCTAAAACAACACCTTGTTGGAAACCAAAGGAGCCTTCTTAATCCACTTGCCTTCGGCAGCGTCATAAAGGCTGGATTCGCAGCACCATCGCTTGGTATTGAACCACAGTATTTTGACGATCAGGCATGGCATCGCCTCATAATACCGGACAACAAAGGCAATTGGGTACTAGATTTCTGCTTTTATGGAGCTAAAATATGGAGCGATCTTAAAAGTCAATTGGAAGAGGAGAAACGGACTGCATTGTCTGGTAAAACCTCTTTTTTAAGTGAAGAAAACAGGAATGCCCTCATGGCAACCGGTACCATTCTAGTAGGCACCTTAGCAACAGCTGCAATTGCTAAATCGGCTATTGAAACCGAGTCCGTTAGTGCAGATAGAGACTTCAGAAAGCACAATATCGTCATGGATGCTCTTTCACGAAAATTGTATTCACCCGGAACTAGCTTAGAGGAACGACAAAGATTGGTACAAGAAATGGCTAGAAATGACTCAGCATTTCGCATAAAACATCCAAATTATAACAGCTGGGATCCAACACAGCAACAACAGATTAATGCCTATTATGAAACTTCCTCTACAATTGACAAAGTCGCTGACAATGTTCTGTTTGCTGCACCAATTGCAATAGAACTTTCAAAGGAAATTACAAGCATTCGCGATAATTTGTTGTACAAAATAGAGTTCATACCAAAACAACAATTGAGTGAATAATTTTTGAACATAAAAAACAAGGAGTCCGTAATGAAAGCCACATTAAAATTACCTGTTAAACAAACAGTTCTTCTATTTTTAGTAACTCTGTCCGGATATCTTTTAGCCGATTCTAACCGGCTTTCAAAGATCAGACCGCGTACCGTTGTATATTTATATAATATGACTGACAAACCGCTTAAAAGTACGTTTACTTTTAAAGCACTGGATGGAAAATCGGTTGATAATGCAGCCCATTATCCAAATATTGACGATACAATTAACGCCATTCCGGTTGACATGCAAAATGGCATGACCGTCATCGCCGAATTGGCGCGCAACCGCGGTATAGAGCGTGGCCGAGAATATATTTTTACCGAAACGCTGGATCTTCCCGGTCTTGGACCAATTCTTGAGTTAAAACAATACGTTGTTGGCAACCCAAGGAGCCTGCTTAACCCTCTTGCATTTGGCAGTACCATAAAGGCTGGTTTTGCGGTACCATCACGCGGCATTGAACCACAATATTTTGACGATCAAGAGTGGCATCGCCTCATAATACCGGAACTCAATGGTGATTGGGTTGTAGACTTCTGTTTTTACGGATCCAAAATTTGGAGCGACGTTAAGCTCCAATTAGAAGAAAAAAACAAGAGTGCCCTTGTGGCAACTGGTGCTATCATGGCAGGCGCTTTTGCAACCGCTGTAGTCGCTGCTGCAGCACGAAGTCCCGAAATTACGCCCGGCATGTCAAGAGAAAAGTATGCTAAAAAATTGGCTGAGAATCCCTCTATCATCGACCAAATTGCAAGTGGCGTCTTCATGGCAACACCAGTTGCAATATGGCTTTCAACAAAAGTCACAAGTATTCGTGATAATTTGTTGTACAAAATAGAGTTCATACCAAAACAACAATTGAGTGAATAATTTTTATTGAACAAGGCTTAAGATTATTTTTTAATTTCGTGTATAATGGAACTATCAATAAAACCTCTATTATACACGAAATTAATGTTATACCTTTATGAAAAAAACTATACAACCACGCCAGCAACAGTCCAAAACGGCACAAACACAAACTAAAATAGCCGTTGACGGCGAGTTAGTTTTTGGTATGCACAGCGTGGTCGAACTTTTAAAAGCTGGTCGCAGAAAACTTCTTTCGATTTACACAACAAAGCCCGTCCCAAAAGGTTGGGATAAGATTGAAAAATTACTCCCAAAATATCCGGTTAATATCCAGTATGTTGGGCGTGATGTATTGCATCGCATTGCACAAACAACCGACCATCAAGGCATAGTTTCTTGGGCGCGTCCATTTCCGTTTCGGCGAAAACCGTTTGACCCCAAAAGATATCCGCTCATCGTACTCATCGACGGAGTCCAGGATCCGCGTAACTTGGGCGCTATCATTCGCTCTGCATATTGCACAAATACTGACGGAATAGTTATCTGTAAAAAGGGCGGCGCATCTTTGAGTGCGGCTGCGCTTAAAGCCTCTGCAGGCCTTGCAGAACATTGTGAAATTTATGAAGCTGCGTCAGCGCAAGCCGCTGCCGATGAGCTTATTAATGCCGGATATCCGTTATATTTAACTACATTTGATGGATCAAATGCATTTACAGCCACTTACACTCTGCCATTTTGTTTGGTTATAGGTGGAGAAGGTCTTGGTATAAGTAAATCATTATTGTCTCGTGGCACTCGGATTACCTTGCCGCAGCGCACACCAGATATTTCATACAACGCTTCTGTGGCCGCTGGAATAGTACTCTTTTTGGCTGCTCAGAAATTGGGCAGGCTATAAAGACTCGAAGTAATTAAAATCGATTTTCACTTTGAAGACAATAGAGCACTCAACCCTGAGCTTTTTGCTTGTAGAAAGCCATTACAAGACAAAATATTACTTTTTATTGAATTATTTTATCAAAAAATGTATTCTGCTAAATAGTTATATGTAATTAATGTAAGCACATTAGAAATATTTTATACAGCAAAGGACATTCCATGCAAAAAAGATTCGTTGGTCTTTTCATTTTTCAGCTCTTAGGTCTGTTTGTAGCGACCAGTAATGCCGGCCAAGGGCTAAGCTACAACAAAGTAGGCGAGTTATACCTTCAATCATTTGAATCTATCGCGCCTGAGGAAAAACCGTCAAACGAGCCTATAGATTTTAAAAACGAAACTCAATTGTCCGACCGCGAACTGCGCTCTATTACGTTTTCCGCCTTCGCAAGCACTTCTGATAACCAACCAAACAAAAAAACATACTCGCATTTAGAGACTGCCGCAAAGGATCTGAACTTATTCTCCTATCAAAGCAAAGAACAAGGATCTGAAAAAAACTCTTTGTTTTCAAAGATCAATAATACCGTAACGGTATTAGGAGAGGCTGTTCTGGCAAAACAACTTGCAAATCCGATTTCAAACATTGCTCAACTGAACAAAAAGCAGGCCTTTATTAAACTTTTATTAAAAGATGAAGAGTTGTTTAAAGGGCTCGATGATGCCGTAAATAGCATAGTCGATGATCAGTCTGGATTGCTCTATTTTTGGAAAGAGGTTGATTCATTAGAAAAAGATAGCCTTAACAGCCTATTTTTTAAAAGCGATAGCTTCTTAAAAGGACTTAATAAAAGCTCACTTGCGCAAGAGGTAAAGACGCGAACAACTATGTTGCTCGACGCGTTCCCACTTACCTTGCTTGTAACACTTCCGTTTACATTCTATGCATCAAAACATATAGCTGAAGTAGCTAAATATAATCGAAGCCATGGCCACGTCGATCAGGCTGCAGCAGATGAAGACGCTGCCAAAAAAGTACTCCTGGTCGGCATAGGCGGAACTATACTCGCTCCCTACGTTATTTACCTTGCAATTCCAAAGCTCCGAGATGCACGAAACAAGGCAAACTATATACAAAGAAAACTTATGTGTGTAGCAAAAGTCTTAAACGTTTTTGATGAGCTACAAAACCTCCTAAAGGATAACAGCATAGCTACGAATGCACTCTCTTCCAACGCCACTACCAAAGATTCGGAAAGCACGCAGGATTTTAATACACTGTTGGGATTATTACGCACCAATACCTTTAAAGGCAATCCATCATTCTTTTCTTGGACTGGTCGCGTTAAAGCAGCCTACTCCTTGATGCAGGAACATAAAACTGAATTTGTAAAATTCATGCACTTTGTAGGTGAAGTAGATGCATATTTGTCCATTGCAAAGTTATACAAAAAACATCCGCAAACCAAAAATCACTATTCATTTGTTACCTTTGCCAATAAAAATGCGCCATACATAAAAGTCCAACAATTCTGGAACCCTATGTTAGACGCACAGGTAGCAGTTGCAAACAGCTTAGAGTTTAATATTGGCGGTAAAGGTAGAATTGCCGTAGTAACCGGCTCTAATTCAGCGGGTAAATCTACCATAATGATTAATGGACTCACCGACACGCTGTGGCTTGCTCAAACGTTGGGTATCGCACCAGCGGGACAATTGACAGCAACTCCCTTTGATTTGATTGCAACTTCAATGAAGGTTCAAGAAAGTATAATGACTGGGCAATCTCACTTTGTTGCAGAAGCGCAACATGCTACCAAACTGTTGGAGTCTATAAAAAATCTTCCGACCGATAAAAAAGCATTCATGGCAATTGATGAACTGTTTGAGGGAACAACTGCTGCCGTTGGCAGCAAGGCTCTGCATGATTTTGGTAAATCATTGGCACAATACAAAAACCTGATTGCGGTGATCTGCACACAATATCAGTCAGATCCAACGCTACTAGAGCAAGAGACCAAAGGTATATGCAAAAACTATAAAGTTGACGTGGTAAAAAATGCTAACGGCACAATAACCCGCCCGTATTTGGTAGAAGAAGGGGTAAGTCAGGTTAGCATTGGTGCTCAGTTGCTAGAAGGAGCTTTTGATACGCAAGATGAGGAACCTGATGTAACTGATGACCAGTTCGACGGTGATCAGGATCAGGAGATTGATACAGGCGAAGATAAAGAATTATGACACTCACTGTGCGCGGCATGACTTTGATACATCACACCGAACATAAGCGTACCATCTCAGCAGGAAGATGGTACCTAGCCTAAGATGAAACTCAATACCTTTCTAAATCAACTTTGCCCTTGCTTGGCTTTGCCCTTATCTCTCGTATTATTATCCCTATTAGAATATTAAAATCTAAACATACAATTTTTTATTGCATTTTTTAACTTGAAAAAATATACTAATATTGTATGGTACATATTACTGGCCCTTAACAAAGAGATTGTCTTATGAATCCAATACGCAACATAACATTCGCCGCATCAATCCTACTTTATCTGTTGGGACTATGCGTCACCACAACACAGCCGGGTCAAGAACTGAGCTATAGCCAAATAGGAAAGCTATACTTACAGTCTTTTGAGTCTTTGGCTCCCAAGCCAAAAAAGATAGGTGAACCAACGGCTCTTAAAAGCGATGTTTCATTGTCGGACCGAGAATTGCGCGCTGCTGTATTTCATTCATTTTCAAGCAAGGACGACACCCAATTGGAAAAGGTTGTATATTCGCCGCTGGAAACGGTCGTTCAAGATTTAAACCTCTTTTTTTATAAAAGCAAAGACCAAAAGGCACGCAATAACTCTTTATTTTCAAAAATCAACAATACGATAACGATATTCGGCGAGGCCGTCTTGACAAAAAAGCTTGCTAATCCACTATCGAGCATAGATCAACTCGATAAAAATCAAGCATTTGTAAAGCTTTTATTACATGATAGGCAACTATGCAACGATCTTGAAGATGCTTTGAATATACTTAAAGAGTCCCAATCTGATCTTTTGTCCTTTTGGACAGAGACTAATCAGTTAGAAAAAGAGAGCATTGATGAGCTTTTTTTTGCCAATGATAGTTTTTTTAAAAACCTTAATAAAAATAGCATAATCCAAGGATCTGCTATTTCGCTTCGGTGGAAACAGTTTATGGTTGGTTTTTCGTTAGCTTCTGTGCCTGTAGCCGCTTTGGTAGCTCTATTCTGGGCAGCAGCAGGAAAAACCCTCGCGAACACCAAACCTCAACGCAATCCAATCTTTATGGTAACAGCAGCAAGTGTTCCTTTCTTAGCTGTGATGGGCTATTATCAAAAACGACACAATAAAGAACAAAGTGATCAACTAAACTATCTCAGGAAAAAACTTACATGCGCTGCACGCCTAGTCGATACTTTTGATAGTTTTTACGACATTTTGAAAAATAACAGTATTGCCATGAATGCATTGACTAATGCTAAGGCCATTACAGAGCAGCAAAGGTCTAATGATTTTAACACACTGCTTGCATTACTCCGTACAAATACCTTTAAGGGCGACCCATCATTTTTTTCTAGGATGAGTCGCATTCCAGCTGCATATTACTTAATGCAGGAAAACAAAGCTGAATTTGCCACATTAATGAAATTTGTGGGCGAAGTAGATGCATATCTATCTATTGTAAAGCTATACAAAAAACATCATGGAACCAAAAATCATTATTCATTTGCGACATATGTTGATAAAAGTGAGCCGTATATAAACATTAAACAATTCTGGAACCCTATGTTGAATGCACATATAGCAGTCGCAAACAGCTTAGAGTTTAACGTTAACGGTAAAGCTCGCATTGCAGTAGTAACCGGCTCTAACTCAGCAGGTAAATCTACCATAATGATCAATGGTCTGACGAACAGCCTATGGCTTGCGCAAACGCTGGGCATTACCAGCGCGGATCAACTGACCATGACGCCTTTTGCGTGCATTGCAACTTCAATAAAGGTCCGGGAAAGCCTTCTTGCAGGGGCATCTCATTTTGTTGCCCAAACAAGACAGGCTGCCAGCTTAATTGATCTTGTTAAAAATCTTCCATTAGATCAAAAAGCATTTATGGCTATTGATGAGCTTTTTGATGGCACTACCCCTGCAATTGGCAGCAAGGCCTTGCACGATTTTGGTAAGTCATTGGTCAAATACAAAAATCTGATAGCCGTCATATGCACACAATATCAAAAGGATCCAACGTTTCTAGAGCAAGAAACAAATGGCATATGCAAAAACTATAAAGTTGATGTTGTCAAAAATGATGACAACACAATCACGCGTCCATACTTGGTGCAAGAAGGGGTTAGCAAGATTAATATTGGCGTTGAATTGCTACAGGAGTTGCTTGCTGATGATGCAGGCAACAAGATTTCCGATCAAGAGCCCAATATAGATGATTAGTAAAAAGCTGCAGTACACACATTAACAAAAAGAGTTTCGCCATGAACAAGATTTTTATACTAATAATAAGTGGATTAACACTATGCCCCACAACAGAGCAAGCAGGCCAAGAGCTAAGTTACAGCCAAATAGGAGAGCTGTATCTAAATTCGTTCACTTCTATAGCTGATGCAGATGACGCGTTAAAATCGCCTGATGACAATAAAGTAGATTTTAAAAGTGAACCTCACATGTCAGACCGCGAATTACGTGCTTTAGCATTTACTGCTTTTGCAAGCTCAAAAGAGCACGATAATGAGCGGAAAACTGTATATTATGATTTAGAAACGGTGGCCAAAGATTTGAACCTATTTTTTTATGAAAGCAAAGATCAAGATGCCAACACATATTCATTGTTTTCAAAGATCAACAATACTGTAACGGTATTTGGAGAGGTTGCCTTAGCAAAAAAGCTTGCTAACCCGCTAACAAAAATAGCAGATCTCAATAAACGTCAGAACTTTATTAGACTCTTGTTAAAAAACCAAGAACTATTCGAAAAACTTAATAATGCAATCAATATGCCTACCGAATCGCAGTCAGGACTTCTTTATTTTTGGAAAGATGTTGATGCTCTAGAAGCAGAAAAGATTAATAGTTTATTTTTTAAAACTGATAGCCTGTTTCAAGCTCTTAATAAAAGTTCTTTCGGTCAAGAAGCTACAACTCGATTAAATCAACTTACAAAGGCGATTATAATTTCGCTACCGCTCATTTTATTTGGCGGAGCAGTATTATCTGGTCGCAAAGCTGCTGCTACATCCAAAGAAGATTTAAATAAAGGGATCGGGCTGAGCTTGGCCTGTGTGGGCCTTGGTACATGCTCAGTAAAATCCGCTATAATACTTCCCGGTTACCTTTACCAAACGCTACCGCTTATTATTGAAGATTTGCATAAGGTAAACTACATACATAAAAAGCTTATTTGTGCAGCACAGGTGCTACAAGTCGCTGAAACACTTCAATCCCTCTTGGTGAATAATAGCATTGCAATAAATGCATTATCCATAGACCTAGCCGCCAAAGACAGGGGGCCGAGCGATTCGCCAGATTTTAATACGCTTTTAAGTTTATTGCGAACCGATACATTCAAAGGTGATCCATCATTTTTTTCTTGGACAGGCCGCGTCAAAGCCGCATATTTTTTAATGCAAGAGCACAAAGACACATTTACTAAATTTATAAAATATATTGGCGAAATTGATTCATATCTGTCAATTGCAAAATTATACAAAAAACACCACGAAACTAAAAACCACTACTCATTTGCAACATTTGCCGGCAAAGACGCACCCTATATACAAGCCCAACAGTTTTGGAATCCTATGTTGAATACAGATGTGGCAGTTGCAAACAACCTAGAGCTCGATGTTGATGGTAAAGGTCGTATTGCAATAGTAACCGGCTCTAATTCAGCAGGTAAATCTACCATAATGATCAATGGTCTGACCAGCACTTTATGGCTCGCTCAAACACTGTGCATCGCTCCAGCAAAGCATTTGACCATAACTCCCTTTGCGTGCATTGCCACCGCAATGAATGTTCAGGATAGTGTTCTTGCGGGGGAATCCCACTTTGTTGCACAGGTAAAAAAGGCTGCGGATTTAAAAAATATTGTCAAAAAGCTTCCGTGGGACAAAAAAATATTCATGGCCATTGATGAATTGTTTGATGGAGCAACTCCGAGCGTTGGCAGCAAGGCTCTGCATGACTTTGGTAAATCTTTGGCCGAATACAAAAATCTAATCGCCGTTATCTGCACACAGTATCAAAAAGACCCAACATTACTAGAACAAGAAACCAACGGTATATGCAAAAACTATAAAGTTGACGTCGTAAGAAACGCTGATGGCACAATAACCCGCCCGTATTTGGTAGAAGAAGGAGTCAGTCAGGTTAGCATTGGTGCTCAATTGCTAGAAGAAGCGTTTGATACGCAAGATGAGGAACCTAATGTAACTGATGACCAGTTCGATGGTGATCAGGATCAGGATTGATTCGCAAGCCTCGCAACGACGATCGAGGCATTGTTTTTGCTTGTAGAAAGCCCTTGCAAGACAAAATGTCACTTTTTATTGAATTATATTATCAAAAATTATATTCTGATAAAAAGTTATATGTGATCAATATAAGCACATTAGAAATATTTCATTCAACAAAGGACATTCCATGCAAAAAAGATCTGTTGGCCTTTTCATTTTTCAGCTCTCAGGTCTGTTTTCAACAATCAGTAATGCCGGCCAAGAGCTAAACTACAACAAAGTAGGCGAGTTATACCTTCAATCATTTGAATCTATTGCGCCTGAGGAAAAACCGTCAAACGAACCCATAGATTTTAAAAGCGAAACTCAATTGTCCGACCGCGAAATGCGCTCTATTACGTTTTCCGCCTTTGCAAGCACGCCTGATAACCAGCAAAACAAAAAAACATACTCAGATTTAGAGACTGCCGCAAAGGATCTGAACTTATTCTCCTACCAAAGCAAAGAGCAAGGATCTGAAAAAAACTCTTTGTTTTCAAAGATCAATAATACGGTAACGGTATTAGGAGAGGCTGTTCTGGCAAAACAACTTGCAAATCCAATTGCAAACATTGATCAGCTCAACAAAAAACAAGCTTTTATTACACTTCTATTGAATAACGAGGAGTTATTTCAAAAGCTTAACGATACCATAAAGAGCATTGTAGATGATCAGTCCGGACTTCTGTATTTTTGGAAAGAGGTTGAAGCTACAGAACAAAAGAGCCTGAGTAGTCTCTTTTTACCAAAAGATGGATTTTTCCAGGGGTCAAATAAAAGCTCCATCGTCCAAGAGGTTTATACCCATAAATCTGGATTCTTACTATCCGTACCGATATTAATATCTATTGTAAAGGCTATGCAGTCAGAATTAAAACGTCGAGATTATGCTTTCCATGCCAAGAGGATCGAATCCCTTGGGGGGGGGTGGGGCCAGGGAGCATCATTACGTCAGGAACGGTGCTGCGAAAATGACGCAAAAACAAACCGTAACTTATATCTTGGGTTCGCTGGGATTTTTGCATTAGTAACCTCTTATTTAGGATATTCTCTAATACCACCAATAGAATTACGTAACAAATTAAGCTATATACATAAAAAACTCATTTGTGTCTCAGGTCTCCTGCGCGCCTTTGATACCATACAAGATCTTTTAAAAGGTCACCATATACCTATGGATCTGGTTTTTGGCGATACTCCCACTAAGGAATCGGAAGACTCACCAGACCTTGATACGCTTTTAAGCTTATTGCGCACTAATACCTTTAGGGGTAATCCATCATTCTTTTCTTGGACTGGTCGCGTTAAAGCAGCCTATTACTTAATGCAGAAACATAAAACTGAATTTGTTACGTTTATGAAATTTGTAGGCGCAATAGACGCATATTTGTCGATTGTAAAATTATACAAAAAGAACCATAATGGCGATAATCATTATTCATTTGTCAAATTTGTCGATAAAAAGGTGCCTTATATATCGGCTTACCAATTCTGGAATCCTATGTTGGATGCAGGTGTGGCGGTCGCAAATAACGTGGCATGTAATCTGAACGGCAAAGGTCGTATTGCAATCGTAACCGGCCCTAACTTGGCGGGTAAATCTACCATAATGATTCATGGAATCACCGACACACTCTGGCTCGCTCAAACATTGGGTATAGCACCAGCGATACACCTGGCAGTAACTCCCTTTGCCTTAATTGCAACTTCAATTAAAGTTCAAGAGGATATCGTCTCTGGGCAATCTCACTTTGTTGCCCAAGCGCAACATGCTACCAAACTGTTGGAATCTATAAAAAATCTTCCGACCGATAAAAAAGCATTTATGGCCATTGATGGGCTATTTGAGGGAACAACTGCTGCCGTTGGCAGCAAGGCCCTGCACGATTTTGGTAAATCGTTGGCACAATACAAAAACCTGATTGCGGTGATCTGCACACAATATCAGTCAGACCCGACGCTGCTAGAACAAGAGACCAAAGGTATATGCAAAAACTATAAAGTTGACGTGGTAAAAAACGCTGATGGCACGATAACCCATCCGTATTTGGTAGAAGAAGGGGTCGGCCAGGTTAAGGTTGGTGCTCAGTTGCTCTCAGAAGCTTATACACAAAGTGATCAGGACCAGGAGATTGATACAAGCGAAGATAAAGAATCACCTGAAAGTAATAATCAATTCGATAACTCTATATATAACGTCAATTCGGGCTAAGGAATTGGTAATTAAAGCCTACAGATCGTCGTTGCGAGGATTTATCCGAAGCAATCCAGTTCAAAATTCTTTTTACGCGACGTATAGAGTCGTATATTTTGCAAAATTTTCTATTATAGCTGGATTGCTTCGTCGCAAAAGGCTCCTCGCAACGACGATCCAGATGAGTTTTTCGCTTAAATCATTTAGGCCGAGCTAGCGTTATATAGAGCTTAGGAACTAAAGAATTAAATGACCAGAAAACCAAGCATGATACTGTGCCGCAGGACCTTGGCAAAGCATCATGAACACAATCTTGCTATGTCTGCAGGAAGAGGACTCATAACATCAAATGTTTTGTCATCAAATTGAAATTGTAACCGATGCGCATGCAGCGCCTGCCTATTGATAACATCTGATGCCTGCCCATACACAACATCGCCTAGTAGCGGATGCCCCAGGGCAGCACAATGCACCCTTAATTGATGAGTTCTGCCCGTAACCGGATGCAGCTGGACATATGATGTATCTGCAAATCTATCTATTACCTTGTAGTGGGTTAATGCGGTCCGTATTGCCCGGCTGTGTGGTTGCAGCTTTGAAAACGTACACATTTTTACTTTTGTAATCGGATCTCTGCCTATTGGTAAGTCGATCGTCCCTATGTCATTTTCTGGATGACCAACCACTAAGGCTACATATGTTTTTTGTATGAGCCGATTTAAAAACATAGCATGAAATTGCTGATACGCATAATTCGTACGTGCCAATACAAGAAGACCAGATGTATTCATGTCCAGTCGATGCACAATGCCTGGCCTATCAACATTTCCAACATCTTTTGACTCATGGTAATGATTAACAAGCCAATCCACTACAGTATGCTGGTCAGACCATCGATTTGGTGCGTGTACCAATAACCCTGCAGGCTTATCGATTATCAAAAAATCTTTATGTTCAATCACAATATTGATCGGCGACATATCAATCATTTCCTTTTTGCCCGTCCGCCCATAGATGCTATCAGGAAAAACGATCTCTATGATGTCCCCATGCCTTACCTGACAACTTGATTTATCCGCTAATCTACAATTAATCTTTACGAGATGTTGCTTGATAATCTTCTGAAAAAAACTACGAGAATAAAGAGAAAAGCGGACTGCCAAAAATATATCAATGCGGAAATTATCCTCATCAATATCAGCCACAAGCGTGTGCGCAGAGTTAATCGCTATAGGATGTTCATTTTTCATCAGATCCAAATATCTTTACTATTTTTACTATTATATTAAAAAGAATAGTAAAAAAAATAATAACTGTATAGCATTTAGGCATAATTAGAGGCGTTGGTTGCATTGTTGTTGATGACACCAAAATGCTCAAGGTGTAATCAAAAGTGTTACTTTGTGATCATAGAATAACAAATAGGCTCATTTAAATGTAAATTGTACAAACAAAAAACGATGATTCGTTCGTCGTTGCGAGGATTCATCCGAAGCAATCCAGTTCAAAATTCTTTTTACACGATGTATAGAGTCGTATATTTTGCAAAAATCTTCTATCACCGCTGGATTGCTTCGCTTACGCTCGCAACGACGAACAAGGCATTGTCGCACCATGAGGATGACGGCGAGCAGAATTTTTTTATCATAAGAATGGCTCCAATTTTACGTGCAAATTCACAAAATTGAGATGCGTTTGCCCTGCCAAATGCCATGCGAAAGTTGCATAGCATCTGTATAGTGGTTAGACTAAAAAATGTACTATATAATTTCAGTCTGGCCACTGTCACCCACTAGATTTTTTTTGAACATACAAAAAATCATTATATCTATTGTTCCAGGAGTATTATCGGTGGAAACGGAAAAAATTCTGGCGCACGTTAAAGAAAATGTTGATGCGGTTATACAAAGAACGTCACCATTGGGTATTGACCTGATGCATTCTCTTGAAAGTCTGCATCCAGCTGATATTGCCGATTTTTTAGTTGAGTCTTTGGATCGCAAATCTGCCAAAAAATTATTTGTTGCTATTTCAAAGCCACTTCGGATGGAGATTTTTCACGAACTTTCAGATTCGATGAAGGTGCAATTTCTTGTCGTCCTGTCTGGAACCGAAAAAGTAGAAGCGCTCAACTATTTGCCCAGTGACGAACTTACCGATCTGTTTGATCATTTTTCAGACGAAGAGTTGAAAATTTATCTTAATTTGCTTCATAAAAAAGCCAGAGAACAGGTACTCCTGCTTTTACAGTTTGACCCACAATCGGCCGGTGGCGTTATGACCACCGATGTAATCACATTACGCGCTGATTTTACCGTCAATAAAAGCATCTCTCTTTTACAACGGTTGAGCCCTTCAGGCGATATCCACCAACAAATCTACATCGTTGATAAACTCAATGTGCTCATCGGCTACATCCACTTAGCGGATCTTGTATTGCAAAAACCGCAGGAACGAATTGCTGATTTTATGCATCAAAATGAGCTAGTTGCCAATGTCAAACAAGATCAAGAAACAATTGCAAAAAAGATGGTGCATTATGGCCTTATGACCATTCCTGTTGTAGATGACAATAACTCTTTTTTGGGAATTATTACCAACGACACCTTGGTTGATGTTTTGATTGAAGAAGCAAGTGAAGATGTGCAAAAAATGGCAGCATTGGCACCGCTCAAAGATTCCTATTTTGAAACGCCATTCCTGCAGATTGCAACTGCACGCGGGTCCATTTTATTCATACTTTTAGTTGCTGGATCGGTCTCAACCTTTATTTTAGCAAAATTTGAATCTGTTTTTTTGTTATTGCCAATACTAAGCCAGCTTACCCCAATGTTAACAAGTACTGGCGGCAATACGAGCAATCAAACCTCTGCAATAGTCATTCAAGGGCTTGCATCAGGTGAAATCGACACGGGTAATGCCTTACGTTTTATGCGACGTGAAATGTTAATGGCCCTTTTGTTGGGAATCATGTTAGGTGTTACCGCTTTTCTGCGCGTATACATCACTGCGGGTACGCTCATACCAAGCCTGATTGCCGGCTCTACTGTATGTGGCATTGTTATTACCTCCGTCATTCTTGGTGGGTTTATACCTCTCCTTCTTAAACATCTCAATATTGACCCTGCATTTTCTGCTGGGCCATTTTTGGCAACGATTATGGATATATTGGGCGTTATGATTTACTGCTTTGTCATCAGATTAATCTTATAAAAAGATGATTCTATCGCCATAATGTGTAATTTAAAAAAAATATCTTGACGGTAAATCGAAAAATAAGTTAGCCATAATGTAACGGTGTGGTTGACCGGGTCAACCACACCGTTACATTACAAAACAAATTTAGGTATATCTTATTTTCATATTATTAAGGAGAGACGTGTATGTCGATTAAGCAAATGACAAGTATAGTGCTATGCTTATCATTACTTTGCAGTCCTATTGCAGCCATTGGCAACAAGAATGGTCCATCATGGAGAGATGGCCAAAATCATGATGAACAGTCCGAGGACAGTGAGTATGTAAAGCAAAATCCACAGTTTGACGATAGCGATGATGACGATGACGATTGTTGCGATGATCCATCTAGGCTTACATTAAGACTGTTATGTGCAAAATATATCAAAGCAAAATGTATAGATGTACGCAATATTCACAGTAAGCATTTGTGCTCTGATACAATCGCCACCAATACCATTTGTGCAAATCAAATCAATATCGCCAATGCTCTGTGTGTGCCCGAAATTAATTCGCCATCTATCTGCACCCAACAACTCGTTACAACAGACGCATGTGTTGGTGGTACTTTAAAGGTTAATCAATTAGATCTTTGTATGAGGTACAAGGCAAGCGTAACCTTTTCAACAGATACCCTATATCCGCTTGGTACACCATTTGCATATGATGTTATTTTGGATGATCCAAATGGCAATATCAGCCTTGTTCCGTTTACGACTTACACTGTACCAGAGTCTGGTTATTATATAGCAATGCTCCAAACAGATGAAACTCAATTGATTTCTCCATTGACAATTTTAGGCGCACCTATTGCCAGATCTGAAATTCTTGTAAATGGAGCACTGTTCCGCTTTAGTTATTTTCCATTCCTTACTTTTTTTGACCAACAACGATCTACACATACCGTTATAATGAGTCTTAACGCAGGAGACGTAGTTTCCGTGCAATATAATGTTCTAGCCGGATCTTCAAGTGGTGTCATTCTTATTCCCGGCACTGTGGTTGCTGCGGGTAATGGTACAGAATCTACTCACTGTGTATTCAAAATTCATTACCTTTCTTCCAAATGCGATGATGGCTCACCAGTATGCCCACCATGCTCATCGCTTGTGCCTTGTGCTACACAATGTGATCACCCATGTGTACCATGCCATACTCATTAATGCTACATAGATAGAAATCAAAAGAGGAGGATCGAAAACGATCCTCCTCTTTTGATTTCATTGTGCCATTTGATTATTGAATTACGCTATTCATTTGTTGCACCGAAGCCGCGCCCTCTTGGCCTGCACCAGCTTGCCCCTGTTGTTCGGCTAATCGTTCCATTTCCAGCCGCGCAATGCGCCGATCATTAAGGTATTTAGCAATTTTATATATGGCATACATAGAGGCTACAATAGCCACTGCTTTGAGTGCAGTATATCTGTAGTCCGACACACCACCAGCAGGAGGGGTAATATTTTCAGTAGGCGCGGACTGCTTAATGTCATCTTCAAGTTGCTTGAGCTTTATTGTCTCCCATGTAATCATTCCTGCTAATCTTGATTTTGTTTGCTCAATATCAATCTCCAATGGAAATTTTACGCTATCAGGGCTATCTGTAAGTTGACTCAAAAGCTCTTTTGCCTGCCTTAAAGCTTCCTCTGAACCTTTTAATTTTATGTCATCAGGAATCGCGTCCAACACTGAATAAGCTCCCCAAGCAGCAGTCGGGTATCGTGGTACAATAAAACCCTCTCCCTTGTCATCAGTTTTTATTGCAAAACCGGCAACTTCTTGATCTGGCATGTAAATCTGGTTGTTAGGACTGATTTGTCCAACAGGTAACATACCCCAAGGGTCACCATTATTATGATATTTTTTCTTCCACTCATCAGCCGTTATCAACTTCATAGGTTCGCTTGCTTGGTCTGGCTGCGCCCCATAGGCACAATGCACAGATGCAAACAGCAGAAAAACCATTGGCGCCTTAAAGAGAACTAAAAATGTATTATCCATAGTATATCCTTCTGATTTTTTAACTTTTCACCACAAACACTAACTGCCCGCAGGAGAACTTTCTGAAGCATGTACCGGAGCCGCGCCCTCTTGGCCTGCGCTAGCGTGCGCTTCGTCGATTGATAATCGTTCCATTTCCAGCCGCGCAATGCGCCGATCATTAAGGTATTTGGCAAGCCTATAAAGAGTATAAAGAGCGGCCGCAGCAGCCACTAATTTGAGACCTGCAGATCCATAGCCAGATAACCTATTAAAGAAAGCAGTGCCAGACTTTGGAGATTCGGGTAGAACAGTCTCAGGTTTTTGAGGTCTGGGCCCACCCTCAAGGAGTGCAAGGTCAGTATCGGCATTCCAAATTTTCCATTTCATAAACTCTTTTATAGGACCAGTATCTATCTGCTCTATCTGCGCTGGCCATACTATACGATTAGGATCATTTTCCAGCAGGTCTGAAAATTCTTTAACTTGCCTTAAAACTTCTCTTGCGCGTTCCTTTCTTTCTTCCTCAGGCGTTTCATAAAAGATTTCAGGGGATACATTAGACTTCTTTCGTAACTGTCAAAATAAATAATTTTGAGATAATCTTGTCTCCTTATATAGGAGAAATAATATGGAATACGAAAAAAT
>JABDES010000013.1 GCA_013286935.1 Candidatus Babelota bacterium
CTAATCGTTTGGCCTGTGTTTCGAAATCGAGGTGAGGCTTTGCTTTCGTCTCATCTATAACGGTTTGTACGACTTCTGGGGTCGTCAAAATAAGTGTCATGCCTACAATCTGATCGGCTTTAAATCCCGTTAGTTTTTTAGTAAGTTTATCAGCGTTGCTTTTAAATGATGGTATCATTCCGTTTGCATTGTGCATGTATGACGTCGCAAGTATAGGTATAATGAAGAGAGATCGCATAATTATATGTAACACTATATGATTGCTTTTCATGGGCACTCCTCTCTTACTGGGTAACAATAAAACTATTAAAAATCAGTAATGATATACACATATCATACCTATCAAATTCAGTTTGTCAACAGGTTGCTATTTCCAGTGTATGTGGCAAGGTCTTACAATGACCGGGTTGCATAGCCTTGCTTTTTTGAGCTTATTATTAGAAGCTTTTTGTACCTTTTTGCTTTGGGACTGCTTACATGCTTAACGAAAGAAAATAGATATATGAAAAAATTAAAACATATGATGCCTTCGTTTTTTTCAAGGCCGGACTTTCAATTTTTTATATTTTTATTTGTCAGTGGCGCTTGCCATCTGTATCGATTGATATTTTCGTATTGGTGGGTGTGGATCATGCCTTTGATGCTCATTGCTATGAGTTTGTCTGCGGTGCGTTTTGTGCCGATTATATGGCCAAGCCTGCTTGGAATGACTGTTTGCATTGGTGTCGCATTGATCTTGAGCCTTATGTATTGTGTTGCCCGGCCTTCGGTTAGATTGAAAACTGATGCATATTACAAGGATTATACCTCGATTATTTTTGCAAGTTCTGCTGCATTATCATTTTTTTTGATCTGTTTTTGTGGTGTTTATCAGCTAAAGCAAGCGGAATTTCCTTTATGTGTCGTTGGTAGGGGTTGGAAGGAGCTGATTGCCTCCGTCTTTTGTTTATGGCCGTTTTTTAGTCCAGCGCTCTGTTTTGATCCTTTGTGGGTTGCGTGGGTAGTAGGGTCTCCTTTCTTTGCATTTACTCTTCTTTTTTTGTTTGATCGTGTACCAATCGAGGCGCTTGTTTTGGGCGTTTTACGGATACTGTTAAAACAGTATCCACTTTGTCTTTTTGGTTATGCTATCTGGACGATAACAATTTCCTGTTGCTTTCAATTGCTAGATTGGTTTGAGCTTGAATATCTATTTGGATTGGATTGGCATAGTGTTACATTATATATTTTGTTACCAATAGTGGTGTTATGGTGGAAAATAATGTATATTAAAACTGTATATGAAAATGCTAATCGAATTTTGCTACAATAGGTTTTTGCCCGTGATACATAAATCAACATTTAAATGTCATCAAAGAGTTACATCCATGAAATTGTTATTGACTATTTTTCGGTCCGTTATTGCGTACGGGTTGTTTACAATCTTGTGCGCTTTATTTTTTTTCCCAGTCCTTTTGTTATGCCTTATTCCCGCTCGTTGGTGTGCGAGCAGTACCTTTAGTAGTGGCATTGTAGCGAGTGTAGCGCATTATTTTTATAAAGGTGCGCTCTTTTGTTCGTTGCTGCGCATACGGTATGAAGGAGTAAAAAATATTCCAGAGGGTCCGGTAATATTTGTAGCAAACCATCAATCTGCGCTAGATATTCCGTTGCTTGGTGTGTTGGCCGGACGTATGACACATCTTTGGCTTGCGACAACCTGGTTGTTGCATTCGCCTATATTTAGACTTGTTTTGCCTCGTGCTTGTGCACTTATAGATACTCAGACCCAGTTTAAGGCTATGCGTTCGTTGCTGTATGCCATTAAATTAGTAAACAATGGGCACAAAGGTCACGTGTTGATGTTTCCTGAAGGTGGTCGGTTTACTGATGGAACAGTCCATGAGTTTTATGCAGGGTTTGTTGTGCTAGCCAAAGAAACAAAACGGCCAATAGTGCCGGTGTATATTGATGGTGTAAGTCAGGCATACCCACCAAGTGCTTTTTTGGTACAAAACTATCCGATTACGGTGACGATTGGCAAACCGCTTTACTTTAATGAGGAAGAGATGTCCGATAAAGAGTTAAAAAATATGGTATATTCTTGGTTTGTTTCGATGGCAAATCAAAGTTCTCAGGCGGTATAAGCGGTCCAAACAGAAGAAGGATACGGTGTGACCCGTTATTTTTTTCGTTTTGCAACACCACAATCACTCTTACTTTTACTTATAGTACCCATTGCCTTATGGCTGTTTACACGTAAAAAAAGGCTGCAATACGTGTATCCATGCACTCAGTTGTTGTATGATGGCCAGATGACGCATGGAAATATATACCGTGCCATTCTGAATGCTATGCGTTTGTTTTCATTGATTCTTCTTATTATCATTAGTGCTCGACCCCAATGGGTCGACGAGCAGTCAAAGCTTGAAGTACAAGGGCT
The DNA here is from genome assembly GCA_013286935.1 of Candidatus Babelota bacterium. GTDB lineage: Bacteria > Babelota > Babeliae > Babelales > Vermiphilaceae > JABDES01. Next base: position 2,423 of record JABDES010000013.1, read on the forward strand.
AGATATTATGCTTGTTTTGGATGTGTCCGGCAGCATGGGAAATCAAGACTATGCGGATGATCAGCGTTCACGATTTGAGGTTGCAAAAGATGAGGCATGTCGGTTTATTGAAAAAAGGCACAATGACGCCTTAGGGGTCGTTATCTTTGGAAATGAGGCGATCTCTTTATGTCCCTTAACTATGGATAAAAAGATGTTGCTGCATTTAGTCAAAGACCTTCAGCTTGGCGAAATTGACCATATGGGGACGAAGTTGGCAACCAGTATGGTCGTCGCAGTTAACAGATTGAAAGATTCAAAAGCAGCAAGTAAAATTATGATTGTGCTTACAGATGGCCAGCCAAGTGAGGGGGATACGGATCCGGCTTGTGCAGTAGCAATTGCTAATAAATTCGGAATAAAGATTTATACAATCGGCATTGGAAGTGAGCAAGAGCAGGTTGTTGGTCATCCGCTCTATGGTTGGGTCAGACAAGCTGCTATTAATAAACCTCTTTTAGATGCATTTGCATCACGCACAGGGGGCCGATCTTTTATAGCACGAAATGCCCAAGATATGCGAGAGGTCTACGATACTATTGATCAGTTAGAGAAGACAAAGCAGGAAATGCCTATGTTTGTAGAATATTATGAAATGTATCTTCCGTTTTTATGTCTGGTCATTGCAAGCTTATGTATCGAACTATTTTTATCTACATTCTTTTGGTTTAGCGTATGACACTATTGAGCACTGTTCATTGGTACAATCCGACATATAGTTTGTTTTTACCAATTTCCGGTATTGTTTTCATTATGATGATAATGCAGATTTTATACAGAAGGCGTGCTATTTTTCAGCTAGCCGGCCTTCGAATCTATCTATTTCAAGGGGTTAAAAATCGTTTAGTGCCATGGCTCAAAACAGGGTTGGCTACCATTGGTATGCTTTGTTTGTTAATTGCTCTCATGCGTCCACAATGTTCCAAAGATACCATTTCTGTTACGCAGCAGGTGCGTGACGTTTTTATCGCGCTTGATATTTCCCGAAGCATGCTGGCTCGTGACATGGGCTCAGAGGATCGCTTAACCTTTGCAAAAAAAAAAATTAAGTCATTAATAGCCGCTATGCCCTGCGAGCGCATAGGGCTTATTCTTTTTTCGGGAACAGCCTTTACGCAATGTCCGTTGACTACAGATCATAGTTCTTTCCATCTTTTTCTAGATGCCGTTGATGTTGAGTCTGTATCGGCCGGTTCTACAGCCGTTGATCAAGCAATTAAAAAGGCGCTTATCGCGTTTGATTCTGTTCCAAATCGCAAATCTAAGGTTCTGATTTTGTTTACGGATGGTGAAGATTTTTCTACGGATTTAGCGACTTTCAGGCAACAGGCGCTTGATAAAAATCTTTCGTTGTTTGCCTATGGGGTTGGCAGCGTTCAAGGCGCTCCTATTCCTATCTTTGATCAGTCTGGTCAAATATCTGGGCATCAAAAAGATAGCAAGAATGCAATCGTTGTATCTCGCCTTAACGATACGATGCTCAAAACGCTTGCGCAGGAATTGGGTGGTTTTTACTGTACGTCGACGAACGATAATAATGATATCAGACAACTTGCGAGTGCGGTAGACCGTTTTGAAAAAGATCAGCTTTCTGAAAAAAAACGGGATTTTTATAATGAATGTTATCATTATTTTTTATTGGCCGGTTTTGCATCTTTTGTTCTTGAATGGTTATTATGAATAGTCTGTTTTATTTAGTGTTTTCCGTTACTGTTTTTACGAATACATCCTTTTTGTATGGATGGCCTTTTGTAGAACAGTGTTTGCGCTATCAGGCCTCTCAGGACGCTTTACGGGGTGATTGGTCGGCAGCTCAACAAAAATTGGTTACCATTTTGGCAAACCAAGATTCTTTGTACGCGTCTGCTCAGACTTTGTACAATACTGGTGTTGCCGCATATCGAAACAAGGAGTTTACGCAGGCGTTGCGTTATTTTGATGATGTTGAAAAAACTGACGCTGCATATGATCTTTCCAAGCAGGCATTGTTTAACGCTGGCAACGCCGCCTTGATGCTTTCTGACTATGATACAGCTATTGAAAGGTATGACAAAATTATTGCGTTAGAGCCGACTCATGAGCGTGCATTACACAATAGGGAATATGCAAAAAGAATGCGCGACCAGAAAAAACAGCCTAAAGACAAACCGGAAGACCAACAAAAAGAAGATTCTGACAAGGATTCATCTCAAAAAAATGAATCTGGGCAAAAGGATGGTTCACCATCTGACAAGGCTGACAATCAAGATAATAAAGATAATTCCGAAGGCAAGGACAATAAACAAGATGGTAACAGGTCAAGCCAGTCAAAGGATACTGAATCCGGCAACAAGCAGCAGGATACATCACAAAAAGATGAAAATAAAAGGGACAAAAATTCTGATCAACAGCAAGATCAGCAACGTTCTGAGGATAAAAAAGATATGAGCGATGAGCAGAAAAATGAGCAAGGTCAAAAGGATGCAGATCGGTCAAAATATGATAAACCTGAAGAAAAAAATCAAGAAAAGAATGACACAAAACAATCAAATGATGGTGATCAATCACAACAAAGCGAAAAGCGCCCAGAACCACAAAACAATCAAAGCAAGCAGAACAAACCTGATCAAAAAGATTTAAATCAAAATCAAAAGCAATCGGATGTGAATAACGCATCGGCAGGTAAGTCATCTGAAAGCCCTTCTGAGCAAGGTTCTGGAAAACAGATGGCAGATCAAGCTCAGTCTGCGCAAGCAGTGCCTGAGCGCAAGGACTGGATGGTTCAGATGTTAGAGCAACAAGATGAGCTTGACAGGCAGGCTCAGAAACGACATATGAAAATGATTGCAGGCAAAGGAGCGGTAAAAAACAATGGTCAGAATAATTGGTAATGCGCTGGCAGCGTATTTTTTAACAATTATTTTTTTTGTTCACGCTGAAGTTGAGTTGCATCTTAGGTGTGAAAATGGGCAGGCAGCCGATTCTGTCGTTGTTGGACAACCGTTATTATTAGAAGTGTCTGTGTCTGATAATGCCAGCATTGCCCCTCAGGTGACGGTGGATGGTCTTGACCAGGCAACTATTCGGTATACAGGCTTTCAAGTGACGACCATTAATAATTGCTCCACATATACTTATACCTACCACATTGTGTATGACCAGCCTGGAAAGTACCAGTTGGGACCCGCTTTTCTAGCGCATGCAAGCGATAAGGACAAGTCTGAGTCAGTTATTGTGCATGTTGCAGATTCTACCGGCCAGGTTAAAAGCACACCTCAAACCGCATATTCTAAAAAAAGCGGTGTAGCAAAAAAGGCAGGGAAGCCAAAAGATTCTCTAGATGGGGTAGAGCTTTTATTTAATGTAGACAAAACTCATGTGATGGCCGGAGAGCGTATCTGTTGCGAAATCTGTTTACTGTATGAACATGATGACCTAACTTTGCGCTATTTTGGACAAGAAACCGCATTTCCGTTGACGCCAACAAACAAAAAAGGTCCGATAAAAACAAAAAAACAGTTGAATGGAAAAGAGTACAAATGTATTCAATGGTCATTTGCGTTGTATCCTGACAAGCCTGGTGAATATGTAATGCCGATTTTTTATGCAGATATTGTGCGTCCTGATACAAACAACATGAAGGTAGCGCATTTTTTTTTCGGATTTATGTCGGAACGTAAAAAACGAGTTTATGCGAATGCAGTAAAAATTACGGTTGAAAAACTACCTGATAGTGTGCCAGCCGATACGATCGTTGGCACATTTGAATCGCTCAAAATGACTCTTGCTTGCCCTCACATTGATCAAGGTCAAGCAACGACTGCTCAGCTTGAACTTGTTGGTGATGCTAATTTTGACGCTATAACGGTCGAAAGTTTAGCCGGTCTTTCGAACGGACTACGTTGTTATTTATCAGAACAGCATGTTGATGAATCAGCTTCCGGTTGCAAGGCTGCGGGAAAAACATTCGTCTTTGTTATTCAAGGGTTGGAACCTGGAACATGGCAAATTCCCGCACAGGAGTTAGTCTACTTTGATGTTGCATCGCAAGTCTTGAAAACTATAGCAACAGAGCCTTGCCAGCTAAAAGTATCTCCAGTTACTACGTTACAAAGCTCATCCTGTCAGGCTCTCAAAGCGCCAGATGTGGATTGTCTGGCCCAAAGCGAGTCCAAAGGTTGCCCTGTAGAGCTCGACGAGCTTGTCTTGGATGGCCCAATTACCGGTACCGTGCAAGGTTGGTACATGGCATGGTGGCTATTTTATCTATTGTGGACTTTGCCTATGGTGATTCCATTATGCATGATTATTGGTTGGGCGCTCAGACGATTCGAGCCGACATGGAGACGATATACAGCATTAAAAAGAGCAAGAAAAAACCTTGGCTTGGTTGATACAAATGACTATTTTGCGGTATATCGTATTGTGATTGATTTTATTTCGGATCGAATGCGTGTACCTGCAGCATCGATTACGGTTGAAACGGTAGAAGCATACCTGCGTCATGCCCATGTCGATGATCAAAAAATAGATGAATGGCGTAATTTTTGGACAATGCTATATCAGGGTGCGTTCGGTAAAGATAGCGATATGTTACATGAAAAGACTCTATTCTTTAAAACAGACACATGGCTTGTATTTTTAGGATCACTATAGTGAGTTATATGTTTGCCGCCTATTGTGCGCTTGTTATCTGCTGTAATGCAGGAGATGTTATGTGTGGGGATGCTCGTCAAGCTTTTGATGCCGGTTGTGCATTATATCGTACTCAACATTACAATGATGCGTTGGCACGTTTTGAAACAATTTCTTCTCCTGCTGCATCTACATGGCATAATAAGGGACATTGTTTGTATAAAATGGGACAGATATGCAAAGCACTTGCCTGTTTTTGGTCGGCAGATAATGGAGCCAGCAGGCAACAGAGATTTATAAATAGGCAGCTACGCGCTCGTTGTTTGGATGCGCTCAGTGGGTCTGAAGATCGATCCAAAAGGGAAAAAGATTCTATTTTTGCTACGGTGCGTTTTGCATTCCAGGATATGTATGATCATATGCCCTTGCTTGCGTTACAATGTTTTGCATTATTGATTTGGTATATTAGTTTGATTTTTTGCTGTAGGTGGTGGTGTTCTTTACGCTTGTACGGGCGGATTTGCCTATTATTTTTTTTATTTTTGTGTAATAGTAGCATAATTGGACTTCTTTACGAACAGTATGTGCATCGTAAAGGTTCACGGGCGGTTATAATAACGAATTGTCCACTAAGAATAGGGCCCAATGAGTTATACCACCAGATAGGTACTGTGCCAGAGGGCGCATTGGTTTCGATAGAAAAAGATGAAGGTTCTTGGCGAAAGGTATGTTTTATGAACGTAAGAGGGTGGATACCTCATGCATGCACATGTACAATAGTAAAAAATGGTTGATGGCGTTGGATCTTGATTGATGCAACTGGTGTTTTTACATAAAAAAAGGCTTGCAGAATGGATATTTTTTGATACGCTTTATCTGCCATACAGATTACCAAATTAGGATCATAGACAGATGAATGGTGTACAGAAGTTAGTTATTGTTTTGATGGTAGTTGCGGTTGCTGTATCTGGCTACCATTATTGGTACAGTAGTTTGAGAATGCAGTTGCACCAGGCAAGCTTGCAAGATCGGCTGCTCGTGATTAATGTTCTTGACAAAGCATATTATGATGATTGTCATATTAAAGGGTCAATTCATGTAGATTTTGACCAGATTGAGGAATGTGCAAAACTATACGATAAGCGTACAACCGTTGTTGTATATTGTAGTAACTATGCTTGTACGACGAGCGATTATGTAGCAAAGAAGTTGCGTGCACGCAACTTTGAACATGTGTTTGTATATGCTGGCGGGATGGCAGAATGGTATCAACATAAATTGCCAGTGGAGGGTCCGGGATTAGAATTATATTTACATAAAATAGTTGAGCCGTTGGTGGATTTAAGCAAGCAAAGTGACATAATAACAATGCAACAGCTTGCGGCCTTGTTGCATGTTGCTTTGTAAAAAATGCGTAGCATTTTGTTTGACATATGCGTGGAAAATATGGCGGCATAGCCAAGTGGTAAGGCGTGGGTCTGCAAAACCCTGATCCCCGGTTCAAATCCGGGTGCCGCCTCCAACATCTGCAAAGATGAGATCTTATCTGTGCCGGGGTGGCGGAACGGTAGACGCAAAGGACTTAAAATCCTTCGGGTTTTCACCTGTGCCGGTTCGAGTCCGGCCCTCGGTACCATACCTTGCTCTTATCAAGCTTTCAGTCTTTACTAAGGCATGGTGAATACAAGTGTATGGCATATAAAAACGTGGTATAATGTATTTGGTTTAAAAAATGAGATGCAAATGTGCCAGTTTAGCTCAGAATGATCGTATTCTCTTGCCAAGGCGTCTTGGTTACAAAATGCCTTGGTTGCAAAATGCTCTAAATCAGGAAATTGATCTTGACAAAACTCTAACGCTAGCTAGAGTACTCACATGAGTACTAGTTTTGTTTGCTTTAACGTAGTACAAATATCTACAAAGGAAAAAATAAATGAATAAAGCAGAATTAGTCGAAGCTATGGCAAAGTTGACCAAGCTATCAAAGACGGACTGTAAGGATTGTCTTGAAGCATTAGTCAAAACTGTTGGTAGTACGCTCAAACAAGGTAAGTCAGTTGTATTGACTGGGTTTGGTACTTTCTCTGTTATGAAGAGAAAGAGTCGTACCGGTATGAATCCTGTGACGAAGAAAAAGATGATCATTCCTGCCAAGAAGGTTCCTAAATTCAAGGCTGGTAAGGCTCTTAAGACACAGGTTAAATAATTTAAGCTGTAGCGTAGTTCAATTTCTAAGAAGGGGTACCGATATGGTACCCCTTCTTAGTTTCAGAGGCACAAAATACATAAGGGCCATCGCAAAATGCGATGGCCCTTATGTATTTTGATCTCCTAATCGCTATTTGAACGTAGGCTACAATTTGGTATTGCGTCAGGGATGGGCCTGACCCATTGCCAAAAATAGATATCTTGCACTTGGCCTTGTGCGCATTTATAATTGAAATTAAAATCTAGAGTAATCTGATGTAAAGGTGCTCTGAAAGCAGTGTTTTAGTATACGTAACTAAATGTATTGATTGATAAAACATAAAGGGTCTTTTATGCATGTTGGAGGCGTAAGTGATAACGGGGGCCCAAAAATGATTTGGTCTGATATCAAAACGAACTTTCACCTAACCAAGGTGGTCGAAACTATTAAAGATTCAAAAGAATATCTGCTGGAGATTCTATTTTGTGTTGCCATAGGATTTGTTGCTGGATATATATTAAAAAAATTTAGCAGTGCTACGGTAATTGTTGTGCTCACGCTCAGTGGCATAGTGATTTTACAACATTTTCAGTTTCTTGAGCTGATAATTAATTGGCATAGGTTACAGGATGTGTTAGGAATAGAACATTCTGTCGTTGCCAATGAAAACGTCCTGATTATTGTATGGGCTTGGATTAAGATGCACTTAGCATTATCAGTTAGTTTTTTAGTGGCCTTTTTGCTTGGTATTAGAACTGCGTAACCAAAAGGGGGGAATCGTGATTCAGTCATCGGAGATTTTTATTCGCAAGTTAACGCATATACTTGTTATTAATGGTGCCATCGATGCAAAAGCAGAGCATCAATTTGATGAGGCATTTAAAAAATCGGCACATGAATCCTATGAAATGTTTCTTTTAGATGAAGGTTTAGTTGAACCAAACGAGCTTTTAAATGCTCTGAGTCAATGTTACAAAGTTCCTTCATTTGATGTGTCCGATTATTTTTTTGAACATAACCTACTACATTTTTTTCCTAAAGATTTTTTATTGCGCAATGCAGTGATTCCGGCAGAGTTAGATGAAGATATGTTAGTTCTTGTTACATCTGATCCATCCGATGCTGATCTTGCCAGAAAAATTAACGAATTTGTATCTTACGATGTCCGTTTTTGTGTTGGTATTTATCGAGACATTTGCGATGCAATCGAAGAGTTTTACGACTATGCACTCACGCAAAAAAATGAGGATGGGTTGGATGACTTGGATACCGATTCTGAAGTATACGAGTTTGAAATAGATGAAGAAGGCGCTGTAATTGATGAAGATATTGATGAAATATGAGTCTGCGGTGCACCCGTTGATCTCTAGCCCTGGCACAAAAACGATGAAAGATTGCAATGGTAGGACAGGATGACAATACGTATGACGATCAGTCTGTTGTAAAGACGGTCGATCAACTTATTGAAGCTGCAATTGACAAACGCGCTTCTGATATTCATTTAGAGCCACAAGAGTCTGGGCTGCGCATACGTTTACGTATTGACGGTGCCCTGTACGATTATCAAGTGATCGATCAACGCATTATGAATCAAGTTATATCTCGGATAAAAGTTCTTTCACATATTGATATTGCTGAAAAGCGTGCCCCGCATGATGGTAAATATACGATTGTGTACCATAATCGGCCGATAGATTTACGCATATCCACCTTTCCGACTACTTTTGGAGAAAAAATAGTCATACGCATACTTGATAGAACCGCTCATATGATTGCTCTCGAAAAGATTGGTTTTGCACAGGATGTACTTGATCAATTTTTGGAGGTTATTAAAAAGCCTCACGGGTTTATTTTGGTTACAGGTCCTACCGGATCAGGAAAAACGACAACACTCTATTCGGTGTTGTCGCTACTGAACGATCCACAAAAAAATATTATTACGTTGGAAGACCCAGTGGAATATCATCTTGAAGGGGTTACACAGGGGCATATCAATCCTGAGGCCGGATTTACATTTGAACGAGGTATGCGCGCCTTGCTTCGTCAAGATCCGAATATTCTTATGGTTGGTGAAATTCGTGATCAACAGACTGCACAGATTGCAATTGAGGCGGCTCTTACCGGCCATTTGGTGTTAAGTACTTTACATACAAATGATGCTCCAAGCGCTTTTATGCGCTTAATAGATATGGGCATTGAACCTTTTTTGATTACCGCATCGCTCACAGGAGTTGTTGCACAACGGCTTGCAAAAACAATTTGTGTGCATTGTCGACGCGAGCGAAAGCCTAGCGTAGACGAAGCCTATCTGATGAATCGAGTTGGATTGGCGCAAGATCAAGTCATATACGAGGGCATTGGCTGCAAGGAATGTGACGGCAGGGGACAAAAGGGGCGTATCGGTGTGTTTGAATTTTTAAAAACTACCCCAGAGCTCAAAGAGCTGCTCAGTGGACAACCAAAGTATGATTCAATGTATGCGCGAGCAGTCGAAGATGGCATGAAGCCTTTGGTGCATGATGCAGCCCAAAAGGTAAAAGCAGGAACGATTTCGCTTGCAGAGTTGGCTCGGATCGTGTGCTAACATGAGGGCGCAATTATAAAAGTGTGAGTTTGATTGACATAAAATAACGCCAGCTCGACCTAAAGATTTAAGTGAAAATTCATCTGGTTCGTCGTTGCGAGCGCAAGCGAAGCAATCCAGAAAAATGAAAGATTTTACAACATGAGTGGCGCTATGAACAAAAAGAAAAAGAATTTTGAACTGGATTGCTTCGGGCACACCCTCGCAACGACGATCTGTACGGTTCCATTGTCAATTCCTTATCCCGAACTGGCATAAAATAAAAAACATATCGTCTATAAATTCGAAAAAACAATGCCTCGTTCGTCGTTGCGAATTATCGGCATTATTCTGGAATGTTGCGCAACATCTGGCAAGCACATTCTAAAATGCCCGCTACGGATTTAAGGCATGTAGATCTGAGCATATTTAATTTGTCCAAAGGCAGATTGTCGATACTTCCCATGAAATGTGGAGCATCAATGCCTGTATCGCTCAATGCGGTCGAGGGATGTTTTGCGATATACACCAACAATGTTTTTAAAAAAATACCAAGTTTGTTACGAAATAGTTTTGCAGATTGACTTTCATTGGGCATGATTGGGCTATTAAGCCATTGTAACGTTTTGGATAGATTATAAGGAGAAGTTGCGCCACCATCGGTGGCAGTTGAAAGCTCGTTAATGTGACGATCGAGTGCTTCATATAATGAGTTTACGCCGGGGTCTACTATGAGCGAATTTTCTTCATCGTCCACGTATTGGTCTTCAAATAGATTTGGTTGTTCATCTTCCTGTTCTAAAAAATCTTGCTGCTCATCTTCAGCAAAGGAAGCTTCTTTTAGGTCACGTGCGGATAACTCACGCTCTTGTTGTTCTAAATGTTTGCGCCAAGCTTCTTGTCTTTCCTCTTCTTGCTTGAGCTTGCGCTCGCGTTCTTTTAGCTCTTGCTCTTGAGCAAGCTTGCGTTGTTCAATATCCCGTCGCTCCTGCTCTAGCCTCATGGCGAGCTCTCTTGCCTGTTGTATTTCTAATTCTTGCTTGAGCATTTCTTGTTCTTGTTGCTCTATAAGTCTTTGTTTAACCTCTTGTTGTTCCTGTTCTTCCTGTTTGAGTTTTTGGTTAGCGTGTTGTTGCTCTTCTTTTTTTATGCGTTCGCTTGCCTCGCGGTATTTTCTGTCCTGCTCCTGTTGTTTGCGTGCGCGTTCACGAGCTTCATTTGCCTTTTTTTCTTGTTGTTTTTGTGTCTGTGTTTGTGATTTGGGCCGTTGCGCTAAATGATCGCCATTATTATCATCTGTGGAAGGCTTTTTATGTGCTTGAGCGGCTTGCCTTGATGCCATTTCTGGGCGAGTTTTTGTTTGTTGTTGGTCGATCTTTGTTTTTGCGTTCTGCGTAACGGTATTAACGGGCTCCTGCTCGCCTGCCACTCCGTTAGTGTGACCGATGGCAGCAATGGTGAAAAATGAAGATAATAATGCTGATCTTTTGTATAACATGCTGTTTCCTTTATAAATCATACCACTTATGCACCGACTAGAGCCGATTTTATTTCGGTCTCCATAGAGTCGGCCTTTTGTTCTAGATTAACAATGTCGCAATTGACACTTCCGTCAGTTGGGGCATTGTCATCTGTTTGGTCATCACACTGCTCAAGATTGTTCTTGTACACTTCATACAAGTCATTTCCGGCTTGCATGATTGGTTTGGCAAACATTCCCAAAGTAAATAACCCGACGCCGGCGAATGATTTGCATACAATACATAGCCATCTTGTGCTTGTAGTGTTATTTTGTTGAAAACTCGTTTGGGATGCTTCTATTTCCTGTTTCAATGGTGATAACAGTATACCAATAGTATTGCGAAGTTCGTAAGCCTCTTGAGCTTCATTAGGCAATTGAGCGTGTGGCTCGTTACATGTGACAGGGGCTCCTTCCAGAGTCTTTTTAGCAACACATTCACTCCCATCCATATGCCTGACAGGATCCTCATGAGTTCTCATACTCGTTTGAAACTGATCAATTTTTTGTGTAATATGCTGGTTGCCACTCCCAGGCGGTGGGGCCTCTTGAAACTTGTTGGTAGTAGACTGAATTAATTCAATAACCTTAAGCAATCCAAGAGTCGGTTCAGGCGCATCTCCCTCCTCGTCTTTGTCGCTTTTAGCGCCTCTCAAGGGTGCTGACGCAACGACAATTCCAAATAAAAATAATACTAATAACTTTCTATTTAACATCTTTTTTGCTCCTGAAATTATATGTTTGTTCTATGTAATATGTTTTACTCAATAACCTACGTTTAAAGCGCCTGATTGGCTGAAACTGGCTTGACTTGCCCTACGTCTTGCTGGGACACTGGTGCATCCTGATTTGGTTGCTCAATGCAAATAGCATCTCCGCCGCCAGTTTGGTCATCGCCTGTATCGTCACCTACAGCATTGTCTTTATAAGCTTTGTACATCTTGGTTCCGGCTTTCCAGATTGGATCGGCAAAGACTCCAAGGCTAAATAGCGCAACCGCAACGGCCGACTGTCCTAAAACAGAAATTATGGTCTTACGGATGCTGCCGCGAGAGGATTTTGCCTCAGACAGAGCAGCGGCTTGTAAATTCTTATTGCTCGTATTGATTTCCATTGTTTTTAATTGTGCGTCATTGAGGAGATTGCGAATCATGGTTGCTAACTTTTGCACGCTCTCCGAATGGCCGTCGGCTTCAAACACATCAGTTATTGCCTTTAAATGCTCATTAGTGATTGGTTTGTTGTTGTCGGTCTTCAGCGTTGCAACCAAATCACTTAGCTCTTTCTTGCTAAGATTATTGCTAATAGCAACGATCTCGTCGTGTAATTTCTCCGCCTCAGATTTTACCGTGGGCCGCGGCAAAGGACTTGCCGGTCCATCGGTCTTGTTTTCTTGGTCAGCTGTCTGCTGCTCTGTTATTATTTGACTAGTAGGCTTTGAAGAAGGCGTTTCTGGTGGGTTTACGGAGACCCCTCCCGGAGATTGATTGGAATTTGCCACATCAGGGTTCGGGCTTGGGCTCGAAGTCGTTGAGCTAGGACTAGAGCTTGAGCTTGAGCTTGTTGAGTCCGGCTTCTTACCTAGATTACTTCTATCATCAGCAGATGAAGACGTTGATAGAGGACTTGGCATTTTGCCCTTGATGCTAGTAGTTACTTGCGGTGTTGGCTTAGCAGACGGCTTAGGAGAAGGCTTTTGTGGGTCGACTTTTGCTTTAGAGCCCGAGCTTGTGGCTTTGCTTTGCATGCTGAGCGGCGCTTGTGGCTTCTTTTGGTCTGCGCCGCTGTTTTTGGTTGTGATCGGGTGAGGATGCGTATATGACCATTTTGCGGTGGGTGCTTTTGGCTTGCTGCCGACAGGGATTGAGCTTGTACTTGAATGCGAGATGGAGCCCGTAGGTGTGGTCAGAGAAGGAGTTTTTGGTTTTTCCACAGAACTCGAGCTTGAACTTGCCGGGCTAGGACTTTCGGGGGAGATTGTATCTATCGCCGATGACGTTAACATGTCTTTGAAGAATATTTCGCCATCGTCAGTGAATAAGTCATCGAGGCTTTTAGTTTTCTGTCCTGCGTCTTTAGACAGAGAGGAGGCTTTAATTCTTTCGTTAGATTCGGTTTCTTCGACGACAATCTCTACGTGATCTTGTTGTTGAATCTGAATGTTTGGAGTTAAGAACTGAGGAATCGGTTCACTGTCTGTATCGGTATTGTCGCTACTGGTTGAGCTCGAACTGGAACTGGAATTTGTTGAACTAGGAGTTGAAGTAGAGCTTGAACTCGAACTGGAAGCACTTGAAGGATATCCTATGTGTTCTGTCTTTAAGTCAATTTCTTCAATTCTAATAGATTGCCATGGGTTTTCTTTCTTAAGTGCATCCTTATACAAAAGATCTTTGCCCCTCTTCTCCAAAATATTTATTGCTTTAGCATCTAATTTATGTTGAGCATAATAATCCAATACAATCTTCTTACATTGTTGGCCTGATATAACAAATTTTTCTTTGTCTTCTTCATTAAGCGTAAGCGAATTTACAAGGTTAATGCATACTGTGTAATTACCAAGAGCTTCAATGATTTTCTTCTCGTTGGTGAGATATTCCATGGCGTTTTTGGCTTGATCTAGAGCCATACCGTTGCTGCTGTTAGTATTGAAATCAAGCGAACTCCTTCTCTCGTGCTTTGGAGCGATAGGTGGTTGCGTTTTCAGATTAATAAAATCATCATCCTTACGGGTACTTTTTTTAGGAAGAAGTGACGAGTCGTAACCATATCGTTCGATATAGTCATTGAAGTTGCGTGGCTGCTTTTGCGCTTCAGGATCGAGTGCAGCAGAGTCGTCTACTTGGGTTGGAGATGGTGTATCATTTTTCTGTTCATTATCCGACCTGGGGCTAGGAGCGCTATCGGAATTAGGGCTTATTACTTGTAGGATTGGTATCCGTCCAACATCATTATATGATTGTACGGAGCCATCAACCTTAGGTTTATCTTCTTCCAATTGTTGATCTTCCTGATCAACGCTTTCATTTTTCTGTTTTGTCTCTTCTTCTTTGCCTTTGCGGTCATCTAGACCCTGATCTGCAGGGGTGCTTATTGGAGATCGCGGGGACAATGGACTGCTGTCAGTTTCAATAATTTCTTTTAACACTATAGCTATTTTTTCTTTTTCTTCATTTTTCTCATTTTGTTTGTCTAGATTGAGCTCTTCTGTATTCGCTGCGCCTTGATCCTTCTTTTGATTTTCAGTCTGCTCAGAACCTTCTGGCTGTTGCTTGGTCAATGATATTCCTGGGCCATGAGCTTGGCTATCGTCTTGAATAATAACTTCAGGGAGGCTCTTTTTCTCTTCTTCTGTTACGCTAGACCGTGGGAACGACGACGGTGATGGTGTGTTATTATTATCGCTTGTGTCTTTGGTAGAGGGCGCAACTGTTTCGGTAGAGGGCGCCTCTGTTTGCGTAAAGGGTGTTTGTGCTTGGTCGCCCTTTTCTTTGTCATCCGCTGGAACTTCAGTCTTATGGTCGTTAAGTTCCCCTGTGTTGCTTTCTTTTGGGGTGATTCGCTCAGAATCATTATCATTCGCTAGCCGTTTTTCGTCGATTTGAATTTTTTCTTCTGGCAATGTCGCAGAAGGAGTGCTGGGGGGCAGATTTGAGTCTGCGTCAACGTCTTTCTGAGAATCGTCGGTAGGGGTAACAACCTCCGCTTTTTTGTTCTCGGTCCTTGCCGGTGATGGCGGCGTTTTCGGAGCTTCTGAATTAGATGAACTTAAGAGCGTTGTAAAAAACTTGCCAGCAGTGTTCGCCAAGTTGCCAGCAGTGTTCATAGCAGAATCTAATGCGTTAAATGATTCCTGGCCCTCAGTTGCTGTTTCCCGTTCTAACGGGTCAGATGCATATATCGTTGGCGATCCCGCAAAAGTGATGGCAAATAAAAATGATGCTATTAATGTTTTATGTAACACGTGTCTTACTCCTGATACTGTATTTATGTTTATGCTTTATTAAAAAACTGTTCATAATCTGCAGTTTTGCGTAAAACATGCCATTTGTCAAGAGGAATTAAAAAAAAGGTGTTGCATTGTAATAAACGGCTACCGTGTGCTTTTTGATTAAATTTTCCATTAGAAATTGTTAATTGAGCAGCAATGCACTTTTTACGTGTGCAATTATTTTTTGTGTGTTATAGTATTGATAAGTTTAACGTTATTAATAACACCCTTTTTATCGGCTTAATAGTAATTTATGACAACAAGAGATCTTTACGAAGTACTAGGCATTGCCAAAAATGCGACTGAATCGGACATAAAAGCAGCGTATCGCAAGATGGCGCTCAAATACCATCCAGACAGGAATCCGAATAACAAAGAGGCTGAGGAGAAATTTAAAGAGGCTGCCTATGCCTATGAAATTTTATCCGATGATGGCAAGAAGCGTCAGTATGACCAGTTTGGTCATGCAGGTACCTCTCATGCCGGCGCTGGTCAGCACGGGTTTGATGGACAGTCCATGAATATGGATGACATATTTGAAGCTTTTGGCGATATATTTGGTGGCGTGTTCGGTGCAAGTACGAAAAAAAAGGGGGGCAAGTCTGGTCCTGCTGCTCAGCAAGGTCATGACTTGCACAAAGAGGTTACCATAGAATTAAAAGACTCCTATCTGGGCGTCAAGCATGAAGTAAGTTATTATCATTTCGTCTCATGTGATATTTGCAACGGTGCGGGAACTAGTATCGGTACCAAAGTTGACCGTTGTTCTCAATGCAAAGGTCATGGGCAAGTTCAATACCAGCAAGGCTTTTTCCTCTTCTCGCAAAGCTGTACCGGCTGTGCCGGCAAGGGGTATAACATTGCACATCCATGCCCCGCTTGCAATGGGCAATGTCGAACACAAAAATATGAAAAATTTACTATTACGATTCCGGAAGGCATTGAACAGGATTCCGAGCTGCGTGTTGCAAAGAAGGGTGATGCCGGAGTGTATGGCGGTCCGAGTGGAGATCTGTTTGTAAAGATTAAGATTTTGCCCGACAAAAAGTTTAAACGCGTCGGCAATGACCTGGTATGCAACATTTTGTTAACCTATCCGCAGTTGGTATTTGGCTGTCAGATTGAGATAGAATCGATTAATGGCGTTAAAGAGCTGTTAAAGATTCCTAAGGGATGTCCGGTATCAGAAAAAATTGTTGTATCTGGAAAAGGATTTAACAGTCCTCGTAGTGCATATCGTGGAAATTTGGTGGCTATTACGCAGTGCCAGATTCCTAAAAAAATCAGTGCGCAGGCAAAAGAGCTGTTGATGAGCTATGCGCAGTATGCCGATGTTGCAGAAGAGGCCGACAACTCAATTCTTGGTTTTTTCAAAAAATTCTTGGGCTAAAAATGCCTGACTACATAGTTGCGGTGCGCTTGCGCACCGCTTTTGATGAGATGGAATATCGGCCTTTTTGTTCCATCGCTTTTTTGTGCACTAAATGAAAGAAAAACTCTCTGTCTGGACCTTTTACTACCGCTTGTTCATGCGCCTCAGCCAATACAACCGGGTACCCATGTCCCTTGGAGCATTGATCAAACGTAGTTGAGGCAATCAAATCTACTAAATCTTTATCGTGGGCTATCCAAGCCGGAATTTCTATTCGTCCAATCTCCGTTCCGGTATTAATGTAGAAAAAATGTGGCCTGATTGCAGGTGGATAGTGCGTGGTTATCTTTGCCCGACTTGCAAAAACGATAGTGCGCTCAGAGGGCGCCAAAAAATGTGTGCATAGTGATGCATCATTTACGTTATCAATTGCTGCGTAGGCATCTTTTGCGTGGATATCAAAATTGGCTAGCCGTAATCGTATTATGTTTGATATTTCGCGCGTTTTTGGTGCACTTATGTAACTTGCTATTGGAATATTTTGCTGTTGGTATTGTCCTAAAAGAGCGATGTAGCGGTCAAGAAAGGTTTGCCTGATAGTGTCTCCTTTGCTTTCCAGATACCAAAATATAAGTGAGCCGTCCATCAAGACGGTGCTGGGCATCTGCGAGTGGCAATTGGATTGCCTGATTGCATCTGTTGCTTGAATGCCGGCTTTAAATTCGTATTCCTGTCGCAGTGCATTTACCATATCGATTGAGTTGCCATTTTCAGATTCTTGACCGCTGTAAATATATGGATCTGAGCTTAATCGTGCCGGTCGGCCCGAGGTTGACCCGTACCTGAGTATTACGGTCCCTACGTTGATAAGAAAGCAGGACACTCCATGGTGGCGATCCGGATATATTTGTGATCCGTCTACACCAATCAACGTGTATGGATTTGCTGGCTTGGTGATTTTGATAGCGCTTTTTAGATTGCCGTCCCAGCTTGGAACATTCCATGCGCGGTCCGCGGTTTGAGCCTGCTGGCAAAATAGATCGTCTTGCGCGCTATCGCCAAACAGTTTGTATGCATAACGCACCATTGAAGAGATGTCAGTAAACAGTGTGCCCGCAAGCTCATTGAGTTTTGATATGGTCTTTGTTCTATCAAGCATTGCGTTCCTTGTATGTTGCAATGGCTTGTTGCAGGGCTTTTAGGCCCAGCAGGGCGCATTTTAACCTTGTAGGACCTAGTGGTGATCCAGCCAATGCGCAGACAAAATTCTCATCATTGCCCATAAAGACCTGTTCGATAGGCTTTAAGATAAACTGTTCGCTGATCATCGAAGCGATTGCTTGACTTAATACACACCCCTGACCACTAAACGCGAGTTCCGATATGGTTTTTGTGGCGGCACACAACTTTCCTGCAAAATGCACCTTATCTGCGCAGTAGGCGTTTTCCTGCTCTCCTGCAAAGTCGGGCTCCTCTAAGGTGTAGCGGTTGCGCGGATTTCGATAATGATCCATTAAGGCCAGGTGATAAATGTTGTTCATGATATTTTATAAATCAATTTAAACGGATAGTATTGGGTGCAATTAAGACTTTAGCTGGATTGCTTCGCTTGCGCTCGCAACGACGAACAAGGCGTTGCGAGCGCAAGCTTGTTAAACACTTTTTCATATTTATCCATGACGCGATCAGCGATAGCATCAATTTCCCTATCAGTTTTTTTTGTTTTCTTGCCAGATGGTTTGATTAGTAGGGTGCCTTCAGCGATAGAAATTTCTAGGCTTGATCTTTCATTAATGCCGAGAAGCTTTAAAAGAGGCTTATCGATAATGACGGCCCAGCTGTTTCCGTGTTTTGTTAATTTTTTTACCATTACATTCCTTATATTTTATAAATCAATTGGGTGCAATTAAGAGTGTTAGTTTGATTGACAACAGAAAATAAAAAAACATATCGTCTATAAATTCGTGAAATTCGTGAAAAACAATGCCTTGTTCGTCGTTGCGAGCGTGAGCGAAGCAATCCAGCTTATATATACATTGTTTCATACAAGTCGTCCCAGTTAGCATTAAAAGATTCAATTAATTTTAATTTTTTGATTCTAGATCCGCCCTTAATCTGCTTTTCCCGAATAATTGCCGCTTCCATAGTGTCGAAGGTTTCATAATATACAAGTAATGTGCAGTCATATTTCGCAGTAAAACTGGGCAAAAGCTTGTTTTTGTGTTCATAAACTCTTCTAGATATATTCGATGTAACACCAACATACAGTGTTCCATTAGGTTTATTGGCCATAATATACATCGAAGGTTGTTTCATAATTAACTTCTATTCAAAATTGCAAGTTTCTGTTCAATTCTTTTACAAGACTTTAAGCTGGATTGCTTCGCTTGCGCTCGCAACGACGAACGAATCATCGTTTTTTGTTTGTACAGTTTGTATTTAAATGAATTTATTTGTTATTCTACGATCACAACCTAATAATTACACCTGAATAGTATCACGCCGTATGTACATCGTCAATACTTGTCGCAGGGTCAGCGTTGCCAACAAATCACCACAGACCTACCTGTACATTAATGATCTTTTTGTATACTATTAAAACAAAAAGGTCATTTTATGTTTCCGTTACATAATATTAGTTTCAAACGCAACCTGTATCGCACTCAGTTCGGTCGGATAGTTTTCTTATTGGCAATGGCTACTGCGCCAATATCTTTTGTCGTAGCGGCACCTATTGAGCGCAATACACTCGAAAACCGTGCGGACTGCGCCACTCGTGAGCAACGTATGGCGCCTTCCAAGCCATTGGCCATAGTCCTTGACCTTGGTGGTGTCCTGTGCAACACGAGCAAATCGGTGTGGGGCATACCGCTTAACATGCATAAAATGGGCGTTGCTTTAAGTATTGGGTTAGCGCCGATGTTGCGTTACGCGTTATATTCACTTGTCTGCTTGAAAAACCCGTTGAATTTTAAATTGGAATTTTATGCATTGCTGCGCGCTGTCGATAGTACAAGCGTGAATCAACATGGCGTTACGGATGGAGTTACGCTTTTGCCAGGGCTCATGTGCGACTGGCTTGCAGGAAAAAAATCCGGGTTATGCATAAAAAGGCTTATAAATGACTATTTAAAAGTAAATCCTGGTAAATTGAGTAAAGTTGAGTGCATCCTAATGTGCAGGTTGGCACATTTGATTTTTGATCCCAATGAGTTTGCACGCAGGTGTGTATTATCCGATTTTGTTGTCGACCAGATAAAACAGTATAAAAAACAGGGTTACAGAGTTTGCATTTTGTCCAACTGGGACGCAGATTCATTTAACATTTTACGCAAAAAATGGAAGGACTTATTTGAGCTGTTTGCCGAACAGGATCTTTTTATCTCAGGGCGTCTTGGTATGGTCAAGCCTGATCAGGCCGTATTTAAACACCTGCTTTGTCACATTAAAATGCCCTGTTTGTTTATTGATGACCAGCTGGAAAATGTACAAGCAGCATGCCTGGCCGGAATGAAAGCCGTACACTTTCAGCAAGGCGTAGACCATCGTTCGCTGGGCATGGTGTTGCGCGATTCGATAAAGGAAGCTGAAAAGATGCATTGTGCAGGATAGGGTCTTTACAATAGGAGAGTTTTCTTCATGCCTTTGAGAGCTGTTCATACGATTGTTTTTGATCTTGATGGCGTATTACTTGATGCAGATTGGTATCCATGCGCAATTAAGCTCGATTGGCGACGCCTTAACATATTTTGGAATCTGGGACCATTGAACCTGATGCGCTATGCATTTGCTGGAAAAAATCCGTTTTATCTTGAAAAATCACTGTTTGGGCTGCTCACAGCGGTTGACCAAACAGCCAAAAATCGTTCCGGATTGACCAGTTCTGGCCGCATAGTACCCGGCATAATGTACGAGTGGCTTATTGGTAAGCGCTCTGGAGCTCAGATTAGAAAAGCAGTTTCTCTTTATATGGATTCTAATACCTCTTTTTTGCCTATAGAGCGCCTTTTATTGAGCTCGTTAGTTGATCAGATATTTGATCCGCGCCGGTTTGTATCGTATTGCACGTTGTCGCATGCGGGTCTTGCCTTTGTCAAGCGATGCAAGCAGTTTGGGTATCGCGTATGCATCCTGTCCGATTGGGACAAGGAGTCATTTGAGCTTTTGCGCCTGAAGTTTCCGGAGCTCTTTGGCCTATTTGCAGATGATGATCTTTTTATCTCTGGCTACATGCATCTTGCCAAACCGAGTCCGGAAATCTTTGCACGTTTTTGCGCTTTGGTACCTGAGCCTGTTGTTTTTTTAGACGATCAGGCGGAAAATGTGCGCGTTGCCAGCCAATTTCCCACCATACAGGCTATTCAGTTTACCGGCCTTTGCTCGCCCGCCATGCGCAATCTTTCTCGAGTGCTATTTTCATCCGCCATATAAAATTTCAAATCAGCTTTAAAAAACTTCTAATACACGCTAAGCATAGCTATTCCTTTTAATTTGATTCATTATTCTTGACTTCTCTATTGGATTTATTTCAAACTGTAACTAACAATCAATTAAAAACAGATTCAATTTGATTGTTTGAAAAAATATCAACCACAATAGAGGAGGAATATGCTTATGAAATCTATAAAACGAACATTATGTTTCATGTTGTCTGTTTTACATCTTTTGCCAACATCAATGCTTGGGTTTGGTGGTCACGTTAGCCTGCCGCGCACATCAGTCTACCTTGTTAATGCGATTGAATCAGGTCAACCTGGTCATCAGTTGCCTATTAAATTTGGCCATGTGGTAAGCACAGGGCAACCGCTGTCTGTTGACAGATATTGGCCTAAAGCCGGTGTTTCTATGATGGCGCTCGGACCAACGCGTGAAAGGCCAAGTGGCGTAACGCAAATCGCAGAACTTTCCAGATATTTTGGCATTAAGGCCGATACGGATTATTTTTTTACGCAGACAGTTGATCTACCTGGCCTTGGTCCAGTTTTAGAGTTCAAACAACGCGTCCGTGGCGAAAAGCGCAATACCGACGCGTGGGTTGGCATTGCAGCCCCAACGCTTGGAATACCAGAGCAGTGGTTTTTTGACGAAGAGTGGCACCAATTTGCTTTGCCCTATATGGTCAATGGCCAACTGGTTGGTTACTTCACGATCACCTTTGGTTTTTATCACAAGCCATCTGCGCTCACAACGGCTTTTAATGATGTTGCTCGTTATACAAATGCGGATTGGATAGTCCATGGGCTTACATCGGCCGGTTCGGCCTTGGCCGGATTAGGGATGGGTGATTTGCGTGCTGCTAATCTGATGAGAAAGATGTATGAAGAAAGCGAATTGGTACGTGGACGTTCAAAAGCGACAGTTCAAGAATTTCCCCCAATTGTTCAACAAACACAGCCTGTAACCTATGGGCCTGAGTTGTTGAGCGGACAGCAGGGGCCGCCTCCTGGGTACTCAGAACAACAGTTTCAGCAGGGTCAAGCGACGGAAGAGGGAGGGGGGTTTAAAACAAAGTTTGGGGGTATTGAATGGGGGGAAGGTGAACCATTTCAGCCTAGTTTTGAAGAGTCCCCTACCGGAAAAACTGCCGCCGCCTCTTCAGGTGTGGGCGGCACGGTAGGTATTGTTGGAGGGGTTTTATTTACTGCAGCCTCTCTGTATGCACTCTCTCAAGGTTGGGTCCCGTCGTTGTATGCCAATATCCTCTACAAAATTGAATATCAACCGATTACCGATGGTATTGCAAGCGGAAAACCTTTGGCGCAACCTCCTGCGCAGGCGGCGCCTGTTGGGGCAGCAGCTCCTGCGTTGCCGGCTCAAATGTCTGTAAATGCCCCAGCGCAAACCTCGCCTCTCAAGATTCCTGTACCAATTTCTGATCGGGAAAACATGTTAAAAATCACTCCAACGGTGCCAACAGCCGCACAAATACAGGCTCAAACTCCGCCTGGGCCTTCTGTGACCATTCCTGTGCCAACCACCGCCACCGCACCAGCTCAACCTTCTGTGCAACCGGCCGTAAAACCGGAATCGCAACGGCCAATGCAGGCCCCTGAAAAAGTACAAGCTTCTGAAAAACTGGTCGAACAAACCACGGCTTTCCCAAAAATTCCTGAAAAAGCGCCTGTGCAACAGTCGCAAGGCCAAGCAACAGTTCCGCCGGCACCCATTCCTGCGCCACCTGCCAGCAAGCCTCAAATGCCTGTTGATATTCCTGTGCCGACGACCGTAGCGCCTGCTCAGATTTCAGCTGGACAATCAACGATTAAGGAGCCTGTTGAGGGTCCTGCAAAAATTAAAGAAGAGGTTCCGGTGCAAGCGCCCGTTAATGCTCCAGCTCAAGCGCCTGAACAGGTAGTGCCAAAAAAACCTAACGTGTCAGAAAGTAAAAATATAGCGCCAGAACCGCCCCAGAAAGCGCCGACTGAGCAAAATGCGCAGCCGCCGCGGCGTCGTGGTGATGTTTAGCCAAAAGGATGTGCCATGAAAAACAGTGTAAAGATAACGTTGATTTCCGTGTATCTAGTTGCGTTGAGTGTTGCATTGCCAACATCAATTGTGTTTGGGCGTGTTACGCCTGGGCGTACAACGATATATGTTGCCAATGAGATTCAGGCTGGCAGCGCAGGCTATGAACTGCCGATTACATTTGGCAATGTCGTGAGCTCTGGCAAGCCGTTAAGTCAAGATAGATTTTGGCCAAGTCCGGGGACAACCATCGTTGCTACCGGTCCGAGCCCGGATAATAAAGAAGGGGTGACGGAGATTGCCCAGATATCAAGATATTTTGGCATCGAAGAGGGGCAAGAGTATCTGTTCACAGAAACGGTTGACTTGCCAGGTCTTGGGCCGGTTCTTGAACTCAAGCAGCGAATTCAGGGTGTATGGAACAACACGCATGTGTGGGTTGGGGCGGCAGCGCCGTTAGTGGGCATATCAGAACAGTGGTTTGATGATTTAAATTGGCACCAAATAAAACTTCCAACGCATGATGCGCGTGGCCGCCTTTTGGGCAACTACATCGTTTCATTTTGTTTTTACCATATGCCGTCATCTGCCTTTAAAGCGCATCAAACCTCAGTAGCGGGTATCTCTGGTGTTCAGACCGTTGCCAAAGCCGCGTCAGCCGTAGGTCAAGCGATTTTAGGCGTTGGCATGACAGGTGTTGTGGCTATGGAAGATGAGACTGAAACTGAAGATGATAGGCAGGCTTCTAAAAGAAGACAGGAAGAGCATGATCTCTTTCTACAAGGCTTACAGAAAAAGGCTGATGAGGGTGATGAAGTTGCTCAACAGACATTAGCAACACTAAAGAGTCAGGAACGGAAACGACAACAACAGGTATATGAGCAACC
>JABDES010000014.1 GCA_013286935.1 Candidatus Babelota bacterium
TCGTACTTTTACAAACTTCATGTTCTTTAAGGATACCCATATGAGTCGTTGTTGTATAAAAAATGTTCTATTGATAGTCGTTCTTGCCACAGGCCAGTTAGTTGGTATGGATAATCGCTCTACTTTAAAGTGGCCTAAGGATTCTAGGTATGCCATAGCTGTTCTTACCAGGTACCAGTTGTTAGTTGTTCGTAAGGATAACCGCTCTAAAGTAACGTTGCATGAGGCGTGCGATTATGGTAATGAGAGTCAGGTGAAAAAGTATATTAATGATCAATCTTATAATCTAAATAAGAGGAATAGTTTTGGATATACGCCTCTTTATGCCGCTTGCTCAGAGGGTTATCTGCCTATTGTAGAACAACTGTTAGCAACGGGCAGAGTAAATGTTAATCTATTGCGTGGTCCGATAAGAGGAGACACATCGTTTGACAGTCCCTTGCATGTTGCTGTGTGCAGAGGGCACATAGAGGTAGCGAAACTTCTTGTATCATCGGGCGCGTTGTTAGATATGCCTAACGAGGCGGGAGGTACTCCACTACATTATGCTGGGGCGCTTGGCGATCGTGATAATAGGATAAACACAACAAAAATATTACTTGAAGCTGGGGCAAATCCCAATCTTACTGATGAGGAGGACAGGACCGCATTCTGGCAAGCCTGTGATAATGGATTTATTGAAATAGTAAAGCTATTGTTAGAGCGTACTCTATAAATAATCTTGATGATGTCCTTGTTCTGCATTACATTGTGACTCAACAGAATGGGTTTGTACCGCGTAATGACTAAATCAGATTTTTACAATGTTAGCGCATGCACAAGGGTTATCTGTATGGGGATACATTTTTTACTAAAAAGCGTGTTATTGATTAATTTGCTTTTTGTAGGGCGAGTTGTTGGAATGGGTGAAAAACCAGAGTTTAGTTTGCATGACGCGTGTCGCCATGGTGATCAGCCTGCGGTTCAGTGGTATATTGACTCTGGTTGTGATTTGAATGTAGTCGATGAAAGTGGGTATGCGCCTATTCATCGTGCGGTATTCTTAAGCCAATTTGCTATTGTAAAACAGCTTATTACAAGTAATAGAGTGGATATTAATATACGTAACGTCAGAGGCGGTCCCTATTGCAGGTTGGCTGACACCGCATTGTTGATCGCGCTTGAGGGGGTTCGTTCCCTTATGGACAATGAGTCTGCAAGCATGAGAACATTACAATTGCTTTTGGATTCGCATGTTGCATTGAACATTCCTGACAGTCATGGCGAAACATCTTTTTTCCGTACGTGTTTTAGCCTTCCAAACGACGATGTTAAAGACAAGCTGGTTGTATTGCTTAAGGCAGGAGCAAATCCTAATCTGTGTAATTCTGCTGATGAAACTGTATTTGCGTATGCTTGTAGAACTGGAAATAAAACTGTAGTAAAATTTTTAAGCTTATGAAACAAATGATGCGACCAAATCAAATTTTTACACTATTAACCAAGATAAGGATTGTGTGTATGAGGACAGATTATTTAGTAAAAAGTTTTTTGTTAATCAATCTGTTTTTTGCAGGACAAGTCATTGGTATGGGCGAGGCGCCAAAGCTCACTTTGTATGAAGCATGTTTTAGTGGCCATAAGAGCGCGGTTGACTGGTATATCAATTCTGATTGTAATTTGAATCTGTTTGACAGGGACGGGGATACAGCTATGCATTGTGCTATACTGGGCGGATACCACAAGATTGTAAAACGACTTATTAGAAGTAATAGGGTTGATATCAATCTATTTCAAGTTAAACGTGAAGAATGTTTTGCTAAAAATGCATTAATGCTTGCTGTTGAGAGCTCTAATACTAAGATATTAAAGCTTCTTGTTAGGTCACATATTCAATTGGATAAGCCTGATTTTTCGGGGATAACAGCCCTTTCCTACGCTAGTACTGTTGGTAATGCCGAAAAAAAAGTGAAGATATTGCTTAGAGCAGGGGCTAACCCTAAGTTGTCTGACAATGAGGGCGCTACTGCATTTCACCATGCTTGTGCTAGGGGCAAGCTTGATGCAGTTAAATATTTAAGTTCATGAAGCGCGTAGTATGACCAAATCAAATTTTTACACTATTAACCAAGATAAGGATTGCGTGTATGAGGACAGATTATTTAGTAAAAAGTTTTTTGTTAATCAATCTATTGTTTTCAGGACACCTTATTGGTATGGGCGAAAAGCCAAAGCGTACTTTGCATGAAGTGTGTTTGAGTGGCTGTGAGAGAGAGGTTGATTGGTATATCGAGTCAGGTTGTGATTTGAACGAACCCGATGCCCATGGGTTTACGCCTCTTCATTATGCCGCAGCTGGTGGACGTCGTTATGAAATAGATAAAGATAAGGTTCATAATGGGGTTGAGGGGATGAAGGACAGTAGCATTAGCATATTAAAAAAGCTTGTAGGCTTGGGTCTTCCATTAAATATACCTGATGCGCACGGCAGGACTCCCATTTTTTATGCTGGCTCTAGTGGCAATATTAAAAAAAAGTTGGAGATATTGCGTAAAGCGGGAGCTGATCCTGCAAGTTCATGAAACGCATAGTATGTATAATCATGTGGAACCATTCTGGTGAATGACATAATTTTTAGAGAATATGATATTCGTGGAAAGGTTGGAACAGAGCTTGATATTGATCAGGTATATGCTTTAACGCTGGCCATAGCATATTATTTTGCACAACAAAATCCGTTATTGCGCACAGTGGCCGTTGGTATGGATGGCCGTACTCACTCGCCTGCGATTAAAGATGAAGTCTGTCGTGCGCTGTTAGACAGTGGGTTGTCCGTAATTTTTCTTGATGTATGCCCTTCGCCTGTGTTGTATTTTGCGTTACACACCTTGTCAGTAGATGCTGGCATTATGATAACGGCATCGCATAATCCGTCAGAATATAATGGGTTCAAAATATGTTTGGGAAAGCTGTCGGTGTGGGGCGACCAGATACGAGAAATTAGGTCTTTATTCAAGCAAAAAAAACGAATACTCGTTTTCCAAAAATCCGGTTCGTTAACAGCGTACGATAGTAATACCGACTATATCAATTGGCTTATTGCACATTTTCATGCGCTTAAAAATATGACATTGCCATTTGTCATTGATTGTGCAAATGGGGTAGCAGGTGTTATTATCCCACGATTAATAGCGGCAATGGGTTGGCAGAATGTACAGGTGTTGTGCGCTCAAGTTGATGGTACGTATCCAAATCATGAGGCAGATCCAACTATTGAAAGCAATATGCTTGAGGTCCGTGAGCTGCTTTATAAAACAAATGCCAAATGTGGCATAGGTTTTGATGGCGATGCTGACAGAATGGCGGCAATGACAAAGGAGGGCTTTTTGATACCAGGTGATCAACTGCTTACTGTTTTTGCTCAATCACTATCCGTTAATCATAAAAATGCATATGTGGTCGCTGATATTAAAAGTTCACAAAGGGTGTTAACCGTACTCAATAATATTGGAATTAATCTGTCATTCTCTCCCTCTGGCCATTCTATTATCAAAAATGAAATGAAAAAATATAATGCGTTACTTGCGGGTGAATTGAGTTGCCATTTTTTCTTTGCGGACCGTTATTTTGGGTATGATGACGGCATTTATGCTATGATGCGTTTGCTAGAGATTTTATGTACAACTGGAAAGTCACTTACCGCCTTAATAGAGCCATTTTCTTCGTTGTATGGTACGCGTGAGATACGTATGTCATATGAAGAAAATATACGTGATGATATCATCGGTAGTATCAAAAATGCCTTCCATAAAAGGAGTGATGTGCAGTTAGTTTGCATAGATGGCGTGCGTGTAGTCTTTCCCTATGGATGGGCAGTGGTACGAGCCTCCAATACGCAGCCGGTTTTATGCATTAGGCTAGAAGCAGATACGCCAGACCAACTTAATAGTCTCAAAAATGATTTTATTGGCTTACTGATGCCATTTTTTGATAAAAATGTATTGGAAAAAGAGTTTGATTATAAAATGACATCGGCCGCATGAGAACAGTAGGTTTCCATTTACGCTTTTGTACTTCGATTTGGCAGGTAGTTGAGCGTGCTAGGCAGCTCAACGTAGCTTGCTTTCAGTCATTTTTGGTATTTGCGTGTCCTAGTGGCATGGTGCCAATTACCTTAGAGCCCGATGAATTTCGTAGATTTGTAACAGATACAACTTCTTTATTTACATTGCGCATAGCTCATGGAAGTTATTGGATTAATCTTTCTGGTAGATTGCCGCAAGGAAACATGTTGCTTTTCATGCGCGAATGGTCTCTTGCTCGTTCACTTGAGTTTACACATTTTGTTCTACACCCTGGCTCTGCAAACGGTCTTGAATCACGCGAAAAAGGGATTGATATGTTGGCGCGTGCGATAAATAGAATATTGGCAAAGGAGAGCGAGATAAAGTTGGTACTTGAAAATACCTCTCATGGCAATATGACAATAGGAAGCGATATCAACGATTTTGCGCTATTAAAAGGCAAGCTCAATAGGCCGGAGCGTTTAAGTATCTGTATTGATACGAGCCATGCATATGCATTTGGTTATGATATTTCCAATGATATTGGTCAGAACGCTTTTTTACAGCTTGTTGACGACTCAGTGGGCCTTAGCTCTGTTGTACTTATTCATTTGAATGATACATTGGAAAAATGTGGATCGAAAATAGATAAACACGCCCTTTTACCAGATGGCTTAATAGGAGAAACCATGTTGCGGCGTTTTGTGCAAGACTCTCGTCTGGCTAATGTTCCGCTTGTAATGGAGCTACCTATTTGTTCCAATGAACAGGAAGTTGCTATTCTTGACAAAGTCCGCAGCTGGTAGGTAATACTATTTGCATACCAAGACAAGGAGGAGCTGGTGTTACATGTTGCCATTAATGGATTTGGTCGGATCGGTAGAAATTTTTTGAGAGCATACTGTTTAGATCAGTCAGCTCGACAATCGTTTGTGGTGAAGGCAATTAATACTGGACCGTATCTTGGCGCCAATATTGCACATTGTTTTACATATGATTCATTGCTCGGAACTTACACTGGTGATGTTTATCAGGAAGGCTCTAGATTATACATTAATGGTGTATGTATTGAGCTTCTTGCGCAAAAAGACGTATCGGATATTGATTGGTCTGTATGGAACATTGACTGGGTTGTAGATGCGTCAGGAAAATTTACGCATGCTGATAAAGCTCGTTTACACATACAATCCGGCGCTAAGCATGTACTTATTACAGCTCCATCATATGCAGAAGATATTTCTATTGTTCCGGGTGTTAATATGCATGAATTTCACGCCTCAAAACACATTATTGTTTCTCTTGGCAGTTGCACTACGAATGCATTGATGCCACTCATAAAGGTAGTCCATGAAACATTTGGTATTGAAAATGCAACTATGACTACAACTCATGCCTACACAAATTCACAAAAATTGCTTGATAGTGAGAGTGATGATTTACGAACTGCTCGTGCGGCAGCGATTAACATTATTCCAACAAAAACGGGTGCAGATCGTATGGTTGGCTTGTTTTTTCCTGTATTGGCAGATCATGTAAGATGCATATCCGTCAGAGTGCCGGTTGCCAAAGTATCATTGATTGATTTTACATTTCTTGCGCAACGTCCCTTGCTTGTTGACACGCTCCAGAGCGCCTTAGAATATGCGATCGCTGGTGAACTTGCTGGCATTATGAGTATGACTTATGAAAATCTAGTTTCATGTGATTTTTATGGCAATAGTAGTTCTGTTATCATTGATGCGCCTTTATTATCGGTCAAAGGTCAGATTGGTAAAGTTTTTGGTTGGTATGATAATGAATGGGGCTATAGCGTTCGATTAAAAGATTTTTTGGTATGGGCAGCACAACATCCATGATCGTATCTTTTTAATCAAAAAGAGGAACAATGAAGCAATCAGCCATGGCCACCTGTGCGCAGTATGCCGCACATTCTAGCGATAAAGTTATATCAAAATTTAGCTCTAATTTAATTACTGGATTAACGTACGCACAGGTTCCTGAACATGCATTGCACTATGGCCTTAATGTCGTTTCAAGTAGAGAAAAATCATGGTGGCGTGCTGTTTTTCAGGAAATTTATTCTCCGTTTACCGTATTATTTTTAGTTGTAGCTCTTTTGCTTTTTGTTGTACGTGAGTTTATTGATAGTGGCATTGTGATGTTATTTGTAACGTTGAATATATTAATGGAGTTTTATCAAGGGTATCGAGTATCAAAAACAATTCAATTGCTTAATAAGCACCTTCAAATATCTGTGTGGGTCAGAAGACAGAACAAAGAATTTCAGATAGCAAGCAAGCAGGTTGTGGCGGGTGACATTGTCATAATGTATCCGGGAGATCGTGTTGTTGCGGATATGCGTCTTTTACAAACAGAAAATTTCTTTGTAGATGAGTCTATGTTGACGGGTGAATCTGCTCCTGTTTACAAAAATGCTGATGAAATTTGGCCGGACGAGCGCCACACCGTTGAATCACTGCCAAACATTGCTTATGCCGGAACTACAGTGACTGTAGGAAAAGCAGTTGGCATTATATTTGCGGTTGGTGACAGTACTCAAATGGGTTCTATTGCATACCTGAGCAGTAAAGATGTTGAAAAAACAAGTGCGTTGGTTACCGGAACAATGGAGCTTGGTACATTCATTGTAAAGATAGTGAGCATTACTCTTCTGATTATTTTTATTATAAATATTTGTTTTAAAACAGATGGTCCATCTATTTTTGAATTTTTAATTTTTACCATAACGTTAGCTCTTAGCGTCATTCCGGAAGCTCTTCCGCTTGTAGTTAGCTTTTGCTTATCACGTGGCGTTGCGATTCTTGCAAAACGTCATGTCGTGGTAAAGCGTCTTTCGGCGCTTGAAGATTTAGGTAGCATGCAAATTTTATGTGCGGATAAAACGGGAACGCTGACCGAAAACAAAATGACTATCGCTGACAAATATCCGCAAGATTCTGATCTTCTGGTAAGATATGGTGCGCTTGCGAGCTTTAGAAAAAAAGAAAAAATCAAAACAATGGCACATGGATTTGATGCTGCTTTTCTTGACGCGCTTTCCCAAGAAGATGTTTCGTGGTGCGAACAGTATCATCAAGAAGCTGAAATTCCATTTGACTCTATCCGGTTGAGACATCTAATGTTGGTACGCAAGGACAGTGCCTATGAATTAGTGATGTGTGGGGCTCCAGAAATGGTTGCCCTTATTTGTTCTCAGGCCTCATTGACAGGTTTTCCTGCATATAAAGAATGGATTATTGATAGTGGTAACAAGGGGAACCGTATCTTGGCGATTGCAAGAAAATTGGTTGTACAGCGACCGCATGACTTGGTCAGTCAAGAGGAGCGTCCAGATTTTGAGTTTCTTGGCATGGTTGCATTTGCAGATCCTTTAAAAAAGACGGCACGAGAGGCTATCAGCAAAGCCCACAGACTTTCGGTAACCATTAAAATATTGAGTGGGGATAGCAAAGAGGTTTGTGCAACTGTAGCGTCTCAAGCGGGGCTTATTAATACTATAAATGAAGTTGTCACCGGTGTTGAATTTGCACAAGCAAATGTGGAAAAAAAGCGCGAATTGGCTTTAAATGGCCTTGTTTTTGCCAGAATGTTGCCAGAGCAAAAATATGAAGTTGTTTCAATATTGCGCACAATGTATCGTGTTGGCTATGTGGGTGATGGAATAAATGATGCGCCAGCTCTAAAGGTTGCTGATGTATCATTGGCAGTTAGTGGCGCTGCCAGCGTTGCTCGCGAAACGGCTGATATTTTACTGCTTAGGACTAATCTTTTGTGTGTGATTGAAGGTATCCAGGAGGGGCGGACCATCGTTACCAATACGCTTAAATATGTATGCACTACTTTGGCTGCGAATTTTGGTAATTTTTATGCAATAGCGATTGCTTCATTATTTGCAAACTATTTACCGATGCAGCCTACTCACATTTTGCTAGTGAATTTGTTAACCGATTTTCCCATGATTGCTATTGCAACCGACTCTGTTAGTTCTTTACAGATACAAAAACCGCGTAAATTTAGTATAAAAATGATATTGCCTCTAGCGCTCACATTGGGATGTGTCAGTACTCTGTTTGATATGATTTTTTTTCTGATATTTCATAATTTTTCTGCAAAAGTTGTTCAGACTGGTTGGTTTGTTGAAAGCATTTTAACAGAACTAGTTCTTGTATTTTCAATTCGGTCTTCACAGCCGTTTTTTAAGCATCCATGGCCCTCATGGCAGATTGTGGTATTCGCATGTTTAATTGCTGTTATTGCAATAGTGCTTCCATCTCTTTCCATTGGCCAATCTTTATTTGGATTTATACAGTTGACTTACATGCAGTTTGCATTAATAGGTGGTCTGGTCATAGGTTATTTTTTGGCCACGGAACTGATAAAACTTGCATATTATAGCCGTATGGTTCAGAGCTATCTAAGGAGTTATGAGGACTTATGACTTATATCTGTCTTTGCAACTACTTCTGTTTTGTGTTACGTTCGTCTGCCAAATAGATAGCTTATCGTGTTAATACGTAAAGGATGAAGTTGTATGAAAATATCAATGATGTTGCTTTTAATGGTGTTGTCTTTGCCATTTTCTGCGCATGCAGTGCTATCCAGATCTTTTTTAATGGAGTTGTGCATGCACAACAAAGCATCATTAAGTATTTTTGAGAGATCTATAATGGCACAGTCATCTCGTATTTTTTGTACTCAGAAAAAATTAGAAGGCGGTTGTGCCAAATATACTTCTTTGTCGGACAAAATTGTTCATCTGGATAAAAGACTTACTACAATCGAAAACATGATTGAGCAAAGAGCAAATGAAGCTGAACAACAATTAACAAAAAAAATGAGTACATTGGATGAAAAAAGTTCTGAAGATGATTCAATTGTAACTAGAGTTATTTGGTATACTGGCATTGGATGTTATGCTTTGGTCTTAATGACTATTTCCACTGATATGCTTGGCCACCTTTGTTGACAAGCTCCTTTAATCCATTCAATAGCATTATTTAAGTCAACCGACATTCGTCAGACGTTGTTTTTTTGCATTTTATAGATTGTACAAAACATAGGCTTTGAGGTATCCAACCGTATACGTCGCAGATATTGGGCTGTGCGCCAAGCTCGCACAGCAAGTCTATAGTTTTTTGTTTGCGGATCGCAGTCTCATTATTATCATGTGAGCTTTGCTGATGATATGCCCAGTGTAAAGGCGTTCGTTTATTGTCATATGTTTGCGCGTTGGGGTTTGCACCTGCTTCTTGAATCAGGTGGCGTATGCAATTAAGACGGCTATGCTGTGTAGCTATATGCAGAGGAGTTATTCCGCATTGTGTTGGTACGTCGGCAGAAACTCCTTCATCAAGAAGTATTTTTACTAGCATTAGGGATCCGCCGCGCACAGCGTCATGCAAAAGAGTTGATCCGAGTCTATTTGTAGTCAGCTCAAGATAATGTGGCATTTTTTGCATTAGCAATAATGCTATCTTCATTTTTCCACTAGAGGCTGCATAATTTAGTGCGGTCAGCTCTTTTGTGTCAATTGCGTCCACAATAGCGCCTTGCTCGCACAATAGCGACACTATGCTTTCAGAGGCTTTTGATTTTTCTTCACACGCTACATGTAGAGGCGTCTGGTGTCTATTGGTTAGGCTATACACAAAGGCGTGTCTTTTTTGTATCAGATATGCTGCAACATCATCAAGTCCATAATATATTGCCAAGTTGCAGGGCGTACTATAAGGAGTGGCTATCTTGTCAAGACTGGCTCCTGCATTGCACAGGACTGTTACGGTTTCAAGTGCACCAGTTGGGTTAGAATCGTTTTGGCATGCATGGAAGAGTGGAGTCATATGTTCATTGTTGCTAACGTCAACATTAATCTTTATCGTGTTGATAAGAAAATGGGCAATTGCTGCTCTGCCATAGAGTGCTGCACAATGTAGTAGCGTGTTGCCTTTGTTGTCAATGGCATCTTTGGCACTATCACGACGTACACTTGTTAATGCTTTTAGTAGCGGTAATCCATCTTTTTTTGTAGCTAGCATGTGTAACAAAGTAGGCTCCGTTTGACGGAACTCCTTTGGCACATGCGCCGTTAAAACATAGTGTACGTCCTCTTCTTTTAGAATTTCGCCTGTTAACTCAGCAAAAGCCTGAAGATCACCACTATCTATAGTGTCTGCCAAAAGCAAAAAAGCACTTTTATATTTATTTTTATTTGCCTGAAACTGCGCAGCGCATACGTTTTGCAAATAACTAATCAGAAATATTATTATTACATTTGTATATTTGTATGTATTCATCGCATAATACCTTAACAATTATCGGTTAATTTGTTTTTTGGCTTAGTCGTCCTTTTGACGCATTTACAAAATCTATGGCCTCTTTTTGTATTTCAAACAGTTCCTCATTTGAAAAAGGCAACCTTTTGTTACCATCTCCATCGTGCTGTATTACCTCGCTAAGCTTATTGCGTATTACTGCCGTAGCGATTAATTCAGTAATTGATGTATCAAAATACTCTGATAAAAACGGTTTTTTGGAAATAAAAAATAGGTTTTGCGGTGCAAGATGATGCGCTAAAAGTTTTATAAATGGATTAAAAGATGCCGAAGAATACGTCGTGTTTGTTGTGGCGTCTTCGTCAAGATGTGTTGCTGTAGGATGATATTTCTCATATAGCGCGATACAGTCACCAAGATTGAGCTCTGCCCATTTAAAGTTAGTTTTTGCAATTAATGTGTCCAATGTGCTTAGGATAGTTTTTTCTTGCGTTGCAATAGTTTTTGGATCTAGCAAAATGGGAACATTTGTGTGTGGTTTGAAAAAAAATTCAAGAAAGCAATGCAGAACTGTTTCCTGCTTGTCTGTTTGAATATTGACATCTATTGCTGGCAATGAGAGTAGATATGAAAGGATATTAAAATAACCCTTGCGAGCAGCCCGGTGAGATGGTGTTGCGCCATCAGCCATCTGCGTGTTGATGCGTACACCTGAGGTGCTGCATAATATCTCTACTACTTTTATGTCGTCATCATAATCCAAAACATAATCAATATCGCTTGATGTTTTGTTAGGTTTGTGCCCGAAAGATGTAAGGCTTAGTGGCGTAGAGCCATCAAGTGCGTATGTATTGATCAATGCTGGATTTAATTGTAATAAATACTGTACGAGCGCTGCATTATGTCCATGTGCTGCAGTATGCAAAGGAATACGCCCACAAGTACCCTTACAATCCAATGATGCACCTTTTTTGCATAACATATCTGCTATGTTGACTGAACTTTCGCCGGCATCGGCAGTAAGGTGTAGGGGAGTAGTTCCTGAAAAGGTCTTACTGTTGACGTTAGCATTATGTTCAAGCAAAGAATGGACGAGCGCACTATTTCCCATTCTGGCCGCATAATGCAAAGGGGTATACGATTGGGCGCCTATGGCATCTACAGGTGCACCATGCTCGCATAAGAGGCTAACTATTTTTTTGTAAAACGTGTCTCGAATGTCGTCTGATTTGTTAGTACAGACGCAGTGTAATGCAGTATTGTTTGATTTGTCGCGCCCCATAGGACAAGATTTACGTGTTTCCAATAAATATCTTACTATGTTGACATGGCCGTTTTGGGCGGCTTGGTGCAAGCAGTATTTATCATCATCTATGTTTGCCAGGGTCCGTATCGGTCCTTTATTGGTATGAGCATCACTTTTTTGATGCAATAGTTTAAGTATGTCAACTGATCCGGAACTACCTTTCTGACATGGGCTATAGGCCGCTGTTTGAGATAGTGTGTTGCGCTGATCACATAATCTTTGATCGAGCTCGATTAGTGTGGCTGCATTTTGTATATGGCCGGCATATGCTGCATGGTGTAGTAATGTATCATCATCCTCATCTAGTATATTTGCAAGGTTGATATGCTGACATACAGTTTTTATAAGCTTGGGGTCATCTTTTTTGTAGATAGCATAATGCAATAGAGTGAGTTTTTTTTTGGATTTTACAGATGAAGGAATGGTGGTAATGATGTCAGATTGCAGTTCTGCCATTATTTGGTTATCAAAGTTAGCTAAAGAAATTGAAGGACTTCCGCCTAGATCTAAGGCTTGTTGTACATCATTACAATTACCATTTTTAATTGCATATGCTAAAAGAGCATTGGGATTTTTGTGCGATCTTCCATCTGACATTGCTTGCGCATACATGCTGCTAATAAGTATGAACATAGGCAGATATAGATAGATTGTTTTTTGCTTCATAACATTTTTCCTAAAAAGCAGTTAGGTATGATTAAATAGTGCTGTCTAGAGAATAGCCTTCAATGATGTAACAAGCTATGTATAGTATAATACAAGATTTGATACTATGTGGTACGAATTTTTACAAAAATTTTGTTAATACCATTTGACCAATGC
Source organism: Candidatus Babelota bacterium (assembly GCA_013286935.1). GTDB lineage: Bacteria > Babelota > Babeliae > Babelales > Vermiphilaceae > JABDES01. Next base: position 12,465 of record JABDES010000014.1, read on the forward strand.
AATTAGTGCTGGAATCAGACTAAACGGTAAAGCAATAGCACATACAATCCTATATGTTTTATCTACCGCAGTACCATCCATATTTTTTGCAACTCGTGCTTGTTTGAAAAGATACAAAGCGATCGCAATAGAAGCTATAAATATTGGAATTCGAACCGTTAGTTGTCCTATCATCCACGATGATAATTTAAAAGACTTAACTGCCTCTTCGATGCCATCAATAATGCTTTGTGAATTTTGATGATCAATATGAGGTGTTACTGTTAAGCCTCTATTGAGACCGGTAAGGAAGGTATTAACTTCCTGTATATATTTCATATCATTTATACCTGATTTTTGTTTTAGGAGCGATTACCTTACATGGTATCATCTTTACAATGCGAAGAATCTGATAGTCAAGGATTTACAAGAGGATTAATTTGCAGTAGTGTAGATATCAAGTTTTCTTGTAAAAGGCGGGCCCATAGCTCAGTTGGTTAGAGCAATCGGCTCATAACCGAAAGGTCCCAGGTTCAAGTCCTGGTGGGCCCACCAGGACTTGAAAGCATCTATTAAAAGGGAGTACAAGGTGCATGAACGATCATCCGTTGAGTCGGTTTATTACATTTGTAAAACATGACCAAGATATTTGTCGTATAGAAAGAGAAATTGTCGCTATAGGTCTTTTGATCCAACAGCTTACAGATGAGCAGGTTGCTATTCAAAAATCTATCGAAAAGGCAGCATCAGCAATGCTTTCAGCTCGAAAAGATGTTGATCTGCAGGAATTTGAAATGAATTCCTTGGAAGAACGTTCTAAGGCATTACGAATGAAATTGGAAACAGCTCTTTCTTCCAAAGAGGCTTTTTCGCTCAATAAAGAATTGGATCTTGTGGGACATGGGCAAGAAGTGCAAGAAGTAAAAGTCCTAAATGCATGGCGCATTCTTGACAAGAGTAAGTCAGATATGGAGTCGGTTAAAAGGCGCGCTGCGACCGAGCAAGAGAATGTACAAGGAAAACTTGCTGAGCAGCAAGCGATGCTGGAGAGGGTTAATCTTGAACTTGCTAGCTTGAGTTTGTGGCGGGATCGTGAAGTTAATTTGATACCTGAAGAATGGCGAACGCAGTATAAACGTATGCGTGAATTTATGCCAAATCCTGTTGTACCAGCTGTTAATGGATATTGCGGGGCTTGTTCTTACCCTATCACCGCTCAAGATATTGTGCGTATCGGGAAATTGGCGCTTATTGAATGCAAGAGTTGCTTTAGATTTATTTTTTCCTCTGAACGATTAGCTACTATCAGTAAAGACGGTCCTGTATCTGGTGAGAAGATGTCTGAAGTACAATGAGGCAGCTTTTTTTATTTGAGAAAGATGAACATAACAATGTTGTTACGACGGACAACAACCAAGGGTTAAGAGAAGTAGTCAGATGGAAGCTGTTTGTTGACGGTGCTTCACGAAATAATCCTGGGCTCTCGGGAGCCGGGTTATGTATAGAAAAAAATGGCTTGATGGCTGTTCAAAAAGGCTTTTTTTTAGGAATCAAAACAAATAATCAAGCGGAATATTTGGCACTGCTTTTGGGTGCCTTTTTTCTTGAGCCACTTGTCAATATTGGAGATTCTGTCGAAGTTATCTCGGATTCTGAGCTATTGGTAAGACAGATTAATGGTCATTATAAAGTTAAAAATCTTCTCTTAAAGCCATTGCACATGCTAGCATGTATAGAAATAAAACGCCTGGGGGCAAAGATATTTCATACATTGCGTAATGGTAATCAGGATGCGGATGCAATGGCTAACAAAGGATTACATTTAAAGATTGCTCCGCCGGTAGATTTTATTGCAAAATTAAATAAGTATGATATTAGTTTTTAATTCTTAAAAAGGGGCGGTAATGAAATATGCAATATACTTTTATATTCCTTTGTTATTTTCATTGATGACAAATAGTGTTGCCATGGAAGATGCAACTGCCAATCAAGAGAATTATGTCAAAAAACAGCTTGATATTTTGAGACGTATGAGTGCCTACCATCTGGCCCAGACGCTAGATGAATCTGATCAACCTGACGATGAGCATCTTTTTGCGGTGGTGAGCAATCCATCTCCTGATGATATTAATGTACGTTTACTTGCATTAGAAAGTCAGTATACGCCTCTCTGCAGCAGGTTAACACGCTGTGAAGAGTTGTTGGTTAAACAACAATTAGCCTTACTTAGGGCTGAAAAAAAATACGTTGAGGAGGTTATAGCTGGAGCAACAGGTATGCTTCTTGCTTACGTGTTTTTAGGACTTTTACATCATTTAATGTAATTGAGGATAGGTAGGCCATTAATTTTGTGCCCTTCAAAAAGAGGTAGAGATGAAATATATAGTATGTTTATATGTTGCGTTATTGTTTTCATTGAACTCAGGTGTTGTTGCAATGGAGGCTGCAGGTGCTGTTTCGATTGAGGCTGCAGAGGATAACCCTTCTAGGCTTGTTCCTTTGGGGAGTGTGTATAGTTTTTTAAATCGAAAGAACAATGAGTATGAACAATGCAAAGAGCATTTAGCTGCATTACAACTAAACCAGGAAACATTAATTAATAATTTGACAGCTATTCAAGCATTACACAAAAGCCAACAAGAAACTTTAATTCAGGTCAAAAAAGAACTAGCAATGAGAGAATTTATGTCTCTGACAACAGGTGTTCTTTTGGGGAGTGCATTTATAACATTCATACATGGCTTGATATATTTAAGTCGGGCAAGTTATTAGTTTTACCTGTAGCATTAATCTTCAAAAAAGAGGCAGAGATGAAATATTTAGTATGTTTTCATGTTGCATTATTATTTTCATTGAGCACCGGTGCTGTTGCGATGGAGGCTGCAGAGGATGGCCCTGCTCGCCTTGTTGCATTGGGGGATGTGTATTTGGAAAGTCAGTATACGCCCCTCTGCAGTAGGTTGACATGCTGTGAAGAGTTGTTGGTTAAACAACAATCAGCCTTACTTAGGGCTGAAAAAGAATACGTTTTTGACTTACTTGAGTTACGAAAGAGTCACCTATCACTAAAATATGAGGTAGCGGGCCTTAAAGAATCGCTCAATGACGCTAATGGACAAATTAGCTTCCTCATGATCAGTCTCTTTATGTGCAATATTGTTTTTCCCGTAGCCACATATTATTTAGCGTAAAATTTCAGACTAATCGTTTTAGTGTTCGATTGAGTCTGATTTTTTTTATGAACTGTACAGGATTTTTAATAAAATCTAACACAATCCACGACTCATTGCTGTCAATGGAAAACAGCAACCACGTTATGTGTGCAAAAATGGTATCTTGTTTTATAGGTCCAAAATAACGAGAATCTTGAGATCCTCGACGGTTGTCACCCATGACCCAATATTCATCTGATTCAAGTTTGACATCAAATTCATCAGCACACTCTCCCCAATAGCGTTCATCGCGCAGGCTTGCTGGTATGCTGAGTGGTTTGGCCTGGTTTGGGTATGTCAGATATGGCTTGCCGCTTGTGTCGACATAAATGGTATCTTCTTCTATTTGGTAGAATGGCTGAGCATGAAAGCCTGCGCTAGGGTCATATGATCTTCGGGTGTAACCTCCTGCGCAGCTATTCTGAATTGCTATGAGTGGGTATTGATTTAAATATGGTTCATCCAGCTTGGAGCCATTCAAATATACAACAGGCATTCCATTTTCTATCACGCCCCTTATGTGATCTCCAGGACACGCAATAACACGTTTTGTCCAATTTTGTGGTCCGAATAAGTTTCGCTCAACAAACTGCCAGAACGGATCTTGACTAAACTCGTAATTGGGTTGCATAAGAGCAACTATTTCAGAGTGGGTTGGTGCGCGGAAAAAATATGACAATTTATCTGCAAAAAAACGTTCACCGATTAACATGGTTGTTTCCATTGAACCGGTGGGAACTTGGTAAAGACCGATAAGGAATGTACGCACAAAAACAGCGATTAATAAAATTAAAAATATTTCTTTTAATTGGCGCCAAAAAGAACCTTTGAAAGATTCTTTTGGAGGACTATTTTGTGGCAAGACAACTGGTGAACTTGTTGGTTCCATGGACTTGGCCTAAATTTATGTATTATTTAAAGAAGTTTTTTTATAAATCTATTCCAACGTAAATTATTCCAAAAGGCAATCGGATTTTTCAATATGTCTACTATCAACCATGATTCGTTGCTGTCTACTGATAAAATACAATAAAGCATATGAGCGAATATGTTTTGACGCTTTATTGGTCCAAAGACGCGGCTGTCAGAGCTGCCGCGACGATTATCACCCATGAGCCAGTATTCATCAGTCCTTAATTTGAATGAAAATTCATCTGATCCATCAAAAAAACGATCCCCTCTTGCCAGAGGATTTGTCTTTGATTTGACATATGCATTTGGATATACCAAGCATGGCGTTCCATCGTTTTTTCTTATGACTTTTTCTTCGTTGATTTTATAAAAGGGTTGATCTGTATACGATTTATTTGGATCAAACGTCCTTGGTGTGCAGCGACCCGTTTGTGCTAGAGTTTCAATTAACGGATATGTATTTAAATATGGTTCATCAAGTTTTTTGTCATTTACATACACGACGGCTTTTCCATCTTCTATAACGCCACGAACATGATCACCAGGACAGGCGATAACGCGTTTTGTCCAATTCACGGGGCCCCATGCATATCGCTCAAACGTTTGCATTACGATATTATTGCTCAATGTATATGTTGGGTCAATGAGCGCTACAATTTCACCCTGTTGTGGTGCGCGAAAAAAATAAGATAATTTATCTGCAGCAAAACGCTCACCTACGAGCATGGTTGTTTCCATTGATCCTGTTGGCACTTGGTATAGGCCAAAAATGAAAATTCGTACTACACACACAACTGATAGCAAGAAAATACATTCCATGCATTGCCGTAAAAAACTGGGTGATTTGGTATCAGATGTCATTAGTTATTCCGCTTTATAAACGTATAGTTACAATATATTCTTTTTCATTTCAATTTTGCTAGAGTATATAGTTCCAAACTCTTTTAATCAAATTCGGTATTTTTCTTTTTGGTTTTGTTATGTTTGCAAACTAGCATTGGTGATTTTTTAACACATTAAAATGCGATTGTTCCTCATGTACTATGTATTGATAGCGTTTTACGTCATTCTTGCAATGCCCTCAATGACAATGAATATTCTTCCCCCGTGTATTGTAGCACCGAAAACAACATTTCATGACGCATGCGCAAGAGGTGATAGAGATGCTGTGAAACACTATATTGAATGGGCCGATCAGGTAAAATGGGGCGTTGACAAAGAGGCCGAGCTGTTTGATGGGATTTGGTCAGCCGTTTCACTCGGTCATTATAGCACCGTAGAGCTATTACTTGACAGTGGAAGAATAGATATTAACAAAAAGGGCCTATTGTCAGGAAGTACTTTGCTACACATAGCGGCCTGCGCACCACCTTTTCAAGAAGAATTAGAATCTTATCACGTGTGCACCGCGGACTTGCAGGCCTTCAAGAATATTATAGATTTATTGCTAGATAAAAAGGCAGACATAAATGCTATGTCGTTTTACGACATGACTCCATTATCCTGTGCAGTACATCGCTTTGCCGCCATGGTGCCTTGCGACATGACTCCATTGTCCCGCGCTGCATATCGTCAAGCCTTAGAGATTATAGAGCTACTTATCAGCAAAAAGCCAAAAATAATTACTAAGGATCGTGATGACAGAACCCCTCTGTTTTATGCTGCGCTTAGCAGGAATAAACACATAATAGAACTTTTTTCAAGAATTGATGATGCTCAAGTGCAATCTGAGTTGCAAAAAGAAATTGCATGGCGTGGTCATTGCGAATTATGAGTTACATGTAATCTCTAACTGATCTGCTACTTTCATTTTAGCACACTTTAGTCTATTGCATGCAAGACAAAATACTATATAATTAAGAAATATTTTTCATATAGATTTCCTGTTGGGGCAGATGACTATGTCTTTACTATCTGTTAAAAATTTAACCAAATCATTTACTATAGACAAAACGAATTGGTATGGGTCAGGGTTACGAGAGATTATGACTGCAGTCGATTCTATTTCGTTTGATCTAGAGCGATCCGAGCTACTTGGCATTTTAGGTGCAAATGGTGCTGGCAAAACTACAACTATCGCAATGCTTCTTGGCATTTTGACTCCGACTAGTGGTTCTATCGTATATTTTGGTAAAGATTTTACTCGTTATAGGTCCGAAATATTTTCAAAGATTTCGTTTGCAAGTGGATATTTAAAACTTCCGGCCAGACTGACCGTTTGGGAAAACTTGGATATAATCGGAAGATTATACAATATGCCGCATGCTATCCGCTTGAAAAAAATCGAAGAAATGCTTTCTATTTTTGGCATTGCTCATCTTAAACATAGGCAAACTGGACCACTTTCTGCTGGCCAAATGGCGCGATTGATGTTAGCAAAGGCATTTTTGACAGATCCTGAAATAGTTCTTTTAGATGAACCTACAGCTCCATTAGACCCAGAAATCGCACATGAAGTGCGGCACTTTTTACTTCAAGAAAAAAAACGACGTGGTGTATCATTTGTTTTTACCTCTCACAACATGGATGAAGTTGCATATCTGTGTGATCGTGTACTTGTATTTAAAAATGGTTGTATTGTGGCAAATGAATCTCCGCGGGTATTGGCTGCGAGTGTGCAAAAATCGCGACTTGTGATCCTTGTAACAGAAGGGCTAGATATTGCGATTAACCTGTTGAAGGTAAAAGGACTCATCTTTATGGTCAATGATGACAAAGAGTTGGTTGTCGAATCAGATGAGGAGCATATAGCGCTGTTATTGGTTGATATGGCTCGTGCTGGAGTTTTGTACGTTCATTTGCACATAGAAAAGCCAACGCTGAATGACTATTTTTTACAATTGGCTAGACAGCAATAAATGGGCATAAATTGAACGATTTTTTTATATTTGTTCGTATGCGTTGGTCGCGTGTGTGGGCTATAACCTTACGACATCTTATCCAAATGTATAAAGATCCGTTCTTTTTTGTGCAATGTTTTTTTTCATCCACTCTCACTATTGTTGTATGGGGTTTTTTAGGAAAGTGGTTGGCGGGCGATACTTTGCATAATGCATCATTGCAAGTTGCTATGTTTCTATCATTTGTTTCATGGGAATTAATGCAGCGCAGCTATTTTGACATATCAGGTCGATTCCAGGATGAAATCAATGATGGGAACATTATTAATATCTTTGCAAGTCCGTTGCAACTACTTGAATATCTTTTTGGCTTGCTGCTGCTGGCCTGCATTAACTTAAGTACCATTATTTCTATTATTTTTTTCGTTGCTTTTTGTTTTTATGATATAGCTTTATGGCGTGCTGATCCTAAGATAATTCCATTTATGGGCGTTATGGTTTTCAGTGGTCTGAGCATGGGATTGTGTGGTGCGAGTTTTTTGATAACTACAGGAAAGAAATTTTACGGTATCATTTTTATAATGATTAGATCATTTGCTCCATTAAGTGGTGCATTTTATCCTGTAACGGTGTTGCCAAAACCCCTTCTGTTTATTGCGCGTATTTTGCCCTTTGGATATGCTACTGAGGGTATTCGAGTTGTTATGTTGCATGGTACATTTGATTGGTACCTATTTATAGTGAGTATTACCTTGTCATTTGTGTGTTTTGCTTGTGCTACATACTTATTTTTTTGGTCATTTTTGCGCAGTAAAGAACGTGGGTTGGCAAGGTTAAATGATTAATAACATCTAAAGGTATTGCGATGAATAATATATGCACTAACATTACCCTCGCGTCTGGACAAAGAATGTGGGCAATTAGTTTGAGGCACTTGCGACAGATGCGCAAAGATGTCTCCAAGCTGATAAATGTTTTTTATTGGCCATTTTTGGATGTAATGCTTTGGGGATTTACCGCACAGTGGGTTCAGTCTGGTTGCACAAACGATCCCCACTTTACGATTACCATGTTGACCGCTGTTGTTGCATGGCAGCTTTTTGTACGTACTAATTTAGATGTTTCAACAAATCTGTTGGAAGATATTCAGGACTCTAATGTTGTTAATCTATTTGCATCGCCACTTGCGCTTCACGAGTGGGTTGGTGGCATTTTGATATTAACCGCCTTGAATACCTTAGCTCTTTTGTCGTTTTGTAGTGTTGTTGTTTGGTTATTGTATCAAGCCAACGTGATGGCGATAGGGATTCGTGTTATACCGTTTATATTTAATTTATTGATGACCGGTTTATCGGTCGGTTTTCTTGGTGCCTCGTTACTAATATCTTATGGAAAGCGGATGCTTGGCATTATTTATATGTTAGGATGGTTTTTTTCACCCTTTAGTGGGGCATTTTTTCCTATCGTTACATTACCATTCGTTTTACGCATTTTTGCCCAGATGTTACCGATTAGTTATACGATTGAAGGTATCCGCACTTTGAGCAAAACGGGCGTATTTTCATTAAGCTTGTGGTTTACAAGCTTTTTACTTTCTATACTGTTTATAACAGTGTCATTTAGTTTCTTTATTTTTATGTTTATGCAAAGTAAACGGAAAGGATTGCAGAGATTAGCCGATTGAACGGTCATATTATTACCTACATAGCTAACTGGTAATGTATGTAACACATAATCTGTTTAAACTGGCACATGTATGCAAAGAATCTGTTATGGCAAATTATCGTGGACATGTTGCTGGTGGGTGTATAGCATATATTGTATTATTGTCGTTTTTTAACCATTATTGCTCTTCAGGATTTGTCGCGGTGGAATGGTTTTTATGCACATTTGCTGGATCATTGTTTCCGGATATTGACACAAAAAGCCGTGGCCAAAAATATTTTTATTGGCTTGTGTTATCTGTTTTAGTAGCTCTCATTATAAGTGGACGTCTTGATTTGATTGCTATAGCCAGCATTTTGATAGTATTACCTATGCTTGTAAGGCATCGTGGGATCTTTCATAACTTTTGGTTTATTGTTTTAATGCCAACCGCGGTTTGGTTTTTTGTGGGTTCGTTAATTCCAGCTATTTCTGACAAGCTTTTTTTTGATGTAGCATTTTTTGTAGGCGGAGCAATTTCACATTTGTGGCTAGATTTTTATTTTGTCCCAACTATGAGATTTTTTGGATTATGTAGCAGGAAAGGTGGGGGATATGTGCGACGATAGTGGAATGGGGTCAAGATGAATAATCTATACTCAACGATTTTTATGTATTTGAGCAACAGTGAGCAGCATTATGTGGCACTTATAAGTTCATTTATTATGTATTTGGGCATTATATTAAGCATTGGTATTTATTCGTCATATACAACGCGATCACATACTAAAAAAGATACTGGTGCCTCAGACTTTATCTTGGGAGGGCGTTCGACGCACTGGTTTTTGACCGCGCTTTCTGCGCACGCAGCGGATATGAGTGACTGGTTATTTATGGGTTTTACTGCTGCAATTTATACATATGGTGGTTTTTCGCTTTGGATCGCAATTGGACTTTTTTTTGGTATGGCCTGCACATGGCAGTTTGTTGCATCCCGCTTGCGTACGGAATCAGAACGTGTGCATGCGGTGACTCTCGCGTCATTTTTGAGTAATCGATTTGCCGATCGCTCAGGATTTTTATCATTATTAGCTGCGCTTATTTCACTCTTTTTCTTTGTAATTTATTTGTCGGTGGGCCTAAAGGGCATGGGCTATGTGCTTCAGTCGGCGTTTAATATGAATTATCATTTTGGTATTGCGCTCTCCATGATAGTTGTAGTCATTTATACGTTTGTTGGAGGGTTTGAAAGCGTTGCCTTGATAGATCTTTTTCAGGGACTTTTTTTACTCGCAATGATTACTATTGTTCCAGTTTTTGCCTACTTTAACGTTGGCGGACTTTCTGCAATTGTATTAGCTGCAAAATTACGTGGTGTGCCATTAGCGTTGATTAATCATATAGATGTAAAAAGTATATGCGCCATTATTCTTGATCCGCTTGCATGGGGGCTTGGATATTTTGGTATGCCGCACATATTGACTAAATTTATGGGGACTAAAGATGCGGGTGAATTGCACAAAAGCAAATATGTTGGGCTCAGTTGGCAATTGATCGCTATGAGTTCTGCTGCTGCAGTTGGATTTGTAGGACTTGCTTACTTTATAGACGGTGTTCCTGAAAAAACTGAATTTATTTTCATCAAAATGGCTCAGGAGCTTTTTAATCCTTGGATTGCTGGCTGGATATTATGCGCCATACTCGCGGCAACCATCTCAACAGTTGATACGCAGATGCTTGTTGTGGCTGGTATTATTACACACGACCTCTATTACAAACTGGTTGCGCCACAGGCAACCGAGTTAGAACTTAAAAGAATTTATCGAATTGGTCTTATTGTTGCGGCGATTGGTGGCTTTGCCATAGCATGGGATGAGCAAAGTAGCATCATGGCTCTTGTAAAGTATGCATGGGCCGGCCTGGGTGCATCATTTGGACCGCTTGTGTTGCTTGCATTGTATAGCAATGGGGTTAATGCGTATGGTGCGATTGCGGGTATGACGGCTGGATGTATTACTTCAATTGTGTGGCCATTAATTGGACCGTGTATAGGCGGCATGACTATTTATGCAATTGTGCCTGCTTATGTGGCCAATATAACCTGTGCATTGGTGGTCTCTCGATTAATACCTGCGCCAGTACTGAAAACAAACATTATTTAAGAAGAAACTGGGATGTATAATATAAAAATAATATTTGCAATGTTATTTTTTTTAATTTCGTTAGCGAGCACTATACGTCCCATGAGACTATCCGGTTTTTCCAACGAATTGGATGTTGTGAAGATACCTAACTTTCCTAAAGAGCCAGATATTATCGAATACATGTCCAAAGTCATTAGTTCAAAGTTGGTTAATGCAAGGGATGGAGTTGGTTATTCGCCGCTTGTAAAGATCTTAATGTATGGCAGAGAGGAATCGAGCGTTATAGTTGCTATCAAATGTTTGCTGGGCAATGATGCGAGCATTGAGCAGATTGATATTGATGCCATCAAGGCCTGTTACGACTGGCAAAGAAAGATATCCATTTTGCAATCGTGTGGTGTAAATATAAAATCGATAGAGAATATACAAAAAGCAGAGAATAACGTTACTCGCGTACAGGCAGACGTTCATAATCGTTTGGCTAACGGCACGATAAACGCTCACGATGAATCTGGTTGCGCGGTTTTGATGCGTATTGTTTTTTACGGAATGATTGATTTATTCAATTTTCTAAAAAACAACAACAAAGTAGACATATTTGTAAAAAGTAACAAAGGGCGTAACCTCCTGGCGTATGCGGTTTCTAGCCCGCATGAAAACGCAACGATCATTAATAGCTTAATCGAATTGGGTGTCGACATTAATGAACGTTCTTTGACTAATGAGACCCCATTGCTTAATGCTGTTATTAATTTTATATATTCGAAAACGCCATCCAAGCCGCATATTAGTAATTTTACAACAGCTATCAGGGCCGGAGCTTCAGTTCTTGCCAGAGATGATACTGGTAGATCCGCTTATAATTGTCTGTCGGAAAACAATCATAATGTTGCTCAAGATGAAGCATTATATACATTGATGGCCAGCTCTAAGCTTGCAGAAGAGCGCCTACGATCCGTGTGGATTGGTGAACATGCATTGATAAAAAATGACAACACCAGTGTGCAGTAGTGTAGCGCACTAATACATCGAATTTTACACAAACTTTTTAGTGGCACAAAAAATGATTGCATATTTGTGTTAATGCCTCTATATTTTATATACACGGCGAATTTTATTTTTTTTGCATGGGCATTAAAA
>JABDES010000015.1 GCA_013286935.1 Candidatus Babelota bacterium
GCAGAACCTTTATTTTGTATTTGGTGCGGATGATTTTGCTTCAAAGCGCAATACGAATATATTCTTTGGAGCAGGCATGCGTTTTGGCGATGATGAAATTAAATATTTTCTTTCCAGTGCGGCGCGAAGCGTAAGTATATCTGAATAAAAGGAGATAGTTATTATGATAAATGAACATGAAAAGGTTATGAAGGCGGCATGCCAAAAATGTATCGATACGTGTGAAGAGTGCAAGCAGGCTTGCCATGAAGTGGTGGAATCTGTTGATCATGATCACAGTCAATTTGTTCGCGAAGAATGTGCCACGAACTGCCAAGAAGTAATTGATGCATGTAACGCTTGCATAGATGCTTGTCACAAGCAACTTGAGCATAACAGAGAGCATGTAAAAGTAATACACATAGAAGAATGTATTAAAAAGTGCTATGAGTGTATTGCGAGCGCTCAAACATGCCTTGATCATTGTAAATCTAACGACATTCATTGTCATGAAGTATGCAAAAAATGTAGTCATGCATGCAACGAATGTATTAGAGCTTGTCGCAAGTGCCTAGATGATTCTGAATAAATAATTTAGCTTTCGATCGATTGTTCTGTGCTGGCAAATCTGTATTTAGCGAAGCTGCAGTATATCGATCATATGTTTTCTTGCCTGCATAAACGATGATACCAATTACACATAGTAATGTTGCAATGCCTCCTATGCGAACTACTTTTGAGCTTTGCAGCCATGTATCTTGTTTATCCAGCTCATGTGCTGTGAAATTGCGGTCGTATTTGATCAAGTCAGGCAGATCCTTCAAACAGCCCACAACGAAACGTCATATCGCCAAATACTTTTCCAAATTGCAAACCAAGCTTCGTGGTGTTGCGGTGATAAGTCTCCTCGTACTCTCGCAAAAAATCTTGAGGCCTAAGCTCGCTTGGTGGAAGAGTTCTTACATCGAATCTAGACCCTTCCGGATAGGTTTCTGGACTTTCCATATCATAAAAATGTCTGTCAACGTCTTTTCGATGCACATATCCTTTTTCAGAACCAACAAACTGAATCATATAAAAATGATCCTGATTTGGGTAAATTTTTAAATCAAAATATCCTTTAAAGTCCTCATGCCTATAATATTCTGCCCTACGATGCATAGATTCTGAATGAGAGTCGCATACAATTTTAAGATGCTCTAATTTTGTTACGTAATTTTTCAGGCCCTGTAGTGCCGTTTTAAAGTCACGATATGACTCATCATCATTGATTAATTTGCCAATAAGCCCCTTGCCATCATTAACTTTCTGGGCAACGCTAACTATGTTGTACATACCATCACGAGCTTGCGCTGATATATCTTCCAAAGACTCGCTTACCGATTCAATTTTAGTTGCAACACGATCAAAATCACGATCAAAGGTAGTTGCTATACTCTCCAAGCTACCCTGAAATGCAGGCAAAACATTATCTTCTAGGTGACGAGAAAGATGCTTTATATCTGTGCCAACATCAAGAAGCGCATCAATACTATCTGCATTTCTTACAAATGATCTATCAAGAGTTTGTGCAAATGAGGATATTCTTTCGCTGGCAAGGCTCATATTTTCAACCATAGTAAGCAATCTGTCCTTCCCTTCATCATTGCCTACCGCTGTTTTAAATGACTCAGTAACTGCATTTACATTTTTTGCAATTTGTTTGAACTGCAAAAGCAATTCGTCTATAGAAACTGGATCGGTGCTGGGTCTGACAAGCGAATCGCCGGTTTGTAGGCGCCGACTGTAAGGATCTCCTGGAATCAACTCAACATAACGGGGCCCAAGTAAGCCATCCTGGCGCACTACAGCATAAGCATCTACATATAATGCATAATCTTTGGACACCATAAGCTCTACTTGTGCGGGCATAGCCTCATCTGCAACCAAAGTAACTTGTTTTACCCAGCCAACTTTGACTCCAGCGATCTTTACATCTCCCTTGCGCGCAAGACCAGTAATGTCCTTGAAGTATACAATATACGTATTGTAGCGAAACCGATCAAACCTAAAGGCTCCTGTCTGAAAACCCATATATCCAAATATCATTAATGCTACTAAAACGAAGATGCCAACTCGTGTTTCTATAGACCCACGCAACCCAAATTCCTTGCTAGCTTAAATTCTATATAATCTTTTGATAACAACATCAAAATGTTTTTTTGATCCTGCGCCACGATTTGTACTTTGTCTCCGTTCTACTATAACACAAATCTGTTGAGTAACTGTTCCAAACAAACCATGCACATATATGCAAAAGAGTTGCGGTTCAAAAATCGTATCGAGCACTGATTCTATATTTTTAGGCAAACTCTGCAAGCCTTTTCCATATATTTTTGTAAATATCTTACTCCAAAGATCTCCTATCAAGCCGCTTTTTTTAAATTCTTTAAGCTCATTTGCTAGTAACAGATCAGGCGTTTTGCCGATTACATTGTTACGTGATAGGTCAAACAGCTCAAGGAGCGATGAAGAAAAAAGCCACGGAGAAATAAGTTTTTTAGAGGTATGAATGGTAAAAAGATCCGTTAAATATAATGTTTTTTTTTGTTTAGATTCATTGGAGGAATTTTTTTGTATGGCAGGTTTATAAAATAATTGATTTGAAAAAACTGAAAATTCAGGAATAGCTAGTAACTCTGTTAAATCGTTAAGCTGTCCGGAATGTTGTTTTAAAAAATGTTCAAAAGGCGCAAATAAAGCCGACGCTCCTGTGTTTTTCTCTATTCGTTTAAACATATCCATCATGGCGTTACGCCATCCACCCTTTATAGATCCAAAATCAGCAAAAAGGTGTCGGGAAAAGTCATATATCTGATTAATATTTATTTTGCCATCTTCAGGAGTAATGCATATTTTAATCTGCCCACTAATGTGATCTGAGGGCCTATTAAGTGTAATAGTCTGCCACATATCTAGGCTTGATAGTATATGCGCATACTGTTGAGCCTCTGGCAAGGGGGAAGCATTCGCAGGTAAAGGACTGCCAATGCTCTTTGAAGGCGACTCTGATTCAAATGTGCGTGCTAGTTGGCTACATGCAATTTGTACGCCACCCATAGCCAATTGGTATGCCTTTTCTTGTGCAATAAAAGTACGTTGATATGGCACATACATGGCGGCCAATACATAGATAAAGCTTGTTATGGCAACTATTGCGCAAACAAATATGAGTGTTACAGGCAACACAAAGCCTTTGTTCATTATTGGCTTCAACAGCCTATCCTTTTCGTTGGTCTGCCACTTTAGAATGCAACCGGCCTATCATACTATTTTGTCTAGGATTACCAAAAAACTCTCGTGGCGACTGTGGTGGGCGCACGCCTGTGTTGTTTCTTTGCTCTTGTATATTTTTTATTTGCGCAGGTGGCGCTGGGTGCACAATGTACACCAATTTTATAGCGTCGGCTTCAGGAAGTTCAAAATACATCTCCATAGGCTTTTTTTGTCGATAATCATCTGACCACAGCTCTAATTTGATTTTAATGCAATATGGCACTATTGGCAATTTTTTTTCTTTTGTGTTGTCCCACTCAAAAACAGTTTTTATAATGCTTTCTGATTTTTTTTGACCTACATCAGATGCATTAGTTGCGCTCTGTTTGTCAACGTCATCGTTCTTTCTGTTCATATAGTCAAAGGTCATAGAACATGATGCGATACCATCTATCAATGCATATGCGTCTTCATAGGTCTCTTTTGCATCAAGATTCAACGGAAGATTAAGATCAAGAATCTCTTGGCGCACCATTTTGTAACTCTGCGCATGACCAACATCCGGTATCAATTTATAGACAACTCGCGCAACACGAGACACCGGATTTCCCAATTGCATGTTTAAAAAAGCTCTTACGCTATTGTCCGTAATAAAACTTAAAAAATCTGTATTGCTCTCAGACCGTTGCGCATAAAAAACCGTTCCTTCTTTTGACGCTAATACTGCTTGAAAGATACCCGATAAATCTTGCTCTAATAGACTTTGAACCACTGCAAAGCGCATATCAAACGAGGTAATATTTTTGGAAACCTGATTGATACGCATCGCTTGTTGTAGCAAAAGAATAAGTCCGGCAATCATAATGCTTGTTATTGCCAACCCTATCAAAAGCTCAATAATAGACATTCCTGGTCTGTTATTTTTTAGATTCATTGGTACGGATCGGATTAAATTGAAACGTTACCAATGTATGCTCGTGATCCCCTGCACCAGGAGGACCATATGAAACCTCTTCAAAATATAAATCTGGAAGCTCTTTTAATGGCATTTTATCCACCTTTTTCATTTGATATTTAAAAACAGTGGATGGTAGCTCTTGTATATGAACTTTTTCCATAACTTCCATCCCGCCACGCTGCAATTCATGCATATTTACTAGCATATTTTTAGCAGCAATCAAACGGTGAAATTCTAAAGAAACCTTATTAATTTGACCCTGTATATTTGAAAGCAATATAAGAGCCGGGGTTAATACAAGGCCTATAATGAGTAGTGCAACCATACACTCGATAAGAGAAAATCCATTATGTTTTAACATTATCATGTAACGTAAACTGTCCTTTGTAAGGATTGAGTACCAAATGAAACTGTTTTTTCGTGGAACGGTCAACACCATTTATGCTAACTTGCTGACTTAACCCATTGCTTGCAACATAAAACCATGCCTCTGTTGTTTGGCTTGTGCTACCTGCCTTTGCAAACTCATCAACCCCATCAATAAAAAACTGTTTTATTGACAAAGTTCCTGGAAGCTTCATATGACCGGCGGCTAATAAGCCGCCTACTGGCCTATATACATGCTTCTTGAAAGCATCCGTTTGTTCTGTTTCCTGTTCTAACGCTATGCTCTTTTGCTTTACATTTATTACAATCCTGTGCAACTTTCCGGTCATAATTGCTTGCTGCCTGGCAACCTGCATAACAGTATTAAATTTGCCAACAAAAACGATAAGTTCATTGTTTGGTTCAAGTAACATTAAACCGGTAACCAGGCTGCTCATAATCCCAATAATCACAAGTACTATTAGTAACTCTAGCAAAGAAAAAGCTGATACATTATTCTGTCCAGGCACTCAAAACAACTCCGCTCGGTTTTTTCGTTTTTAATTCATAGGGATTCTCTGCGTCCGGAGTTAACTGATAACTAAATGGCTTGTCCCAACCACTTTTGGGCACTGTTTTTCTCTTGGGCAAATATGGACCAGCCCAACCGTCAAAGCCGTCACCTTGTGGACGAACAATAAGATCAGTTAA
This sequence comes from Candidatus Babelota bacterium, assembly GCA_013286935.1. Taxonomy (GTDB): domain Bacteria; phylum Babelota; class Babeliae; order Babelales; family Vermiphilaceae; genus JABDES01. Next base: position 5,270 of record JABDES010000015.1, read on the forward strand.
AGAAGTTGGGTATTGTGAAGTGTCGCTATAAAAATGCTCTATGGCAAATTTTATCTCACTCATAATTGCTTTGGTCTTTGTTTCTTTTGCGCTATCCATAAGCTGGAGGATAATATAGCCCATCCCAGATATTAAAATAAGAACAATGGTAGCGTAAATTAATAACTCCATAAGACTAAATCCGGAACGAACAGATTTTTTATTCGTTTCTTTTTGGTTAAAAGCCAATGGTACTATCTGCATAAAAACTCCTTAAAATGTTATTCCATTTATATCACTAACTAGACTGCATGCCACCCTGCATGATTGGACCCGCTACGGCTAGCACAATAAATCCTACTACAACCCCCATCACTACTAACATTACTGGTCCTACCATACCAGTCAAAGCGTCAATGAGCTCAACCAACTCATCATCCTGCGTTTTAGCAATGGTCAACAACATAGCATCAAGCTGACCACTTTGCTCTCCGGTTTGTATAAGGTAGATTGCCATTGGAGGGAAAATACCGGTTTGTCCAAGATACTCTGAAATTTTACCTTGTTTTATAATGTTGTCACGCGCTTTTCCAACCTGATATGCAAGAACACGATTATTCATAGTCAAGCATACAATATCAAGCGCCTGAGATAGATGTACACCGCCTTCGATCAACAATCCTAACGTGTAACAAAATTGCACCACTGCACTTGTTCGTGCAATATAACCAATAAATGGCAGTCGTAATAAAAATGAATCCCATTGTCTTGAACCACTCTCAGTACTTTTCCACCACATAAAACTTCCTAAAAATAATATGGCGAGCAAGAGAATAAGAAGATAGTGATTTATAACAAAAGCAGAGCTTATCATTAATACTCTAGTCGCTAACGGCATCGTCTTACCCTGGGCAACAAAAACCTCTGTAATCTTTGGAACTACGAACGTAAGTAAAATCAACACCACAGCAAAGGCTACCAATAGTTGTAAAAATGGCTGCATTAGCGCGCTTGTAATTTTTTTTGCAATTGCCTCTTGGCGCTCAAGCCGCGCTCTTAAACGATCTAAAATCGTTTCAAGTCGTCCAGTTGCCTCTCCTGCGCGCACTAATTGTACATAGATGACATCAAATATCTTTGGATATTGATTGAGAGCGTCCGCCAAAGAAATTCCACTTTTTACTTCATCTTTGATACTAATCAGTATTGTGCGTGCCGCCCCCTTAAACTGATCTGCCAAAAGCTCTAACGATTGTAAGACTGGTATACCAGCACGAATAAGAATTGCAAACTGCTTTGTAAGTGAAATTTTTTCCTTCAAAGAAAGCGTTGGAGAAAAAAAAGCGCTCAAAAAAGACATTCCTCCTTGGGAGGCTACGCTTATATCAATTGGGTATAAACCCTGCTGTACCAAGCGATCGCGTACATCCTGTATAGACGGAGCATCCACAGTGCCAGATGCCTTTTTGCCCGTTCTAAAAAACGCTTGATACCGATAAAGGGCCATGGTCTTGTTCCTATTAAAATGTAGTAATGCGAACGCTTGCTGGCATAAACGAGCTACCGTACACTAGATTTACCAGTAAAATCTAATATAAGTTTTCAATCGCGGATATTCAAATGTATATAATAATATTATGTTCAACGTTGTACTAATAAACCATCTTATGCTACTGATAATGTTATCATTATAAAACGTAATCTTTTCATTTTTTAGGAATTTTTTATATGAAGCCTATACAAAGCTATATTAGTTGGATGTTCATATTTTTTGTTACCGGAAGCATGCTAACTCACGTATCATATGCAAATCAAAAAGTAATACTATATTCCCTAGAAAATCAATTTCGTGAGCCAGAATTTGCAAAAGAAATATTGCCAAACGACTTTTCCTCTCTTGTTTTTTTGATCGAATGTGGCAAAAACACAAACTACCCGATTGGATACACTAACGCTTTATTTAAAGCATTTACTACACTCATAAAAGGAAGTGAATACGTAAACCCATATGCGTTTATTGAATTTATCACACAAGCACCCTCTTTGCTGCAAAATTATTTTATTCCTTATAAAATAAGTAGATTTTTAAAAGATGACAAAAATATTAATGCGCCCTCTCTGGACCGATTGCAGGAAGGGTTTTCTGTGATGCTTTATGATACGTTTATCACACACTATGGCTCATTTAAACAAGATCCGGATACCTTCTTACATGAACTTGCCATGCATGCATTTTTTTTAGCCGAAGAACAGATAACAATCCAAGCGCTTCGAAACAGCGTTCTGAAATTTATCGATTTAGCTATAGGCAAACTCGTATGGTCTTCCCGTGACCCTATAAGCTCATGGCAGACCACTAAAGACATCGCCGAAAAACTCATTACATTAGTAACTCACAATATTATTGTCGATGTTACAGAGATAAACGATCTCTGCTGGTCTCTTGTATATCGATTCTGTTTTTTTATAGACATTCAGAATGATAAATTACCTCTATCATTTTACGAATCAATACAGAAAGAGATACAACAAAATAACTTTCTGTTTCTTGATCTGCCAGAAGATACAACATTTTTGGAAACTAAACATTCACGGATAATGCGAGCATTGATGACTGCTCAGGCCAAAATACGCCTGCATAGCAAGGTTCAAATATAATACAACCCCGCAATCAAATAAGAAAATCATAATGAACCTACGTATACGGCGCATACAAGCGCAATGGGAATATTTTCAAATAGTGCCCACTCCAAAACCAACCAACCAATCAGGCAAGCAAGGCGCCACTTCTTCTGAATATTGGATAAAAAAAAATTCTTACTACCACGCGCAACATCTCTCGTTTTACGCCTCAATGATTCCGCCAATGAAACGCGTCCTTCACATTAACTGCCAATCAGGAGCGCTTCTTGATGCGATTTGCTCATCTTTTGGTGTTGGAATAGGCATCGGCAAAACTGAGAATCTTACTCAGATCGAAATGCAATCTATAACCCTGGCAATGTTACCAACCGAGACATTTGATTATGTAATTCTATCATTTGTAACGCAACAAACCGATGATGCGCAAAAACTCTTAGAAGAGCTGCAACGTTTTTGTACACCACACACACGTGTCTTTGTAGACACTTATTCTTATGTATGGGAGCCATTGCTGTGGTTATCTAGCCGACTTGGGCTGCGTCGCACAACCCCCTTCAAGCATTGGATAACTACTGACGATCTTGATAATTTTTTTTATCTTACAGATTTCGATCCAATACGCAGGGGCGGATTCATGTTGATGCCAATACACATACCCCTTGTGTCATGGTTTTTTAACCACGTAGCTGCTCAATTACCGATTATTAATAAGCTTTGCCTTCATCAATGGGTATTAGTACGTCTTAAGCCAACAAAAGACAAGCTTGCCCAACAACAACCAACTGTTTCTGTTGTTGTTCCATGCCGTAATGAACGAGGCACGATTCAAGCATTAGTCGAGCGCCTACCGTTACTTGGTGCGTCAACTGAAATTATTTTTGTGGAGGGCGGATCTACTGATAACACGCGAGAGGAAATCACACGAGTCATCAAACTTTTCGGTGATCGTACAATACATTTACTTGATCAAACAGGGCATGGGAAAGGAGATGCAGTAAGGGCTGGGTTTGAATATGCAACAGGGCAAGTTCTTATGATTCTTGATGCTGATCTGAGCGTACCTCCAGAAGATCTGCCAAGATTTTTGAATGCGCTTATATCCAGAAAGGGCGAACTAATCAACGGATCTCGACTGGTATACGGCATGGAATCCGACGCCATGAGATTTTTAAATTTATGCGCAAATTTCTTTTTTGCACACCAATTTTCCTGGATCTTAGGACAGAGAATTAAAGATACGCTATGTGGCACAAAGGTACTTTGGAAGCATGATTACGAAACCATCAAAGCCAATCAAACATTTTTTGGAAATACAGATCCGTTTGGAGACTTTGATTTACTTTTTGGTGCCTCAAAAATACACTTAAAGATTATTGATATGCCAATAACCTATCGACGACGCGTGTATGGGACCACCAATATTAGCCGTTTTCGCCATGGTATCATTTTATTATGGATGAGCATTCATGGAATGAGAAAGCTAAAGTTTTACCGATAAAAAGTATATGAAGAAATCAACTGTCGCTTTAACGATCGCCCTAGGCGTGCTTTTTTACCACCCTATGCTCAATGGATACTATTTACCAGTGCAATTTTATGCACCCAAGATGTTCTTGGCTGAGCCTCGTATTCAAAAAGACTGGCTATCGTCACTCGATGTGACCATATCTGAAGGCGCAACCACACACTCTTTAAATAACATAGGGCAACGCGTACCCCTTTTGGACATATATGGCAACCATAGCATCAACCCTATGTTGCATACTATTGAGCCTTGCTCTGCACATTTGCCGATTATTAATGCTACAGCAAGTCTTTGTGCGCGTTTTCGATTTAATCAAACACTATTTTGCGCAATTCAAAATTATATCAACGGATTTTTCGTTTCACTTTTTTTGCCCATACGATACTTGTCAATCATATGGCCACAATTTATAGATTGTACAGATATCAGCCAGACAAACACTGCGCTCGCAAAGGAGCTTGGCGGCTTTTTCAACCATTATGGTCTACATAAAAACAAAACTAGTAGTGTTGGAGTTGGCGATATGGTGGCATTAATAGGGAGAACATGGTCATTATTTAGTAATCCATATCTTGATTTTATTGATATATCAGCGCAAATGGGCTTACTACTTGCAACCAGCAAACAGCGTAATGAGGATCGGATATTGTCATTGCCATTAGGATTTGATGGGCATTGGGGGTGTTTGGGCGCAGGGGATATCTCCTTTGGCGCGTTTGAATGGGTCACGCTTGGTATGCATGTAGATCTGATCGCATTCATTCCACACAATGGAGATATGTATATTAAAACTAACATGTCAGAAAGTGGAATTATTTTTTTATCAAAAAGAAGTGTCCGCCGCTTTAGACTGCCTCAAATATCATCCGGCATATACATAAAGGCAGATCATTTTGCCCGTGGATTTTCTTTTACTATGGCATATACCTTCACCTATCAAGGCAAGACCCATCTTTCACTAGTAGGCTCACATGAAAACCACTCTAGCTCGTCACTGCTATCACATGACACCCGTTTTGCTCATTGGTATTCAAGTGTCATGCATTGCTCACTAGAATACGATTTTACCTCACGGACGGACATTGTAGGTCCACGCATTGGCATTTTTTATGACACACCGATTAGCGGAAAAAATATCTTTTTAACGCCAGCGCTGACAGGACAGGTAGGAATCGATATTACGTGGAATTTTTAAACGGCAATCGTTGCTGCAGAAGGAGTCAAATTCGCAACAAAGCCCTTAAGCGCTTGAAACGAATACATGATTCCTCTTTTAATCTTGCTACAAACGCCCCATTCTTCTGACAAATATCCGTAAAGTTCTTTTTGCAGCTTTTTATACATAATCTTGTCTTCAGATGACAGCAATGATATTTCACCACCTAGCTCAACAAGCTTTGCAAAATTAACAAACACCTCTTCACGTGTTTCGCGCGGATATGCCTTTTTTACCTGCTTGCGCACCAGATCAGCTACATCAGCCTCTGGTTCACTTTGTAATGCAGTCTTAATACCATCTACACAGCGATCAATACTGCGATATTCCATTGAACGATAGACGAGCGTTCGTATTCCCCCGGCTAACATTGTCAAAATAGCACCTCCTGAGCATATATACGGAGATTTGGCCGCCACGAAGTGCTTGAAAAGCTTTAGCTTAATTATCCTCTTTAGCCCTTCTACATCTCTTTTTTGCTGACCCTCCTCTTGTGGAAAACAATCTAGAAGAGTAAACAGACCTACCATTCTTGAATCATGATGAGCAAGCCACAATCGTAATCTTGGAAACCACGAATTACGCGCCTCGCAACGAGCCTTATTATATACATCTTCGGTATCTATAAAATTGATTTTATTACCAACGAATTGAATATTGCCAAAATGCAGATCAGAGATTCCTGTCTGCTCAACAAGTACTGCTAGTTCTTTAAATCCGTCAACGTCTATTCGATTTGCTTGATTATAGCCTCTTACTACACCATTTTGCATCTCAGCTATTACAATAACGTCGGAATCGTTTAAGTTTGGATCTTGCAACTGCGCATCATCCCCCGACAAATGATATACATATTTTTTGGGGCAAGGGGCGATTTTTTGAAAGTTTTTTTCAATTATTGCGGTTCTAATCGACTCAGCAACAACTATTCGTGAAAGATTCTGGGAAGGACCATGAAAAAATGCTCCAAACCTATCAATAACGCCCTCAAAATGCTCTGCCGTTCGAACACTGTTTGGACTCCAATCCCTCAATTTGAGTATTTTGATCATACCAAGCTTAGTAACCTTCGGATCAGCAGCTTTGATAAAGGCTGCCTGCCCCCCGTCAAAGATTGGCAAACTGTCTGGTCCTTTGAAGATAACCCAATGATTACTTTTATTGCTAAAACCTTCAATCTTTGAAAGATCTTCAACAAGAGTTTCTTTGCGCACATGATCCTGCAGATAGGTTCGCAAAGGGCCTTGTGGCAACGCATAATCTGCATAATTAAATGCAGCCTGAGCGCCATATGAAAAAATTGAAGAACTGATCAATACTAGCGCGATCCATGCAATGGAAAATCTTTGCATTATCATCTTTAATCCTTGCATTTATATAATTGATTTCTAAGTTTTTTATTATTGGCTCAACTACGCATAAGAATAGCATATTTATTCAGATTGTCAAGCTTATTGCGGTCTCGTCTGACATGCCAGCTAGAGGTAAATAATCAACCATGGACCACACAAATCTCTCACTTAATTTTTGTACAAAACTGACATTAGAGACTAAAAAATGGGGATTCTTGGAAGCGCACATATGGCAAATACAAAATTTACTCAAACACAAAGTTTACTGGAAGCGGTTCGTACGCTGGTCGATGCCGAATAATAAATTCACATCGCTGCATGAGGGGCAAGCGTACCTTATAATCATTGATCGGATTTTCATCATTATAAATATAAAGCACATCTGGAATAAATTTGTAGCGACCAGCCGCCATCTCAAGCATAGGAAACATCAATGCCTGATCCCATGTAACTGCAAAAAAGTCTCCATCTATCATTAAGTCTTCTCGTTTTATTTTTTTAAAAAGTCCCGCATAAAACGATCTCAAATGCGATGAAACCCATGGGTAACCGCGATAGCTGGCGTTGCGCACAACAGATGCAGGAAAATCTTTACAAATACCCATGCATGCAAAACGGGAGGTTACATACTGGCCATAGGTCATTAAAATTGCTTCCTGTTGTTGATAGGCACGATTAAGCGCGCAAAGAACCTGTGCGTGTGCAAAAAAATCATCTCCATCATACGTTACGATAATTTCATTATCGGCACAGGCATGGATGGCATGATAGAGGTTTGCCATCGCACCGCGGCGGTGCTCATTTTTAATAAGTTGCATAGTAAAATGATGCGGATGATCAGCCATATATTCTTCAACCAATTTAGCCGTATCATCGGCTGAACAGTCATCAATATATATAACACGAAAGTTATGATAATCCTGGCTCCATAATGTTTCTAAATTTTTTTGATACCAGGCTGCATTATTAAAGGAAGGAATGATAATTACAAAATGTTTTTCACTGAGATCGACCGGTTCCACATCATATTGACCGGATGAACCATTAATGAGATGTCGAACAGATATGCTCACTACACATAGCAATGTCACACATAACAATGAACCTATTGTGTTTGATCTAGGCATAATGATCCGCCGCATCGCCATAATAAGGCTTGTTATGCCATTTTTTCGAGCATGCAGGAGCATGGATTATGTTGCACATTTGTTCATCTGTAAGAGCAAAATAGCTGGGCAAGGCTCTGAGATAGGCTATATTCTTTTTAGTATCATCCGGACGAATAAATCTTTCACTCATTCTATTTGCATTGTTATAAATGTAGATAACATCTGAAAGGCACTCATAGCGACCACCCGACATTTCTAACATGGGAATCATTGTTGCCACATCGGTACACCCTTCCAAAAAATCATCACCTCGCATAAAGTCCTTTTTTTTAATTTTTTTAAAAAGACCGGCATAAAAGCTGCGCGGCTGCCCCGCAACCCACACTGATTGCCTATACTGATTATACTGCTCAACAGCTTTGGAATATCGTTTTGACCACTGATTGCCCACTTGAGGATTTACATAATTTATAAAATGTCCATACGTCAGCATCAAATCAGGCCTAAGCTTGTAAGCCTGATTGAGCGTACTAAGAACGTGCGGATTTTCTAAAAAGTCATCCCCATCACATACCAATATTATTTCATAATCTGCGCATGTATGGACTGTATAATACGTATTGGCAAGAGGGCCAATGCGCTCGCTATTTCTGATTAATACAACAGGAAAATGAGCAGGGTGAGAATCGATATACTCTGAAACCAAATCAGCAGTGCCATCAATTGAGCTATCATCAACATAAAGAACGCGAAAGTTATGATATTGCTGGCTCCAGATTGAATCAAGATTTTTCTTGTACCAACTCTTATTATTAAATGACGGAACAATAACAACAAATGGTCGTTCTGGAAGCGCACAAGGACATATTGCTAAAATCTGAATACACAAACATATATAATAAATGATAGCCAATCGAAAGACAGGACTTGTCATTGGATATCTTCCACCAAGCTATCGTTGTGAAATTTTGATACATGTCTTTGCGCAGTCGGCATATTGTTGACCAAAGCATCTAGGTCAGCCTCCATCATAATTGCCACTAGCTGTTCAAACGTAACTGTTGGATTCCAACCAAGCTCTGCATGCGCCTTTGATGCATTTCCGCATAAATGATCAACTTCAGTTGGCCTAAAATAATACGGATCTACGGCTATTATCGTTTTTCCAGTAGATTCATTAATTCCTTGTTCATTTTCACAGGTACCAAGCCATTTGAGTGAAATTTTCAGAAACTGGCAAGCTTTTTCTACAAATTCTTTAACCGTATGCATATGCCCTGTCGCAATTACAAAGTCAGCTGGGACCTCATGCTGCATCATAAGCCACATGGCTTTTACGTAGTCCGGTGCATATCCCCAATCTCGTCGGGCGTACAAATTGCCAAGCACAAGCACTTCTGATGAGCCACAATATATGCGCGCTAACGTATTAGTAATTTTTCTGGTAACAAATGATGCGTCTCGTAAAGGCGATTCATGATTAAACAGAATGCCGTTGCTCGCAAATAAACCGTATGCCTCTCGATAGTTTACGGTAATCCAATATGCATATAACTTAGCAGCTGCATAGGGCGAGCGAACAGAAAATGGGGTTGACTCATTTTGTGGTGCTGCAGCGTTTCCAAATAATTCACTGGATGATGCTTGGTAAAAACGAACTCTGTCTATAAGCCCAAGAGTGCGTATGCTTTCTAGCAAGCGCGTAGCCCCCACTGCTACAACTTGGGCGGTATACTCTGGCACATCAAATGAAACAGCAACGTGGCTTTGTGCGGCAAGATTATAGATTTCATCCGGATTACTCAAGCTCATAATACGCATGATACTTGCGGTATCAGTCAAATCACCATAATGCAAAATTAAACGTGATCGGTAGGAAATGGGCAACGAATTCAATATTAGATCTAAGCGCCAAGAGTTTGGTGAGGAAATCCAACGCCTCATCCCATGCACTTCATATCCTTTTTTTAGTAATAGCGCAGTCAAATACGCGCCATCCTGACCAGTAATGCCAATAATAAGGGCACGTTTAATATCTAATCTGCTGCTCATCCCATTATCACCTTGTCTTTTATATGACCTGAATCAATCTGCATATGTCCAGTCTCCACACAATGCACTTTGTACCAATCGACCACATGTTGTAATCCATCACGCAAAGCAGTCTTAGCGCTCCAACCAAGCGCATTAATCTTACTGCTGTCAAGCAATTTGCGCGGTGATCCATCAGGTTTTACACAATCAAATACAATTTCTCCATTATATCCGGTGATCTCTTTGATAAGGCCTGCGAGATCTCGAATTGAAATCTCCTGGCCCGATCCTACGTTTATTGGCTCTGGTGAATCATACTGATCCATCAAAAAAGAGGCCGCCTGCGCCAAATCATCTACATACAAAAACTCACGCAACGGCTTGCCAGTGCCCCACAAAACAACGGACTTGCTTTGTCTGTAAATAGCATCAAAAAAGATCGCAATAAGCGAAGGTATGACATGTCCATTGAGCTGACAAAACGTATCATGTGTTCCGTATAAATTGGTTGGCATGCATGAAATAAAGCTACTATTGTATTGCTCTCTATAAGATCTACATAATGCAACGCCAGCGATTTTTGCTATTGCATATGGTTCATTTGTAATTTCTAAGGGACCACTCATAAGATATGTTTCACAAATCGGCTGAGGACAGTCTCGTGGATAAATGCAAGACGACCCAAAAAAAAGAAGTTTTTTTACCCCATACACATAACAGGCATGTACAACATTGAGCTGAATAGCCACATTGTCATACATAAAATCTGCCCTATACATTGTGTTTGCAAGGATCCCTCCCACTCGCGCTGCTGCCAAAAAAACAAATTCCGGCTGTTCACATTCAAAAAACTGATTAACAGCTTTTTGATCTCTTAAATCTAGCTGCGCAATCGTGCGTGTGACAATATTGTTACATCCATCAAGAGAAAGTCTTTTGACAATTGCTGATCCCACTAATCCAGTATGCCCAGCAACGTATATTTTGCATGCCTTGTTCACTGTATAAACACCCACCTACAAAGCTATTCTACTTACAAATAATCATTAAGTTGCTTTTGTTTTATACTCGATACGAGATTACGAACTTTTTCGGTTGATTCTTTTTTAGTAATCAGTAAAACATCATCTGTTTGAATAACACATAAATTATCAACATCAATTAAAGCTACCAATTTGCCTGGCACATCAACTAAATTGTTATTAGAATCAACCAAAACCACATTTTCTTTCTTCTCATATTGTTGCTTTAGTCCCAAAAACACAGCAACATTGCCAACATCGCACCATGAAAACAGGCATGGAGTAACCCATATGCGGTTGGTTTTCTCAATGACGGCATAGTCGATCGATAATGATTCCACCTCATGATAAGTGGCCGTTCCATTGCAAAAATTTTGAACTCCATATAACAGCGCTGGGGCATGTATTTCAAACTCTTTAATAAATCGTGATACTCGCCCAGCAAATGTGCAGGTATTCCACAACATATTACTATTGGAAAGATATCGTTGGGCCTCAACCTTACACGGTTTCTCACGAAATGAATTAACTTTAAAAGAATTACCAACTTTCAACTCAGAGTCACATTCTATATAACCATACCCGGTGGCAGCGTATGTAGGGGTGATCCCTAAAAGACAAATAGAATCCTGAGCTTGCGCACACGCAATAGCCTCTTTTGCGCTATCAATAAAAAGCGTCTCATCTTGTTCGGGAATAAATGCATCAGCGGGTACAAAAAATAACACTGCATCTGGATCTTTTTCCATTATCTGCACACAACAATATGCAATAGCAGGACCCGTATTTCGTGGCGACGGCTCTACTAATACTCTTGATACTTGTAACCCAACACAATCACGTATCTTTGCCTCATGTTCAGAGGTTGTCACAACCCAAATTCGATCTCGACCTGCAAGACCTTGTACTCTGTCGATAGCTTGCTCGAGAAGCGTCTTGTCGCTTCCAATTGTCAAGAGTTGTTTGGGACATGCAACTCTTGAATAGGGCCATAAACGTTCACCGGTGCCGCCTGCCAAAATAACAACATAAACATGCTCTGACAGGCGCGTCTGGTCGACAGCATTGACAGCTGTATAATTGAACATGGTAACAGCCTCTACAGTAAATAATGTGGCATACAGCAGTATGCCAAGATGGTTTTCCATAATCTCCCTAATATATGTTTTCATGTAAACCAATGATTTAGATCGGTTGTTAATTTGTTTAACATGCTTTTTTGATCGATGCAACTACATCGTAGTCGCAATAAAAATCAGCTTGGACAACGATCGCCTCATGGATAAATTTGACAAATGGTGAAAATACTGTAAGCTTTTGATAAACAACAACCCTATAAGACTATTCAATTTCTTTCAAATGGGACTACAAAATGAAAAAAAGATTAAACTGGACTATCAATGTATTCGTAGCATTTTTTTTGCTTACAGCCCTTCCCAGCATTGGCGCTCAAAAAAATGATCCAGAAAAACCACAGGGCATTATCCAGAGACTTTCTAACCTGCCAACGTGGAAGAAAGTTGTTTTTGGCGCATGTGTAGCTTGTGTTATTGGTGGAGGAGGCATAGGAACAGCTGCAACGATAAACATATATCTTTTAAAACCAAAGCAGCCAACGCAAAACGCTGATACGTTTCAGATTATCATCCGAGGCTATGAAAGCACTAGCGCCAAGTACAAAGCTGATGCACACCCAGACAATGAAGACGAAGTGTTTGCAAAAGAGGTCCTTCCGCAAACCGGTTTGAAGGTTGCAAAAGATAAAAACGGAGATCTTGCATGGTCTACGGATGTACAAACAATGCCCCGTTGTTCTGATCTTTTTATCTGCAGCTGGGAAAGAGCTGGCAATAACAAAGTGAAAAGACACCACATAGTGACACTTAACAGCAAGAACGCTGCTGTAATAAAAGCCGCTGCAAAAATAATTCAAGAAATTGCTCAAAAACAGCAAAATACAACTACACAAGCAGGGTCAATAAAATGAAAAAAATATCGAGCACACTTATGAACACGCTTACTATGTTCCTCGCGCTTGCCACTTTTGCTAGCCTTGGCGCTCAAGGCACTGAACCAGAAGCTCCGGAGAGCTGCATGCAACGATTTTCTAACCTGCCAAGATGGAAGAAGGTTGCTTTTGGAGCGTGTGTAGCTTGTGTTATTGGTGGAGCAGGGACGATGGTAGTAGCAACGATAAAAATATATCTTTTGCCTTCATCACCGACTCACGAAGAAATTTTTACCATTGAAACCAAGGACCTTGTGCCTGGGCTTGCCCCCTTCGTCACCTATTCAGTCGACGTAGACGATGGAGAAGACGATCCCGAACGAGTTTTCATAAAAAAAGTTCTTCCATTGACTGGCCTGCAGATTGCAAAAGATGCTCATGGTCTTTTAATGCACCGCGCAGATGAACAGGCCAAGGAAGACGATGTTACCATCTCTTCGATTTCACACGCAATGGGTAGTCTACCATCACACCACTTTACTGTAACAAGCAGAAGCCATGACGTACAAAAAAGCGTCGCAAAAACCATTCAAAATCTTGCTCTTCAACAAGTCAAATAAGAACTAACGTAAATCCCCCCGAAATGGCAAGAGCTTGCCATTTCGGGGGGAAGCTATAGAGTCGGTAAATCAATTGGATACATTATTCTTTTCAGCAGCACGGTCCTTCAAGTATATCTGATAGGCGTCACTATACGATATGGTTCCTTCATCTTCACTATCGCTGTCGCTTTGTATATCCGATGCCTTGATGTTTTCTGCTTCTAGTATTCTTTTAAATCTATCACGATGAAAGGTACATTCAGATTTTTTCCTTTCTTCGCTTTTAGCAAGATACTTAAGTTCTCGCATATCCATCCTACCAAGCACAGTTGTTGCTGTTATCGACTCACTTGATGGTCGCTCAAATTCAGCCCTTGCCTCATTAAACCCTTTTGCAATTTCTCCAAGTAGACGGTTTTCTTCTTTTTTCTCAGCTTTATTTATCTGATATTCTCGATTTAACTTGAACGCTAAGCGCGTTCCAGCAACGGCAACAGCCCCACCTACGAATTTGTTTTTGTGCTTTTTAACGTATTGATAGGTACGCTCCGCCCCTTCGTTTGCAGCCAATTGTAATCGGTGCACGGCACTATTATTTTCAAATCCAAATTGATCTACGGGTGGCTTCTTAACCATTGCCGCAGTAAAAGACTTGGCGTCTTTATGCTCAGGGCTAAAGAAAACATTTTCAAAAAACCACTTCTTATCGTCATTGTCATCGCCATCATCATTATTGCTTTCTCCATTTGAAGATGATCTACAGAACGAATCATTATCATTCTTTTCTGGTTCATAGGTAGACCCTTTTTGATCACTATCATCATCGCCGCCCTTGTCATCGTTAGAATGGCTCGCAATCTCATCAAGCATTTGTGCGCCAGTTTTTTTGGTTGATCCAGAACCTCCTAGTGTTGCTAGCCCAACATTACCTACCGGTTTCGCTAGTCCGGGATTCTCTGCCATTATTTTAATTGCAGATACACATATACCACTAAACCAGTTCATTGTATAAGCTTGAGGTGCTGATAATAATAAGGCTAAAAGAAGAGATGCTAGTGCTGTAAAGTTATTCACGTATACCCTTTGATGAGAATTTATGTCGATTTTTTTCTATATAATTCTATATAACATGTTTGCTTCTGAAAATTACGACATTGACTCCTGAGTGCTTTTTTTGACCCCTCTGCCTATAAAAAAATGAGCAAATAAAATTGTGCAAATCTATTTTGACTCAATTGCATGTCTTTCACCTAAAAAATAAAATGGTTGGAATGGGCTTGTATTACTTATTGAATGGCAAAAAAGGAATTTAATTTTTATTTTAGAGATTATAAAGTATTTTTAACAATCCTACAAACACAATATTCATCACAAAGCGTCATTGGTTTCGCAGGCCTTAACATTTATGAATATGCCCCGCTATTTTTGGATATTGTTTAATTTACAAAAATAAGCCTATAAGCATATATTAGTCATATGCATTTACAGACCTACTCCTGCCCTACTGCGCAACCACAGCCACCTTCTGAAGCATTATTCACACCAGAGGTATCAACTTGTTCTCCTTCTAATCCTTGTTCGTCCATCTGGCCACTATGCCATTGAAATGCATTAGAATGTATGACATTTTTTCTAGCCTGTTCTCTTGCAGGAGAGGCTAATGTGGATGTTTCACGTGGCGCAAGACCATATTCAACCGGCGCTTCACCAAGCTGATTATCATCAACCATATCTGGCTGTGCTAGCGATGGTACATGTATCATAGACGGCACGATCATCATCACAAAGGCTAATACTGCGCCTCTAACTGTATTCGTATATGTATTTCTATTCATGATGAAATCTCCTTTTCAATCAAAAATTCAATTAGGTTTCATTATTGAAAAACTATTTTTCATGAGGCACAAACGCTATTTTATAGAGCAGGTTATCCCGAATACTACTAATCTTAGTTGAAAGCCATGTTGCAGCTGCTAGCCCAAGAGACACTCCCGCAGTAGTATCAGCAATTTTATTTGTTAAATTTCGATCTCTCTCAAGCATTCTTATGGTAGATGCCAGTTCGCCACGCTCGCCAGGATTCTCCATAACAACTTTAATATACTGTTCTTTCAGTTCATTTGGCCCTAGGTCGCCGCCTAGCCGATGCGTATTAATCGCCCAGTCAAGATATTGGTTTTCTTGTTCATTTGCCAGTAAGTTACCTCCGAGCTTAGTCGCAAGAGCTACTGTGCCAACTGTAGCTGCGATCGAAGTGATTCCTTGGGCTAAAATAGTTTTATCGGTCCCTTGTAGTTTAGCTTTAATATCGCCCCAAATCCCAGCGCTATAAAAACAAAAATCTACTATCCAATTACCGTCATCGGCAGGAATCAGTAAGCGATGCCATGCTTGATCGTCATAATATTGTGGCTCAACCCCAAGCAATGGCGCTGCAAATCCAGCCTTAATCGTGCTACCAAATGCAAGCGGGTTGAGCAACGTTCGTGGATTTCCTACCAGATGCTGTTTGAGCTGCAAGACTGGCCCCAAACCTGGTAAATCTATCGTTTCAGTAAAAATATAGGTTCTGTTGCGCTCAATACCCGTATTGCGCGCAAGCTCTGCAATTTCCGGAATAGCCCTATCCACATATGAATCATACGGATTAATGGTAAGGGCAGTACCACAGTTCGGATAGTGTGCATGATTTGCTATCGGTTTGCCATCCAAAGTCTCACAGGTAAATCTGCTTTTCAGTTGTAACTGAGACTTATTATACACATAGACCACTGTGCGTGGTCGCGCGTTTGATAAGGGGGCAGTATCTGCAAAGCCATATCTGGCAATGGATAACAGCATAAAAATGAAAAAGATTTTCTTGAAAATCATATTCTTCTCCTAGGTTTAATATTTAATAGTTTACAATAAAATTTCTATTGTAAATATAATTTATTGGCGGGGGAAAAATCAATAGTATGAGTTGGGTATTTTATTATATTTGTAAACAGCAAGGTAGTTACGGATTCACCACCATCAGAAAATCCATTTATTAGATATAATACATCATACAAAAAAAGACAATTAGGAATCAATAATTTTTGATTCCTAATCAAAATGAGATTCGATAAGCGCCCCTACCGCCTCAGTGAGCCCTGGCATGCAGTCCTGCTGATCGGCGGTAAAATTTTCCAGAACATAGTCAGAGACAGCTTTCGTGCCTTCTGGTCTGCCGATCCCAAATCTTATGCGGTCAAAATCAGCTCCACAAGCGGCTATAATGGATCGCACTCCATTGTGGCCCTTATGACTACCACCATTTTTGAGCTTAAATTGTCCAAATGGCAACTCTAGTTCATCATGAATCACCAATAGCTCATGTGTATTAAGATGTTTTTGTTTTAATATCTGCGCAACAACGGGTCCAGAGGCGTTCATAAAATCTTGAGGTTTAACAAGCATGATCGGTCTACTTTTGTACAATCCAGCAGCAAGAGCATAGTTTCCTCTGCTTTTCCAAATAAACCCCCATCGCATAGCTAACTCATCTATCAGAACAAACCCCACGTTATGTCGATTATGTTTATAGGTAGCTCCCGGATTACCAAGCCCTACGATAAGTTTCCACTCATTCATGGGGTTGGACCAAAACGTATATTGCATTGCAAAAGAACGGATTTAACTGCTTTTTCAATCACACTATAGGCATCCATAATAACAACTCTTTCTTTTAGAGAATCTGCAATCACGGGCAACATCATACTATTTGGGAAAAATACCTTTTTAAAATCACTTTTTTCAATTTTTTCAAGCGCTCCTGGATAGAGCAGCGGATGTAGGAAAAATCCATACACTTTGCTAAAGCCATAACGAGTTAAATCTCTACACGCACGTGTTGCGGTTGTACCCGTAGCAATAACATCATCAAAGAGTATGGCTGTTCCTCTGTCAGAACCTGTACCACTATTTACTTTTAAGCCTGAGACCGCATTATCATAAACTCGCTGCTTGTCATATATAACATATTGTAACTTAAGAATCTGAGCTATTTCTCTGACTATAGATGAGGTACGTACGTTCATAGCAACCAAACATGGATCTGCAACATTAAGCTTATGATAAAGAATTTCATCAACCAGCAAAGAGCGAGGCGAAACTGTTAATACTGGCACAGGCAGGTTACGTATACTATCAACCGCGTTAAACCACACAGAGACTATATTTGTAACACCAGCAACCTTTAATAACGATACAACCATCTGTAAAGGTGCCGGCTTGTTTATAGTCACCAAGGAACGCTCTTGCCGAGCATATGGAAAATAGGGAATCACCGCTATTATGCTCTTTGCCTGCGACTGCTTTAAAACTTGAGCAAAAAATGCAACTCCTAATACTATATCAGAAGGAGACATACGCTGCGGCGCAAAAAGAACTATGTCCTTATCTTTAACTACTACCAACTCGGGACAACGTAAACTTAACTCACCATCAGTAAAATGCTTTGCGTGAAACCGCAAAATCGGAAGCTCTAAACTGTACCCCAAATCATAAGGAAGATGCCACTCGCCATGTGGCACAACCACGATACAATCCGCACCTGTTCGTTTTAATACCCCCATGGGCTAACACTAAATAGACCGTATTGCCATAAACGCACGGGGGTACCTTAAAATCATCTCTAGGCTTGCGATACTTTAGAAGGAAACGCGTTAGATGTTGGGCTCGGCGGCATCAAAACGTTAAAGTCGTCCTTTTTTTCAGCTGCTTTAGCAGCATAATTTTTATTCATTCCATCAATCAAAGACTTTGTGAGGTCCATATCTTTGGATGCGTAAAAAACACGGCCGGTTTGACTATCAACAATAGCATCCAGGCCCTGCTGCTGTGCAAGCTGAGCAGTAAAAGTTTGAATCTCTCGCAAAAGCTCTTCTTGCCCCTTTTGAATCATAGCTTGATACTCCTGCTCACAGCTCTGCGCATATGCCATGAATTCTTGGTCTAAAAGCTCTTTTTCCTTATCAAGATCCTTTTCAGTAGCCAATTTCTCATTAACAAGAGCTTCTCGCTCCCTGCCAAACGCCACAGCATCAAAGAGGTCTTTTTTTTGATTCAAAGATTCTATTTTAGCATCAAATAAGGCAATTCTGCTCTCCAATGCCTGTCGCTTGCTATCCCAAGACTGCTTTGTAGCTTGTTGCCTATCCTCTACTTTTTTCCGAAGAGCAGCGGTCCGTACTTGCATCTCCTTATTGAAGTCTTGCCCTCTAAAGGAATGTTGCATAACCTGCATAACGTCAAAAAAAGCTATTTTTTGGTTGTCACACGACATAAGGGATTCTACTTTTTGCAGCGCCATATCTCTTCTTGGCGTACCAGCATATTGGAAAGTCGTTGCAAATATAAACCCAGCGGCCAGCACTACAGTGCTCATTTGCTTACATTTAAAAGATATGGAAATCATCGAAATCACCCTTAATA
>JABDES010000016.1 GCA_013286935.1 Candidatus Babelota bacterium
AAAGTGCAGGATATTCTAGAGAAAAAAATTCCTGCAGCGGCTGATGAACTTAATATTAAGGCAACATTGGTTCAAGGTTTATATTATGATCGGCCTGGTCGAGAATTGAATAAAAGTGCCCCAAGAGAGCTTTTTACTGATGAAGACAGGGCTTCTGCATTAAGGGAGGCTGAACAGAAGGTAGATAGGGAAATCAAGGAAAAATTGAAACAAGAACAAGATGAGGCGGCATTAAGAAACAAAGAAGCATTAGAACGGGAACAACAAAAAGACAGAGAAGCAATTGAGGCAAGAGCAGAACTGGATAGGAAAAGGCTGAATGAGATACGCGAACGTGAAAAGGCAAAAGAAGCTGCCAAAAAAGCTGAACAAGAGCGTTGGAATGCTCTTAGTGCCAACCAAAAAGCTAAAGAGTGGTTATCGTCCGCCGAAGGCAGGGAAGGGCTAAAGACTGCTGGTATAATAACAGCGGAAGTCATTGCTACCGTTGCATTAATCGCAGCAATAGCTACAACTCCATATGCAAGCGCTGTGTATGTTGTCAGATACAGGACCGTAGCGCAATAGCAGAAAAGATTAATATAAATATACGAGCGTCAAAAATACCATGCTAAAAAGCATGAGTGGCCAAAAGAGAAGCTGTGAAATCAGATTGGTACGATACTGAATAAAGCGGATCATGAAGTGCAAAAGATATAAAAGAGATACGGTCACTATCGCTAGAATTGCGCAATACATAATAAGATAAAAATTTTCAAAAAAGCAAAGCCCGGTATTGCCCGTTTTTGTCCTAAAGCGTTCATGTTCTATGATCGTTCCAAAAAAAACAGCAGCACAACTGCCAAGCACACCGTAACTTTGTTGTGTTGCTGTTACTAAAATCACAAATAAAAGTAGCGCGATGACGCCCAGCGGTATCAAATCGGCAATGATGGTGTCAATTAAATTACGCTTAATCATTACATTAAAACACAGTTCATGTTCTCGCGATGTTTGTGATGTTGTGTAAGTGCCAAAAGTACCGTAAGAATACATTCCAAAAAATGTGCCGTAATGTATTTTGTTGTATCCAAAATAACTTCCTTCAAATTGCCAGCCTGTGATGTGCGCTGAGGGGTTAATGCCGGGCAAAGAGCGTGGGTGAATAAGCTCGTATGAATCGAAATCAGGAATTAAAATAATCTGTTTTTCAAGATTTTGAGGCCATATGGTAATTTCCAAATTTTTTACATCAAATGGATAGCGTTGAAATACCAACTCCTGATTGAGCGTTGCTTCTACAAGCCACACAAATTTTTCTACCGGGCCTTCTTTCTGGTGACCTATTTGTAAAATAG
The DNA here is from genome assembly GCA_013286935.1 of Candidatus Babelota bacterium. Lineage (GTDB taxonomy): Bacteria > Babelota > Babeliae > Babelales > Vermiphilaceae > JABDES01. The sequence continues at coordinate 1,338 of JABDES010000016.1, forward strand.
AGACATTACTTGCTTGTGGAAGTATAAAACCGCGCTGAATTGATTCATCAACGTTGACGTAGTGTTGCCACAGATAACATGAGAGCTCTACCTTGTTGTCAGCAGTAAGTTGAATATGGTTTATAAAAAGTCCGGTCGGTATCAAAAGAAAAGTTTCACTTGCAAGATTTAATGTTTGGTATGGTTGAGTTTTGTTGAGCACCTCTAATGCTTGATCAAAATCTGTTGGGCCATCCTTGTGACTTGAATCAGAGATAGGTTGAGTTTCGTTTTTTGCTCCAAAAAGCGTAAGAAGGTCGCGCTTACTTTTGATAAATTGTAATGAACTTCCATAGTCAGGATGGCAGTGGGCTACATACCATAACGCAGCAAGGGCACATATTAGCGCTACAGAGATGCTTGCAGAGCAGTACCATAAGGTAGGTGGATATGGGGTTCCTAAACTAAAACAAAGAGTAATGCCCAGTATGAACGCTAAGAGTGCGCATATAATTGTTATCATAAGGCTTTGTCGATCAAAATTTGGAAGTTGTTGTCCGTTTATTTGTTGGCCTATCTCTAGTTCGCTTATATCAAATACGTGACATAATACCCACTGAGTAGTAGTAAGTGGTTCACATATTAGCCATGACTGGGCGCCATTTATTTCATTGTTGTATAGTGCAAATGTTGGTTTTCCCTTAACAGCCTGAAGAATGGTCTCTTGCAGCACCGTATTGTTATTGTTTTGTGTTATATCGGTAAAAGAGGTTAGCGTTGTAGTGAATTTTTTTTCCGGATGCGCCAAAACAATTCCTTCTTTTGAAACAATAAACCAGTAGCCAGTTTGATCTTGATATTGTGATGCTATAATGTGATTTAGATGGTCTATTGATTGATTTGCAAACACTATACCCGATGCATGTTTTTGTTCTTTGTCATCAAATGCATAGAATGGTGTTGCGTATTCTGCCAGTATGGTTCCGCTTGTAATGCCCATATAGGGGGTGCTGAAGTTTGCGCCGTTAGTGATTGGGTTGTTGTACCACTGGATTGATGGTGCGGTGTAGTCATACAGAGTTCCTAAGTCAATTAACTCATTAATTCCTTTTTTTTCAAAATAGTATGGGCCATAAAGTTTGTTATGAGTGTTAAAGGCGTATGGCGCAAATGCAACACCAAGGCCAAAAAAATCAATCGGCTTTGCCCGCCGTAAAAGCGTTTCAATCTGTTCTTTTGAAAGAGACCTTGACCCTATGATATGCGCTACGGTTTGAGCAACAGGTATTAAGCGACCTATAAATGCATCCAACTCAGTTGCTGCGGTAGCAACTTTTTGTTGAGTTGTGTCTTTGACTGAATTTATGAGTTTTAAGCGAACGTATCGATAATGCCCATAAAATGCGACGGAAAAAATTAATAAACCGGCTGTAACCAATGCCATAGCAAGGCGTGCAACGTCCTTAAAAGGTGTTACAAATGTCATGGCAATGGCCTTTGCGCAGCGGAGTGGTTACTGTTCTTTGGTGTGTGCCAATCGACGGTACAAAGCATAATGTTGGTCAAGCATATACTCCATTTGAAAGTCGCCTAAAATATCCACATATGTACGCATTCGTACATACAAATCACTATCAGTCATCAGTTTGGCCATTTGTACTGCCAGTGTTGTATAATCCTTTGGCTCACATAAAAATCCATTGTGCCCATCTTTTATTATTTCCGGAATTCCGCCCGTCCTGTAGCTTACAATTGGCAATTTTAAAAGACGCGCTTCAACAACGGCGCACGGTAATCCTTCCCATAAGGAACTCAGGGCAAAGGCATGCCATCGCTGCATGAATGAGATGACATTTTTTTGCCAACCGTGCAGCGTAACTACGTGCTGCATATTGTTTTTGTTGATCCAATCCATTAATTGTGTACGCATAATTCCGTCACCAATTATTTCTAGACGAGCATATTGAAACTGTTTGTATAGTATTTTGAATGCGCACAGTAAATCAAGAAGATTTTTTTGAGGTTTAAAGCATGCGATAGTACCAAACACAAAAGGATTTTTTACATTGGTAAGTATCGCAGGAGCGCATACAGAGATGTGTGAAAATTGTTGAAAATTAACAGCGGCACGAATGAGAGAGTGGCGTTTTGAAAAACCGGGAAACAAACGCTTGCCAATCTGCGCATCTGCTAGTGAAACACAAATAAAATGTGTGGTCACTTGGCTCGCCATTAATTCTATCATATACGTGATAAGCCATACGATAGGATGTTGATATGTATGGAATGCATAGCCATGAATAGTGTGAACTCGTATTGCAATACCTGCAAAAAGGGCTGCAAAGCGGCCAAGTATGCCAGCTTTTGAACTGTGGGTGTGGACAATGAGTTGCCTATGCTCATTTTTTAATGTTTTAAATAGCACAATGAGATGTAAAAAGGTACGAACTTCGTGCATAAATCCAAAGAGCGATAATTCACGCTTTAATGTTGGTAGAAAGATGGTGCGCAACGGAGTTGCTTTTTCTATTAAGTCTCCCGTTGCGCCTGTTATAAGCGTTGTTTTAACCCCGTATGGGCCAAGTCCGTCAAACAGTTCCAGACAGATCTTTTGTGCACCGCCTAGTTCAAGTTTAGTGATAAGGTATACTACATGTATTGCTTTTTGATTCTCCATTTTGTACGTAAAGCTTCCACCGTTAGTTAGTGGTACCAAATAAGCAAAAGAGAAATAATAAAACTATAAATAGCGCATGCCTCTATAAAAAATTGATAAAGCATTCCAAATCTAGGTACCCTATTTTCAGATGTTGGGTCCTTGGCTAGGCTTTTGCATACATACGAGGCAATGTAACTAGAGTTAATTGCCGACCCTAGAGTTCCCAATCCGATACATAACGCTGCAGAGCACAGCCCTATGCTACCCTCAATTGTTGTTGCCAGTGTAAAAAGAATGAAGATAGAGATAACAAAGGCTAGAATAATAGGTGTTTCTATAATTGCTTGGCTGATCATTGTGTTATTCATTATCTGTTGATAGGCATTTTTGTTTGATGCAAATGCGTGACAGCCTGACTGCGCAAGAATACTTAATCCTCGAATGGGGCCTATGCTACTAAGACCGATGCTTGTTCCAGCACCTATGAGCCGCAATGCTTCAGGTAATGTGGTAGCGTTCGGGGCTTGATAACAGATTATGAGTGCGATGATTGATGAAAGCAATAGAGGTGTAACGAGTATGCACAGTGAAAATAACATATAGCGTGTTATTTTGGATGCCAATAATGGTTGCCTTGCTATGGCAGCGCAGGCTGCGCCAATTGGCAATGTACAGGAAAGGCCAAACGTTAAGCCTGCAATACAAACTGCAAGTATAATGCCAATTTCGGCAAGAGCGGTGTAGATAGTTATAGAATGTGCCGCCTGTCGACTCATAAGTAGCGCTGTTAACCCACCAATCACCGCCATAGTTTCTATCATTGCAGTACCAAGAAGCAAGGTAGTTTTAATGTCACCATATGCTGCAGGCTGTATATTGCTTTCTATAATCGCAGCTTTACAGGCACGACTAGGCGCTATACTTACGCCGATTATGGTAAAAATGATCAATATACAGATCAGACTATAATGCAAAAAAGCGGCAACATTTCCAGCGACAAAAACAGTTTCCAAAAGCATCAGTGCCCTTCCGCTTTAACAGCCATTGCTAGAAATGTAAGTGATAGAATTGTAAAAATATACGCTTGCAAGATTCCTTCAAATAGGACAAAAAAGAGTATTAATATCATATTTGGTAAAATGCCAACAAGTTCAAATAATAAAGATTTTTTCATAAGCATAAGGCATAAACTACTTATTATTGCCCCACTAAATATATTTCCGCAAAGACGGACCGCCATAGAAAAGATAGAGGTTAATCTACCAATAATGGTAATGGGCAGCATGAGAAAAAACGGTTGCAAAAACCCATTTATGTAGGCCGCAATACCATGTTCATAAATTGTTGCCGCTTGGATATAGGTAAATGAAATTATGCTAAGGCAAAGCGTTGTATTAAAATCGACCGTTGGCTCTTCAAGCCATGGTATGACCGCAATAGTGTTGCAAAGCATAATAAACATAAAAAGTGCTGTAATAAACATGCAATGTGTAAATGAAAGGTATCCTAGAGCTTGTGTGCATGCGTGGACAAAGAACTCTCCACATGTTACCAGTGTATGAATGATTATGGGGGGTGATTTATATCGAAATAAGGTAGAACGAATGTAATACCCTGTAAGCCATATAAGAAATAATACTACCCAGGTGTTTACAATAGTAATAACATTTACGGTAAAAAAGGGATTTGTATAGCCAAACTGTGCCAGTGAAAGCTGAAGATGGTTAGATTGAAAACTGTCCATAAATCCTGGCCTTGTGCGTTACAAATAATGCCCAACAGCCTCTACCGAGTATATTTAAAAAAGCGCTGGTATGGTTTTGCATTATTTGGGTACAGTATAGAGCGGATTATGTACGAGTGCAACAAGAAAAGCTGATAATATATCATGTAGTGATACACGCCTATTATGTCACTTATGCCTTATAAAACGTATATGGGGTGTTTGAATCTACAGGTAAGCAGATTCAAACACCCCATTGATAGTTCCTTAAAGTATACTATGCTACTTTTTTAATGCCTTTGTGTTGCCAGTACTTGTTGATAATAGCCGATGATCCAGTAATTACTAAAAGTCCATTTCGTTCATCAACAGATCCGGAAGCAAATTGAAATGCCTCTTGGAAATTTTTGGCTGCATGGGCTTTAATCTTCATGCCTTTGATATCATTGACTATGGTGTCTATATCAAATTCTGTTGATCTCGTTTTGTTTGGAGCTGGCTCAACAGGACATACAATGATTTGACCAGACGTTTTCTTGAAAAAATAACGCAAAAGACGTAAGAATTCGGTCATATCGTCACAAATCGTATTGCAATCTGCGATGATGACTAATCCTTTAAGTGACCTTTGATAGTGCAATAGACGAATGCCTAGTAAAAGGTTGGACAGGGCATCCAGATTGGATGCATTATCAAGAAGCACCATCGGCTTTTCTTTGTCAAGTAGTTGAAATCTTCCGGTGAGCGTATTGAGCGTCTCTTTCCAAAATTGATCAATTGTGCGCCGAGGATTCATCTCGGATTGTCGCTTGGCCTCAAGGGTTGGTCTTCCGCGCCTTCCAGCACGTTTAGACAGAAGACTATTGTTGATAATTATGCTTTCTTTGTTAGAAACATTTTCAACATAAATCTGAGATATACGCTCTGCCAATGCTGCACATCGCCCATGTAGTTGTTCGAATGGATAAGCCAATGGAGCAAGTTTGCGAATAGGCATAACCCAAACGCCATCCAATTTTTCTACAGCGGTTTGCATACTTTGTAGCCCGATTTTGCTTTGATCTGCAGAGACCGTAAAAGCGCCCGGTTTGACAATGCTTAACAATGTATCCATTGTAGCTTGGTCAACATTGTTTGTTACGCTATTTTCTTTTTCGCTAATTCTTGTTATGCAAACGATTTTTGGATAACACAAGACTAACGGATGGAATACATTGATTTCGCTGACCTCTAGGATAGCAACATCTGCTGGATGATTTTTAAAAAATAATAATGCCATCATTGTCAAAATTTCACGCGTAGTGACATATGCACCTGATGTTTCAGCAGCGTTGATAACCTCGTTTGCAACCTCAATAAACAATTTATTGGTTATTGTTTCACTATTGATGGTGAAGCGTTCATTATAGGTAAGCATGTGAGGGGAATAGAAGGTACCAATTGCAAGTCCTTCTTCCTTTAATAATTTGCTGGCAAAATGAGCCGTTAAACTCTTGCCATTGATACCGGTAATTAAAATAGTGGAAAGTTTTTGGGACAGATTGCCAAAGGCCTGGTCCAAAGCTTTCATGCCGGTCAAAGTTTTTTCACTGCACTCTGGACTCCAATGAGAATCTAGATACTCTACCAATTCGTGATAGCTTCTTTGCCGTGGTGGTATGGCAACACTCAATCCTGTTTTCTGTTTGCCCGTTGTGTTTTTCATATCAGCGTCCCATGTGTAAAAATTGTATTCGTATTCCAATTAGCGAACTTTTTTAGTTTGCTGTACCCTAACTATCGTAGTGCAGATTGTTTTTACTGAATACTGCACTCCATATTTTCGATTATATCTGTTTTGCCAAAAATGTCAAACAAGAAATTATAGACCGACCCAGGTGTGATTATTTACAAAAAAAGAAAGGAATTATGAGATTATACTATTGGAATAATGCTCAGGACCTCTCACAAATGGCTGATATTCTTAAAAGCGGTGGTATTGGAGCTGGTTCTGCTGATACCGTAGTGGGTCTTTTTGCCGATTTTAGCGCTCTGGCAAGCAAGCGGCTTGATATGGTCAAAAAACGAGAAAAAAGACCTTACATCGTGCTTATTGATTCATTTGACAAGCTTTGTGACCTGGTTGACCCCAATGAAGCTCTGCGATGGAGAAGTTTTATACATTCCTGTTGGCCAGGGCCAATTACGTTGATTTTACGCAAACATTTTGCATTAATAGACCATCCTTATCCATCCATTGCAGTTAGAATGCCAAACCATAAACCGTTGCTTGACCTTATTTCTATAGCAGGACCTCTCTATTCGACCAGTGCTAATAAATCCGGAGAGCCAACGCCACAGTCAGTTGACCATCTTAATCTAACAGTCAAAGCAAACCTAAGTTTTTTAGTCGCTGATAGATTGGCGCATCAGCATGTAAACACAGGCTTGCATGATAGCATTTTGCCCTCTGTTATTTTGGATTGTACTGGTCAATACATTAAAATTGTACGTATGGCAGGCCGCGAACCACTTGTTGCTCAGCTTGAGTTGGCATATGCAGTAGATTTTGGAAAAAAAGAATCCTTATGAGCAACAACCAGACTTAAAAAATGATCTTTCTTGATTCGTATTATTCTGATAGATCTATCTTGTAATTACAATGAAATAGTTTGTAACAAATGAGGCGGTGATGAAAAAAACTACAGGATTTACGTTAATCGAAATTATGATAGTGGTAGCCATTATAGCTTTATTGGCCATGTTGGCAGTTCCCACCGCGATGCGATTTCTTGCAAAAACAAAACGAACTGAAGCATATATGAATTTAAGTTCAATGTATGCGGCACAAAAAGCATACTGGGCAGAGAATGGCAAATATTCTGATACGCTCAGTGGACCTGGCGGTATTGGTTGGAAGCCTGAAGGGTATCAGGGGGGCGGCTCTCAAGAGAATTTTTACTATACGTATGGATTTCCTGGCGCAGAAGGTAAAAACTATTTTACCGGCAAATTGGGTGCTTCTGGGGCGGGCTTGAGCGGGGCGAGGGCCGATGCAAATAGTTTTGTAGTATATGCAACGGGAGACATTGATGGTGACGGCAAGTTAGACATTGTAAGTATAGACGATCGCAATACAGTCAAGGTTGTTCAGGACGATTTAGCTGATTGAAAAAAGAGGGATAGGTAAGATAAACATATTAAAAAGGATAGTGGTATGAGTGGAGCTTTTAAGGTGATTATTTTTCTTCTATCGGTTAGCAGCTTCGTATGCGCTGGTGACGGCTTTGTTTTAGGGTCGGTGCATGAGAATGCCGTTGGCAATGAATTATCATATCCGGGATTTGATGCCATGTTCGGGTGCATTTCAGCAGTTGCTGGTGTAGTGATACTTGTTGAGGAGATTGGTTGCGAGCCGGATCTAATATCAGTTATTAACTCCGATATAACTAACTTTTTCAATCCGCACTTAATGTTGCTAAATCAAACGGAGATACAGACTTTTCCTAAAATGTTAGGGCTTGGGCTTGGTCTATCAAGTATGTGTATGGGGTTGCATATGTTATACACGGCTGGTAAGTGTTGGATTAAAAAGTGGCGACAAGCATAGTCAGTAATGACAGTTTCTCATTGAGTAAAATAAATAACATTGATGCTACTGCCAAAAATGGTCCGAACGGGATTATCATTTTCTCTGTAGATGTTGGACCTCTATATAATAGATAACCTAACCCAAATAGGGTGCCCAATATAGAACCCACGGTGATAGTAAACCAGTTTCCTATAAGTCCTATAAATGAGCCTGTAAAGGCAAATAGCTCCCAATCCCCTTCTCCCATACCATCTTTTTTTGTTATCACATAAAACAAGGATGAAACGCCACGTAAAGCTCCATACGATACTATTGAGGCAATAATACTTTCAATCGGAGAAACCGGTAGCATTCCAATCATACTTAGTAGGACCCCCACCGGTATTAAAAAAAGAGAAACAAAGCGAGAGATCATGAATGTATGCCAATCTGTTCCGATAGTGATAAGGAGCGCGGAAAAAAAAATGAAATACGATGGCAAAAAATAAGCGTTGCAGGTTTGTACGAGCAAATACATAAAGATTGTGCCAATGACGGCTATCCATGGAAACATTGATAAAAATGAGTTAGGTTGATGTAGCCCTGACCACCGGCTGCCTGGCGCGCTTGTGCTGTCAGTTACAATGTCGCTTACTAGTACAGATGCTACGTATTGCAAAAATAAATTCCATAGGAACAATATAGCAAGCACTATTATCATAGACACTAGAGAAGTTCATCCTTTTTGATCTGTTCAAAAAGCTCATCCATACGTTGCTGTTTTTTTACAAGATCATCTATCTTAAAAAAAATGTCAGGTACGGTGCGAGCGTGATTCATCTTGGCAATAGAATTTCGTAATGATGGTTTATATAAAACAAGTCGCCGAAGTTTTTCAGTCAAAGTCTGCTCATTTGCCTCTGATGAGCTTAAAAATATATGTAAACTTCCACGATTTGCAGATAGTGAAACTCGCGTTACAAAGACTGATTGCAATTGAGGATCGTCGGTAGCGATTTGCTGCAACAATAAAATAATTTCACGTTTAAAGAGAGACTCTCTTTGCGCATGTTTGATGTTCCGAAGATTTTTTGATGACATGTAAACGGTACCTAGTGAGCCTTCATGAGCCCTTGATTTATCATGCGCATCAAATTTTGTTTAATGGCACGTACAAGCCGCTTGCGTCGTTTTTGTGTGGCGGATTCAAAGTACACGGTTCTTTTCATATCCCGTACAACTCCCTCACGCTCTATCTTCTTCTTGAGCTGCTTGAGGGCTCTATCGACATACCCTGTAACGGGAATTTCTATATTAGCTTTTCTTTTTTTGATCATATACTTTAATTCTCACGTTAAAACCTATCTAAATCGATTACTTTTGTAGTTTACGTAATTTTGACGGTTTGTCCAGAAATTTTAAAAGAATCCATACGCAGTAAACATAATGGTAGTCGCTTTATATGAATTGCGTTGTCTTACAGGGGCTTGCCAAAGCACTCCTACTCCAAAATTTGGCAAAATATCGTAGGTAGCGGATGCGTTAAGTGATGAATTAGTCCAACTGCTTACTGCCGCCAATTCTTGTGGTAAAAAGGCATCATCTTGTTTGACTAAACAGATTTTGTTTGGCTTGTGTTCTACTTTGTTGTACTGGACGCAAATCGAAAGAGTATCAATAAAGTGGTAGGCTAGCGCCCTCAGCGCAAAAAAGTTATTGTCCCCAGGTTGAACAGTGGCGTTTGTAAAAAAGGGAAATACTGTTGTTTGATACAGGTTATTAGGAATTCTTAAGTCTGTATAATGCCTTGAAGAAAAATGCGTGTAGCTAAATTCAGCACCTACTTGGAGCGTATCGGCAAAATCTAAATATAAACCGGCAGTAGCGCCAACTGCGGCGTGGCCATTATTTCCAAAATATGGCTGGAAGGCCTTATGCTCATCCTTTATTATTCCAGGAGAGGCGCTTGCGCTAAGCATGAGAACCGGAATAACTGCAACATGCGCCCATTCATAAGAATCAGGGTAGTACTCAAAAAAGCGTCTCCAGTACAGGTTGAACCGCCATTCATCTGATGATACGCCACAATAACTGTCGATATTTAACTGTATTTGCTGTGCGATGGTCGCAAACGGTCGAGATAAATTTTCTTGTATGAGGTCTGTTTTTACGTTGATGATAGTTTCGCATGGGTCAGGATTATCAGATGCGACTTGAAATATAGGCAATTCATTGACCTCCACGCCAGCTATTGTTGGATTTATTTCAAAGCCAGTCAGATCAATCCATTGATAGTCCAACACAGGCGCATTATTGGTAACAGAAGTTGCAGAGGCTGTACATAATGCTTGTGCACAAAACGGGTCATCAATATCCATTACGTTTTGCCGTAAGCTTGCTACACCACCTTCAATATTAATGCCAAGACCACAGTTTAAATCAAAAGAACATGAAATTCGCAACCCTCGTTTGCTGTATTTGAGCGGAAAGCTCAGATAGCCACATCGTTGGTTAGGATCAACATTGTAGGGAGTTGGTGGCGCCACAGGAAACATTGCTGTTAGGGCTGACTGCAGGGCAGGTGCTAATGTTTGTCCAGCCGGTAATGGTCCGAAAAGTAAAGGAATCAGGCCCCATCGTCCAGTCAAGTCACCTAATTGTATTGGCACGCGCCTATAGACGCCTTCTGCTTTTGTATTTTTACCACGAACGGCACTTTGACCAAACAACGAAGCAGAGACCATAGCGCAACCGCGAGCGCATCGATATTGATATTCGTTTCTAAAATCAGTGACCTTTTTGCGCAGGAGCTCCCTGTCGACTAGTGGATCGAGAGCACTAAACATAGGACACGGGTCATTTTTTGCAAGTGACGTTAGATCTGCGCGTGTCGTATAAAACGGTATTAATACAATGATTGTTAGACAAACTACGTAGGCAGCAGATCTGTAATGTATCACCATAGATAGCTCTCCCTTTAGGACTTTGTACTCATCTGGAGCTTAGGTATAACACTGATTGAGGTGATACGTCAATTGAGCAGTTTTTAGGACCAAAAACGGTCAACACAGGCCGTTTTTGGTCCTAAAACTCTTTAATCTTCTCAAAATTGCACATATTTCTTCAATTAATCACCTTTTACCAATCTAACGCTTGATTGCCGTACGCAATATGACTGCAAAGTGACATCTGGAAGGTAATTCGCTCTTAACTATTTCAATATGAATATTGTTTCGATTGACAAAAAAGTCTGATTTAGTATGCTAACAGTATGAGATTTTCAAACAAGCGACATTAAGGGAGCCCGCAATGCATATAAAACAATTAATAATACCAATGGTGGCTTTAAGTCTTAATGGTGTTGCTTTGCATACCAGTGCGAGCGAATTTCCAGTACCTGATCAGCCGGGCGCTACGTTTAATTTTTATGACTATCGTTTGCCAGAGGGGCCGCTGCGCAGTTTTCTGAGAAGAAACCTAAGATCTTTAGGCGATGTTAGTAAATTACCAAGCTTTAAAAATCTGAGTAGGCATGGACAAGTAGGGATAGTCTCAGGACAGACCTTTCCGGGATCACATGGCGGGGTCTTTATTAAGGCTGCTCTAGTAGATAGCTATTTTCCAGACGATGTATACAGTCACAAACAAAATATTTCACGCTTGCCAACATCGCTAGATATAAGCAGCTGTATACAAAAGAAAAATTTGACCTGTTTTGCTCTCTCGCCACGCAAATACATATACCCTCTATCTGGCGATGATAATGATTTAAAAAAGTCAGATATATCTGACTTTAATGCAGTTATCCTTTCCCAAGAGGCACCATTAGTAAGTAAAAATACTCTTACCATCGAAGCTTTGCGACAAATGAAAGTGCTTATTGAAGAGCTAGGGCAAAAAGTTGTGGACATTGGCAACCCAGAGAACCTAGAGTATTGCTCTGATGGAAAATTAATGTTTCTTGATACTGAAAATTTATACACTGATATAGCTGAAGACGCTCTTCAGAAAAAGGCATCTTTCAGAGAAGGTTTGAAGAGCCTTGCGTGTACGGCTAAACAATTAGCCTATTCCATACATGCTATCTCTCCATCACGACAACAAACACAGCTAGAGCTCAATACATTTGCTGATCAGTGCAATATAGAATCAGCACAGATTGAGGAAGAAGTGACCACTGATCTGGCAAATCAGGGAATAACAGACCCGGGTGGCTATTTCAGAGAATTAATGGAAAAACAAAGAATTTGTACAAAACGATTATACCTTAAATACCACGATGAGCAGAGTGTTGAATGCTCTAGTAAGCAACAGCGAGTTAACGCGCCCATAGACTCCTTCTGCTTTTGTGTTTTGCTCGCCAAAATCTCATGTGGCATTGGCGTGACTGCGATTGCTGTTGGCGCCATCTTGGGCGCGGTATGGTGGTGGAAGAAAAAATATAAGGCCAACCAAAGTAACATTCCAGCAAAATCACAGGATTTCTGCGGTATCCAGCCAGTAATCGAATTAGCATAAGGGAGCCCACAATGCATATAAAACAATTAATAATAACAATAGTGGCTTTAAGTCTTAATGCTATTACTTTGCATACGAGTGCGAGCGAATTTCCAGTACCTGATCAGCCGGGAGTCACTTTTGATTTTTATGAGCATCGCTTGCCAGAGGGGCCGTTGCGTAGTTTTTTAAAAAAAAATCTATCGTTTGACACGCAAGAACTTGCCAGAATGGAGAACAGGCGACCGCAATTATTTAAGAATATGGGTGGTAGCCACGGATTGGTTGGAACATTGCCAGGTCACACTTTTCCGGGATCAAATAGTCCGGTTTTTATTAAAGCAGCATATCCTTACCAGGACGAAGAAGTTCCACCGTTTGTTTATAGCCATAAGCAGAATATTTCACGACTACCAATGGCAATGCTAATAGCGGACATTATACAAAAGAAACATTTGACCTGCTTTGCACCGTTACCGCGTAAATTCATATACCCTCTTTCGGGAAATGATAATGACTTAAAAGATGCATCAAGGGTGTCTGATATTAATTCGATTATTCTTGCTGAAGGTATAGACATTGCTCAAGAAGAACCTTCTCTGACGATTGAGATGCTAAAAGGGTTAAAAGAGATAGTCATACAAACAGGCGCAGCGGATATTGCATGTAGTCAAAATATAGCAGTTGATTTAAGCGGCAAATTAGTCATTTTTGATACTGAAAATTTCCTTATTGGTTATTTGCAGGATAGCATTGAATTTAAAATTGCGGTCTCAGAAGGAATCTGTCGGATTGGAGACCATGCGCAGAAAGAAGCAAAAGAAGGTAGTGAATTGTATCAATTTGGTATGGAGTGTATGCAATCATTCAAGACCATGCAAGGTCAGATAGAAAGTATCCTTAATGCTCAAAATACGCATTTACATGCTTATTGCCGATGGCAAAATAACAAACGCCGAAAATATACCGCACAGATCTATGATGACCATTGCAGGCAACAACAACGTTTGATTCTCGCTAGGGCCTCGTCATTGGTAATTGGTGTTATTGGCGTAATTTTCAGTGCTATCTGGTGGTGCAAACAACAAGAGATCTGTAATATCGAATTAACAGAAATATAAGGATTTAATTATGATAAAAAAAATGTTCATTATTGTATTGCCAACCATATGCATAAGTTTGCAAATGACTTTTGCAATGAAGCCCGAAGCGGGATCAACCTGTCGGTATAGGTGCGCTACCGTATTTCGAGTAGTGACTGACGAATCTACTGGGAAACTCAAATCAGTTCAATTGAACGAGTTTGGACAAATAGTGAATACGGATCAAATAGCGGAACAAATTAACAAGCAAAAAGAAGCGGAAAAAAAAGAATTTACGTGTGGCGCTGGCTTATATGTTGAAAAAAATGAAGCAGGCACGTATCTCTATCATCTGGTCAACGAAAACCAAGAGCGAGCAAAGTCATATTTTATTCACAATCTCAATGATCCTTCTTACCTCTATTTTGAAGCCCTTACGGATCTCAGAAATTATTGTGACAAAGCCGATATTGAAAAAATAATAGCTAATCAAGATGCGCAAGAACCGATTACATTTTTCAAAACTGAGGCTGTAGAGTTTGACCAACAAGGGAATCTACGCAGAATCACTTTTCAGAATGACCACATTGGATTGCAACAGAACTCCAATGGAGCTACCTTTTCAGTGACGGCCGAAAAAGATGCCATAAATCACGGTATTAAGATTGAAATACGACCAGATATTAAAAAACTTCTATGTACACCGCCAATCATTACAGCTGTAATCGCGGTTGGTGTCGCTATTGGTATTTTGATATGCGCAATTCATCATGTATGGCGTAAGAAAAATGCTACAACTGACGGCGTGCCAGAAAATTCTGACACTACCATCCAAAACAACTTGCCATAGCTTTAAACCGTAACAATACAAGATCAGCATTTCACCTAATTTGACTTTCGATTCATTTTCACTAAGCTTAACAGCATGAATACAATAAAACCTATTTTAATACCCCTTCTGACTGTCACAACTACCGGCTGGTGCCGGTAACATCTTTTTATACTCACTTTTATATACGTTTTTTAAAATATGTACTTACACTCTGATGTTGTCAGTCTTTCTAAGAAAGGTTTGTTATGTTTTTGGCAATGCCATTTATATTACTTTTTTGTATTGCAATTTCGATGATAGGCAATGCGTGGATTCCACTTAGCGTTAAATCAGTATTATATGCACTAAGTTTATCAATAAAATCAGTTCTTATTTTCTTGTTGCCGATTATTATATTCGCTCTACTGTTCAGAGCTGCCGTTCAACTATCACGTTATGCCACTAAGATAATTCTGTTTATTATAGCTGCCGTTTGTTGCTCAAATTTTTTTTCGACTATGATAAGTCATCTGATTGGATGCTGGGTTTATACATTTGATCTTTCGCTTACGTTGCCAGATACCGTACATGAACTTGTTCCCGCATGGTCGTTGGCATTGCCTAAACTTATTCCAACCGATCTTGCCATGCTTGCAGGGGTACTATTGGGAATCATACTTCCACGTATGCGGCCATTGTATGTTGCTCAACTTTCTTATCTTTTGAACAACATAGTCTCAAGGCTGCTGAAATTCTTTACCTACATTATTCCATTATTTGTGATCGGCTTTGTTATAAAATTAGATTATGAAGGGGTTATGAGCATCATCATTCGTGACTATGCAACTATTTTGGTTGTAATAGCCGTTACACAGTTTAGTTATATTTCCATTATGTATCTGATTGCAAACAATGGAAAGGTGCATCGCACCATGCAAACTATTTTGAATATGTTACCGGCAACAATTACCGGTTTTAGTACTATGTCAAGCGCAGCCGCTATGCCTTTGACCATTGTGGGTACCGAAAAAAATACGCATAACGTTGATTTTGCCCGCTCTATTATTCCTGCAACGGTCAATATCCACCTTATCGGTGATTGTTTTGCAATACCTATTTTTGCATATGCAGTGCTCAAAACGTATAGTATTAGCTCTCCGACTTTTGTAACCTATCTCATTTTTGCAGCTCAATTTGTATTGGCAAAATTTTCCGTGGCAGCTATTCCTGGTGGTGGAATAATAGTAATGCTACCGATTTTAGAGCGCTATTTGGGATTCAACTCAGAAATGATGTCATTGATCACGGCTCTCTATATTCTTTTCGATCCGGTTATTACCAGCGCAAACGTACTTGGAAATGGTGGCTTTGCCATGCTAATGGATAAGCTATATACCGTTTTTATGCAATATAATAAACACAAAATACATTAGATTAATTATTATCTAAATTAGAGGATTTTCATGAACAATCAAGATAGTATGATTCTTCGCCATTCTGCTGCTCACTTATTGGCACATGCCATTAGCGAGCTTTATCCAACGACAAAGCCAACAATTGGACCGGCCACGCCAACCGGTTTTTTTTATGATTTTTTACCAACCACTAATTTTGTATTAAAAGACTTGCCACTAATCGAACAGAGAATGCATGAAATTGCCGATAAAAATTATGCAATTATTGGCGGACAAGTCCCAAAAGAGCAAGCCTATGCATTGTACAAAAATAATGAATTTAAAACTGAATTGATTGATGGTATTCAGGGTGATACGGTTGGTATTTATCATCAAGGCAATTTTTTTGATCTGTGCAAAGGTGGTCACGTTGGGTCTCTAGGGCAGATAAAATATTTTAAACTTACTGGAATATCGGGGTCATATTGGCGAGCTGACAGAAATGGAATAGCACTGCAACGAATCAGCGGAGTTGTTTTTTCAACACAAGAGGAGATGGACCACTATTTTGCCGAACTTGAACAAGCAAAAAAATCTGATCATCGATATTTAGGCCAACACCTCGATCTATTCAGTTTCCATGAAGAGTCCCCAGGCAGTGTCTTTTTTCATGATAACGGCACCAAAATATTTAATACGTTGGTTGCCTACTCGCGTTACATGCAAAAAGATGATTATCAAGAAATACGCACTCCAATCTTAAACAATGAATCACTCTATAAAATATCTGGTCATTATGACAACTATCGCGAACACGCATATATAACCACCGTCGAGCAAACACATTATTGGGTTCGCCCTATGAATTGTCCTTCCTGTGTATTATTGTTTGCCAACAAACCTCGCTCTTATCGAGAGCTCCCTTTGCGCATTTCAGAGTATGGCCTGTGCCACCGATTTGAACTTTCAGGTGTTTTGCATGGGTTGTTTCGGGTGCGGTCCTTTACGCAAGATGATGCGCATATTTTTTGCTCGATTGAACAACTTACCGATGAGGCAGTCAAGGTTCTTAGGCTTGCAATGACAATGTATGAAAAATTCGGATTTAAAAAAATACATTGGGCAGTGTCCACTCGCCCTGAAAAATACATAGGCGCACTAGAGATGTGGAATACAGCCACGCAGATACTTAAGGATGCTCTCGAACAGCTTAACTGTCCATACATCGTCCAGGAAGGTGAGGGAGCCTTTTATGGACCAAAAATTGAAATAAAGATTGAGGATCGAATGAGCCGCGAATGGCAATGTGGCACATTGCAGGTTGATTTTAATATGCCAGAACGATTTGATCTAAGTTATATTCAATCAGACCAACAACGCACACGTCCAGTAATGTTGCATCGTGCAATTTATGGTTCGATCGAGAGATTTTTTGGTATTTTACTTGAACATTATAAAGGTCATTTTCCATTCTGGCTCGCTCCTGTTCAGGCAATTATCCTTACTATTACCGATGCGCAAAAAGACTATGCATATGATCTGGCCAAAAAACTCGAAAAATATTCTATGATTCGAGTAAAGGTTAATAGTTCATCGGACCCTATATCTGGTCAAATTAAAGAAGCGCAACTTTTGGCGATACCATGGATGCTTATTTTGGGAAAAAAGGAAGTAGACCAAAATGTCGTTACCATTCGCTATATTGATGGAAAGCAGGAGTTTAATATAACGCACGAGCAGTTAATTGAGCGGGCAAATGAGGCAAATAAATTTTAAGAAGCTCAAATTACGATAATAACTATGCAAACCATTGGAAACAACAACCATGCAAAATACAAAGATGTGTATGTATTACCAGGCAAACGTAGACCGGCCACAAGTTTGGTTTTTGACTTCTGTGCTAAAAAGTTGGGATCATACTGTTTTTGATCGAACCATTAGCATTGAAAATAGTATTTTTGAATTTTTTGTTCCGGAAACTATGGAAGCGCGTTTTTTGGTACTCATGGGATTGATGGCTCATAAAAAAGTGGTATGGAATTTGCAAAAATTACCAAATAGACTGGCTGATCCATCATCAATCGTTTAGATATAATCATTTTACATGATCGGCGCAGATTGCTATAGCAGATAGCAATCTGCCCTCTGTTTCTTCTTTTCCTACAAGATCAATGAGTTCACTAATGCCAAGTCCCTTTGCGGATCCTGAAAGCGCTAATCTTATGAAAGTAAATAAATCCCTAAGCTCAATATGTTCTAGTTTTACTTGTTTTTTTAAATGCGATACAAACTCCTTTGAGTTCTCCAATAATGGCAATGCATCTTTAATGATTCTAGGTATTAATGCAATCTTCTCTTCATGTATGCATGCTTGCAAATCAATAATGCTAAGTATCGGTCTTGAAAAAATAAAGCTAAGAAGGTCTGCAGCGTCGCACAGAGTATGCATTTCAGGCTTAATTACTTGTATAAGTTGGGTTACCTGAGTTTCGGTATATGTATCAATCTGCGTAAATTTACTCCTAATGAATGGCAAGCATCTTCTTGTAAGTTGAGCTGGATCATATAATTGTATGAAGCGATGATTGAACCATCTTAGTTTATGTTCATCATATTTTATTTGGCCTGTGGAATGTATGTTTTGAAACTGTGCATGCAAAGGAAGTTCATCAAACGGCATGATCTCCTCTTTAAATGAAGCGCCCAATGTAAGGAGATAATTGCAGATAGCCTCTGGCAAAAATCCACCCGTTTGTAGGTCAATAATTGAAAAACCAAAGTCTCTTTTAGAAAGTTTTTGACCACTTATGTTACACAAAATGGGAAGATGGTAGTAGACTGGCAGCTCTTTGTTGAGAGCGTGATACAATGCAGCTTGGCTTGCGGTGTTACTCAGATGATCTTCCCCGCGAAATACATGAGTAATATCCATGAGTAAATCATCAACAAAATTAGCAAAGATAAAAGTAAAAGAACCATTAGCGCGCGTAATCGGAAAGTCTGAAAAATTTTTTAACTCAAATGCGATCTTGCCACGCGCAAGATCATTGATGATTACTTTTTGTTCATGATCAAGTTTCATACGCCATATGTAGGGGCTATTTGTCCCTAATAATTTTTCTATTGAATCTTTTTTTAAGCTCATGCATGTGCGATCATAACGTGGCGCAAGCTTAAGTGATATGTGCCGTTCCCGTTTTTTTTCAAGCTCCTGTTCGGTGCAAAAGCATCTATATATTTGACCGGCAGATATGAGCGTTTGTGCTACTTTTTGATAGGTCTGCAAACGCTCCGACTGAAAATAGGGCGCATATTTTCCCCCCTTGAACGGTCCTTCATCATAATTAAGCCCAAGCCAAAGAAGATGTTCTATGATCTTATGTGCTTGAGGATCGTAATTTCTCTGGGCATCGGTATCTTCTATGCGAAGAACAAAGGTGCCATTCATTTTTTTTGCAAATAAAAAATTCATAAGTGCCGTACGAATGTTGCCCAAGTGCATGGTCCCAGTTGGTGCTGGTGCAAATCTGACACGGATAGGTATATTAGTCATGGTTGTAGCTTTAGTTGATAAAATAGTATACATCTGCTCAATATATCAAAAGAGTAACTCAATATGACTATATTTGCTATGAATAAATAGCCTTTGACAGAGTTCTAGCACTTTTGTTACATTTTGGGGCCAAGAGAATCATAAGTAAAGGTTAGAGTAAGGAGCGGATATGTATAAATGTCTCAAGATTATGCTGGGTGGCGCAGTTTCTATTGATTTTTTGCGTTCGTTTGTTCAAAAGGAGGCAACAAATTGCATGCTAGAGGGTACTGCACAGTTTACATCCGAGGTTAATCGTGTATGTCTGACTGTATGTGGGCAGAAAAATAAATTAGATGAGTTTGTTGATCTACTACATCAAGAGGCTGCGCGTGAAGGGATAGATTACGTTGAAATTGAACCGTTTTTAAAAAATAAAGATTATCGGGGTGTATTTAGAATTATTGAATGAGCAATGATGAGACCACCATTATGCATCAGTCTCTTTACCTTATTTTCTCATAGCGTTTAAATTCAACACATATGCCACGGTCAGGACTGTGTTTGTCAAGCTCATAACTATCCTTAATATCCAATACGTACATTTTTTGATCTGGTTTACCTTCGATTCTTTCATCCCAGCGCATTAATTTGCTAGTTGTATGATTAAAAGCTATTTCGTATTTCTTAGCACCGTTAGCATCGTAGTAATACTGACGACCGTAGTATTTAAGCCAAGAGTTCTCACATGCTTCTTTAAAATCAAATTCGGTTTTAATGTCATATTCTGTGTAATATATTTTTTTGTGCAGAATTTCTGGCATTCCGATTCCGCAAGCCTTAACAAAATAAGAGGGCTTTCCATCTTTTCTTTTCCATGCATTGTCTGGCACATTGTGTGACTCTGAAGGTTTTTTAGGAGTCGGCGATGATGGTATATCAGAGTTAAGAACAGTTTTGTCAAGAACAGCTTTGTCAAGAACAGCTTTGTTAAAAAACCGTAATCCGCCACAAACAACTAGTAAAGTTAGGCCTGCGCCTAAGGCCATTTTTTGCCGTCGGGGCAAATTGATAATTTTTTCGTACATACTATTTTTTGGATTGTCAAAAGCGTCTTTGGCGCTGATGGATGCCATAGGACATATAAAAAGCAAGGCCATGAACGCTACGGCTAGGTGTATGTTCCTTGAAAATAAGCTCATAATTATGCTCTCATATCTGGTTGCTAA
This sequence comes from Candidatus Babelota bacterium, assembly GCA_013286935.1. Lineage (GTDB taxonomy): Bacteria > Babelota > Babeliae > Babelales > Vermiphilaceae > JABDES01. The sequence goes on from JABDES010000016.1 coordinate 21,794, forward strand.
GGTAATTTTTTTACTATATGCTAAAAGAGTACCATAATATGCCATAGCTGTCAAATGGCAATTTGGCTGTAAAATACCACAAGGCAAAGTCAA
>JABDES010000017.1 GCA_013286935.1 Candidatus Babelota bacterium
AAAAGAGATCGCTATCATTTCAGTTATTGCTGCAATGATGATTGTATTAGGTAGACACGCACTTAAAAACGACATAGTCGAACCCGACGGCCTAGAAAAGCTCAGAGAACTTGCTCGTGGGAGATCTCCAAGTGCAAAAAATGCGAATATCCTGCTCGGTCTTTTGATGTCCAAACAGCGTACAACCGCCCCAGAGATAACTAATGCCATCTTATCCAGAATAGAAAAATCTAAAAATGAAGAAGAGCCTCTAGAGTTCTCCATCAATGACCCACAAGATGTAGCAATGATCTCTATTATTTTAAATAAGGGAGAGATTACCAGCGTCAAGGACCTATCACCATTTCGACAATTCCCGCCTTTTAACCTTTTACCAGAGCAACAATGAGCTGCGCCACAAAAACCTATACAACAGCGGGAAGTAAAATCCCAAGAAGAAACGCGCAGGAAAAGCTCGTTAGACTAAGCGCAAAAAGGTCTTGTTTTGCTAAAGAGAATTCATCCCTTCTTATCTTTGATGCTAGTACAAGAAAAACAAATCGGTATCGCCTACAAGTACGTATATGAATTTTTTATAGACTTTTCTATTAGAATCATAATATACTATACTAGTGTAGCAATTTACCCTAGAAGACCAATTAGCTTAGGAGAAGTATCATGTTAAAGCATACATTTTTTTCATTGGTGCTATGTATTGCTGCAATACTACCATCAACACAACATGCTCAAACAGAGCCAAACAACATTGAGCAAAGACCAGAGGCCAAATCAGCATTTTGCAGATTAAAGGACTGGGGTTGGCAGCATAAAAAAGAAATAGCCTTTGTTGCAGCTGTAGCGGCAACAATACTGCTTTTCGGTGGAAATAAAGTGAGAAACGATTTAATTCAACAAAAGAATATAAACAAGCTTCGGATGAGCTCCGATTGGAAAGCAACTTCATTAGCTAACTTTTTAATAACTCATAAGCGTACAGACCTAGCAGGCAGTATAATTTACGCTATAAACAACTCTAAAGGAAACAACACGGAAGCAACAATATTACTGAACGAAAAGGGCCAAGGAGCAAGTATTGCTTACAAAAATGGAGAGATTACTAAGTTTATAATACTACCACCTGCAATGCCCGAATTTTGAACGTAAAGAGTAACCCATGGCGCCATTTACCACACGGAGTACGCAATGTTAAAAATAACTAACCTTGTAGTTTTTTCGCTCACTCTATGCATTGTCACCATACTACCTACCGCTCAATACGCTCAAGATGCAGACAGAAACGTTGGTACCGCTGTTGCAGTCAGCTGCGCCAACCAGACAGCGTCAAACAGTATCGATCAAAAGACTGGATTCATCGAAAAAGCCAAGTCAACACTCAATGATGTAAAAGACTGGTCATTACAATATAAAAAGAATTAACTCTCATAGCGGCTTTTACGGCAGCAGCAACGCTACTGAGCACAATAAAAATAGCAACCCTTGTGAGATATTCTTCGCCTACCTTGCAACCGCCAAAAGCCACATCAATGCAAACAGAGGCTAAATCAAAGCAAACAAGCTCTCAAAAGCCTATACAGCAGCAGGAAATAAAATCCCAAGAAAAAACGCGCAAGAAAAGTTCTCCAGTACAAGAAGAAAGTCTTGAGCTGAGTATAAAAAACGAAAAAGAGCAACAATTATTTACCTCTTTAACTGAGCAACATGCAAAACCCGATTGGATAAAAAGAATATTTGAGTAACTGCTCAATAACTTGGGTAAGCTGTAAGGTCGCGGCTATGCGTAACCCAATCTTCTGATCTTTTTGGTAATGGTCAGCAGCTAAAAACAGGTGAAGATTGAGCTATGGCTTTGATCAGGCCAGGTAGGTTTTACGGATAGTTTTACCGTTGCCTACCACTTTCTTCGCTAGATAACTGCATTCCAAGTTTTTGAGCAATTACATATTTGATACGATTCATCGCCCTAATCCCGGCTGCGTACGCGCTTTCAATAACACTGGATCCGTAGCAACAGATGATGGTAAAACAATCCGACTGCGTTGGATGCAGACCAATGGAGAACTCACCTCCTGGACTATTACCAATTATGAGTATGGTGTTATCACTGATGACGAACAGGAGCCTGATACATCCTTAGAAGAACTATCTCAGATTAAACAGACAATCACCGATCCCAAAGCAATAGAATACCTAAAAGAACAAGGATTCAGCCTTGATCAGCTAAAAGATGTGGCATTTGATTCTGAAATTCTTGATGCTGAAGGCGCGCAAATCAGTATTGACCCTTTCTGACAACACGAGCAAATATTTCGCCACATAACCCACCCATGGCTCGTTTTTGTACACATATTGTCATATTTTCAACTAACTGGTCCAGGGGGACCCACTCATCAATGGAAAACGTATCATCGCTGCCTAAGGTAAAATTGAACTCACGATAGCCCAGTGTGTATAGTCGCTCTAAGCAATGAGCAATATTATCAACAAATTCTTGGTGAAATTCGAACGAAATGCATGGAATTGGCTGCGTTAAACCGTTTAAGGCTTGCGATTCATAGTTGCTAATGCAAAGCTTGCAATACTGCGGCATGCCATACGTAGCAATCAACGCATCTAGCGTTATCATCTCTACCAAATTAGATCTGGCGCTGTTTATTGACGGAATCCATTCAAAACCACAGACCGTTTTGTAACGCGATTTTTCAGTCCATTCGGGACTAAAGGTTGCCAACGCCCAAGAATGTGGACACAAATAAAAGGGCTTACGTTGTGCATAGTCGCCAACTCCTTTGTTTACTACGGTAACGCGTAACTCTTTCTGATAACGCTTACGCAAAATATTGCAAAAAATTTCAATCGGCTCAACGCTAATAACACTCGCTCCAGCCTTTACATATCTTTCTGTACGCCGACCTGCATGGGCACCAATATCAAAAACTAAATCCCCCTCTTGCACAACAGAATCTATCGAGGCACATAGCTCACGCTGAACGCAATGCGATATTGAATATGACGGCTTTGTACGATTAATATCATGCTTATGCGTATCATTTTTACATAAATGTGCAGCGCAGGCATAAATATCACCATGCATTGGCTCACCAAACCGATTATTTTGCCCAATGTTACAAATTGCAACCAATAACTGATCCGCTTCAAGCCATTCATCAGACACCAGACGGTTTTTGTCCGTTATGACAAAATTAAATCTTGAAAAACCTAATGCCGCAAGTCGCTCAAGACACGCAGCTGTTTTAGAAGAGGTTTCGTGATGGAACTCAAAACAAATATGTGGAATTGCTATCGAAAGCCCCATCAATGCTTCATATTCAAAGTTTTCAATATCTAATTTGCAAAATTGTGGAATGCCATAGTGCACTATAATATCATCAAGCGTTATCACCTTTATATCAATATACTCATCCCATCGGTTATTATGTAGGGCTCCATATCGGGATACCAGCGGCCATTCAGTTGATAATGTTGAAAGTTGCCTTGAATCAGTACAAATGCTCATTCGTGCAGTTCCTGCCACGCGAGAAACTCCGAGCGCAAGGACGGACACTCGGGGATCATTTTTGTATTTATCCATCATCACTTTGTAGCAGGTAGGTTGAGGATCTACTGCTATCACTTTGCCAGCGCCAGATAAAAGATATAGATCAGTTTTTGTTCCTACACATGCACCAATGTCCAATACCAAATCCCCTGGGCTTATAAACTGCCTGAAAAATTCAACATCACCATCAGAGGCCTGTACATTAAAAAATGCACTGAAGGTTACAATAAACAAAGCAGAAAAAAACATACTGACATCCTTTTTTTACTAAACTCGCAGGCAATATTACTATTTTTGATTAGCATCAATTCTTTGGTAATTTTTTACCAAAGTCAAGGCGCAATCCATCGGCTGGCCTCTCACCATCATTTGCGCCACGCGAGCAGGTATTATTTGACGATTGTGTCGATTTTACCTACACTTTTTGTAAAATAACAAAAAAGCCATACCGCTTATTTTCAGGTAACTGCAATAATGATTAATCTTAAATCTGCTGAACTTATCGTAAGTCTGATCACATTCCTTTTGTCGTATTTATTCGCTACAACGATAGCTGGCGCTTTCCGAGCATGGGTAGCAGATAAAATGGGCGATTCGACCGCACAAGATTGCGGATTTTTAACATTAAATCCTTTAGTTCATATGGACCCTATAGGCATGATGTTTGTATGTCTATTCTCATTTGGATGGAGCAAATTTATTCCAATTAATCCGCAAAATATCGACGGTAGCATCCGATTCCTTGGCATAAAAAGCGGATGGCGATTGCCAAAACTTTTGTGCGCATATCTGTCAGATTCTTTTGTGTATTTTTCGATAGCATTTATCTGTTTGGTAACTATTATACTAATCTTTGGCCCAATGATTTTGTACATAGCACCATCAATGCTTTTGCAAAGCAGCTGCATGTCCCATCTTTTTCTTGCACACGCATTTCCAGGGTATTCCTCATTTACGATAGTGATCGGTTTTATTTTGATAGTAGCAACATATCTGAGCATAGTTATTGGGGTGCTAGACGGCACTATCAACTGCTGCCACCTTGCGCTAGCTTTGTATGCAGAACGTTCCCCTGACCAAATACTGCAATATGGATATCTGATTGTTTTGATACCATCTATAATAATTATACTTTTTGCAGGTCACTTGCGGATTTTAATAACCTCTTGCATAATTTATTTTGGTTGGTTAGTAACGCACCTTTTAGGCCTCTTTTAGCAAGTAAGGCTATGATACAAAATTCAACATTAATCCATGGCACTGCAACCGTTATTCCACTCAAAGAGTTAGAAACCAGCTTAACTGAGAAAAAAAAATTAATAATAAAGTTTGGCGTTGATCCAACAGCTCCGGACTTACATCTTGGCCATGCGGTTATTTTATGCAAACTGCGTCAATTTCAAAATGCCGGGCATACAATTGTGTTTCTTATTGGCGATTTTACAGCACAAATTGGCGACCCTACGGGAAAATCAAAAACAAGACCTTCGTTGTCTTCGCAGCAAATAGAAGATAATTTAAAAACATACTTCGAACAGGTCAAAAAAATTCTGGACCCAGAGCATACGATTATCCGAAAAAATTCTGAATTTCTTGCCGGTATTACATTGCATCATATTTTACAACTCTGCAGCAAAGTGACGCTAGCGCGGCTTATTGAGCGCGATGATTTTGCAATAAGAATATCAGAGCATAGGCCGATTGCTATGCACGAATTACTATATCCGCTTATGCAAGGATATGATTCAGTAGCTTTACATGCCGATATTGAAATTGGTGGCACAGACCAAACATTTAACATGCTTATGGGTAGATTTTTACAAGAGCAATATGGGCAAAAGCCACAAATTGTAATTACTATGCCTCTTTTAGAAGGCATAGACGGCGTACAAAAAATGTCAAAATCTCTTGGTAATTCCATTGGCCTTTGTGACCGAGCAGATCAGGCATTTGGCAAATTAATGTCAATACCTGATGCACTTGTCTACCGTTATCTAAGCCTTTTGTTGTCATATGAGACAGATACAATTCTGCATATCAAAAACGATGTTGCCAGCGGAATATTGCATCCTATGACTCTTAAAAAGCAGATGGCTCATGACATAATTCAAAAATTCTGGTCCCGTCTACAGGCAGATGATGCTCAACAGAAATTTGAAGCAATCTATCAACATAAAAACTATAGTGCAGCGACTCCAATCGCACTTGCCAAAGATTTTGCCAACCCCTGCTGGATAGTCGACCTCTTAAAGGCAATACAGGCGGTAGAAAGCTCATCTCAGGCGCGTCGCCTTATAGACGCCGGCGCTGTAAGCATAGATGGAATAGTGGTGAAAGAGTTTAAGCAGATGATCAACTGGCACTCAGGCACAATAGTTAAAGCTGGAAAAATGCACATCTGCACGATTATATAATTGCCCAGGCAAACACCAGTTCTAAATCTTTATACCGAGCAATGCTGCATTTAGTGCGTGGCTGGATACACATTTTTGGTATATCCGGTTCCCATCGATTCTATTACCTTTATGATGGCCATGGATATCTGTTTTGTTGATTGAATTGGATTTTTCAGATCGAATCCATCAATTGATAGCTTGTGTAGCTTTTGTTTTCCGCCAAAAGTTACCACAATTTCTATGTGGGCCGACGGCATTTGAGCCGCCTTAATCTGCGCCCCAGTAAGTCGACCGGTAATTTTTTTTATCTGTATTACCGTTGGCAAGTCAACAAGGATACCAGCCGTTTTAAAGAACATAGTTGGCACCTTTTTGGCCTCATCTACTACCTTGTTTGTTAATTTATTCGCCTGCTTTACAAGTTCATTAATGTCAGAGTCTAATCCCTTGGTGATCTTAGTCACGCAGGCTTCAAAGCCCCTAATCCAGCCTTTCTGGTCACATTCTTTTTTATAATAATTTGCTACATCTCTTTTGGTTTTAATCTTTTCCTCTAAATCCTCTATCCGCTTGATTATTTTTCCGGTTGTGTTGTCAAAAGAACTTTTTATGGCAGCGGCCCAGGAATCAAGCTGCGCGTGAACCATGTTATTAAATTTTGAAATTTCGTTTGACAACAGGTTATCAACCACAAATTCCATTAATAGATTATCAAAATTAGTCATCGGTATTTGTAACGTTGTCATGGCCTGAAAACCAGCAAATGCAAATGTAGTTTTGCAAGAAAAGCCAGACAGATCTAATGCAAGCCTTATACCTTGATGCAATCCCAAAAATGGAATCGTAAATAAACCATCAAGATACATATGTGGCTTAGTAGTAACAGACGCACCCATGCTTACTAAAATCGGATCATTTTTCTCAAAGCCTGAAAGTGAAAAAAATGGAGTAATGATTGGATCCAACATGCCCATAGCTGTCAATGTTGGCGGGATAAGAGCAATATTAATAGCAATAATTCCACCAACACCCAGCATATTCATTTGACCCTCTAACCATACTCCCTGCTTGAATTGAGCTGTTAGATCGGTCAATGCTATTCCAAGCTTTACATCTGTAAATCGTATCGTTGGCGCCTTGTAAGACTCAATCGTCTCGGTGGAATTATTTTGCCAAAAAACTATAGACTTAAACAAAGATACAATGCCCCCAAGGGTTAGCACATCAACAGAACCGTACAATCCAAACTGCATCATAAGATCTGGGGATGCAAGCATCGTTCCAGCCGCAGCAAGTATGTCGTCAGCTGCCCCCAGAATCGGTGATTCAACAGATTTGAGGCCGACACCAATAGATGTTCTAAGGTTTATGGTAGTTTTATCTGCCCCATCACCAAATGCAAATTCACCACCAATTGATAATCCTGTAAATGGAATGCCCATAGCAACTGCTGCCGCCATAGCTTCATACTGCCATGCTAATTCTAGATGCATATTGCCAAGAGCAAGCCATTTTAAGCCAAAAGCCGACGAATAGAGCCCATGCATTTTACCAGCCGCAGTTGCACTGCTAGGGCTAACAGTTCCTGATAATGTAAATACCAATGGCGATATCTGGTTGATCAATACAAGTTCTAGAGCGCCCTCAATGCCTAGTTCGAGCGTGAATGGAGAGATGGACAATATCGGACTTTTTAATTGCACTGATTGCACCGTAGTCGGGGCATATTTTCTTTTACCGGCCAAATATTGTTGTTCAAAATCAACTGCAACATGCATAGGAAAAGAGAATTTAGCAGTACTTTCTATAATTGTTGGCGAAATAAAAATAGTACCATTTAGACGATCTGGATAAAGAGAACCAAAAGATTTTGCAAAGATGCTCACATTGCTCAAAGTATTATTTTTAAGATTTACATACGTTACAATATTAAGTCCCTTGGCAAGAATGGACAATCCGGTCGATGGGTCATCATAGTCAAACGTTGATACAATAAATCGAATATCTGCTAATCCCAAACTGTTCAATCGTTTCAACCGTGGATCAATTGCTTCAAAGCCAAACTGCTTGGAAATAAAAAATTCTAAAATGGTACCCGCATTGTTAACACTATAAAATATAACCGGTATATCTTGACTGCCAAAAAAATCTACCAGCCCAGAAACTGTATACCCAGTAAGTGGCCGGCCAATTAACGTCCCTCTTTCTTTGCCCAAACGCGCTATAATGCGGTCAAATTGAGGAACTTCTTCTGTCAAGATGGAAGCTTTTATTGAAAGCTCACGCAATTCGTTAATAATGGTCTGCGGCACTATGGAAAGTAGAAAATCACGATCCTCTTTGCTCAAAATTGCAACAAAATCTATAACTCCACCACCATCGATAATTGCTCTTTTAACATTTTCCTTTGTAATAATTTCTTGAATTGCATCAGCAAAGCATGTCGAGGGTAAAACCATCTGAACAAATATAAAGACCCATATGCTTAAAATCGATTTAAAAACATACATTAAACAATTTCTCCCGGACAATAAACCACTATTTTCCCTAAAAGATCGGGATGATCAACAGATCAACTACTACATACATGACCTTATACCTATGGATACCAACAGACATGACACAAATGCTATATTTTCCGTATAAATCGAAATAATAAGCGGCTTAATTATGATTGCACGCAACTGGAAAGAAAATATAACTATAATAACTATAAGGATAATGAAACAATATCATCATTATAATCGCCCTAAATACCATCTTTTATATGTGGCTGCTCTGACATTTTAACATGCTATTGACATATCCTAATGGAATAATGCATACTATTGATATGTCTATAATTATCTAACATTCTACTCAAGCTGTATTAAAGGGACACCGATGTTAAACAATAAATATATTTTCTTGAAGATGCAGTTTATTCTTGTATTGAATCTTATTGCCATAGGCGTATCTACTTCATTTGCTAGTCAAGAAAAGCCAAACAATAAACTTGGCACGAAAAAGAAGGTTACAATTCATCCTGAAACAGCTCCTCCTAGCGAGAAAAAGCCAAGGTATACAAGGAACTATGCATCAATTGATGAGCACTGGTCGGGAGAGTGTACAAGAGACAAGCTTAGAGGCGATGAAAAGGTTAAAATTATTAAAGAAAATATAACCGATCTTAACAATTTAATTGAAGAGAATAAAAAAGAAATTGTCAAATTAAAAACAATAGATAGTAAAAACAATATAAATGCCGAAGATATACGTAATGTCAAATGTAACCTTTTAGCAAGGTTAAAATATCATAAAAGGCTCTTGGACGCTTTGAACATAGAATTATCTCATAAACAAAGATTTGCGACGAAAGACCCTCCTATACAACAAAGCGAGTTTAATACAATAAAGGAGGCAAGACAAAAGTCCGATGATGAGTATGACGATATAAAAAATCAAATAACAACAGAGTTAGAATATTACAAAAATACACTGTCTCAAGTGGCGTCTCAATCTATGAAAAAAATAGAAGAGGATTTGAATAAAGCCTCTGATCCCAAAGATAGATTACGACTATTAAAAGAACTTGAAGCAGCGGTGGAAGATAAAATTTGTCAAAATTTAGTACCTAAGGAGGACCGTGAGGATAATAAAAATAAACTTCAAGATATCGCAAATCAAATACGAACCATCGAACAAGAATTAATAACAAATACAAATCGATTAAAAACTGCTACTGAACGATTTAATAAACAATGCGAAGAGGGGAAACGAAAAAAAGCAGCTAATATCAAAAAGGTGCAACAAGAAGAAAGGGAAAAAGAAATAAAACATGAAAATTTTGTGAAAGAATGTGAGCGCGCAGCAAAAGAAAAAGCTGATGAGAAAAAATTAAATCAACAACAACAAGCTGCAGCCGCAGCCCAAAGATTAAAAACAGAAGAGCTCCATCAGAAAGAGAGTGAACAACGTAGACAGACTCAACTACTTCAAGAAAAAAAGGAAAAAGAAGATCTGGAGCTAAAACAGCAGCAAGAGGTGCTAGAACGTAGAAAGTTAGAGAAACCAAAAGAGTCTGCACAAGAAGATGTAAATAAAGCGGACAAAGATCAACACCAGGACGCTCCAAAAAGTATCATAACTCCAGGCCGAATTGGAATTACATTTGTTGCCATCTTTGGAACAGTAATAACCTCTTATGTTTTACGGTACGCATATAATGAATATTATAAAAAACGGTCAAATACCACTAAAGAACGCGAGTTCGGGTTGGAAGTTCTAGGATAAAAAGTACAAGCTATAATCACCGCGAGGGGTAGAAAATGAAGCTGCTAAGACTTTTATGCTCACTATTAATGATATTGCCTGCAATACCCATTTTGCCAAAGCCACATGTTGGGCGAATCGCAAGCCTTGGGCGTACGGTTGTGCACGTCTTAAACACAATACCCGCCGAGCAAGACAAACTACCACAAGAATTAACCGTCACATTTGATGGCATACACAGCAATGGCAAACTGATTGCCGAAAATTCATTTTGGCCCGCCAATGGCGAGCAATTCACTATTGCCAGCCAACAAGACGCCGTAGTGGCAGAAATTGCCAGAACACTTGGCATTAAAGCGCAAAGCTCTTACACAATGACAGAAACAATTAATCTGCCAGGGGTAGGGGATGTGAAGCTGGTACAACAGATATCGGGCACTAAACTGAGCAGTATAATGCAAATAGGCCTTGCAGCCCCAGAACTTGGCATTGATCAACAGCTATGTAATGACCGTGAATGGCATACGGTCACCATTGCACACGTTAATGAAACCAATAAAATGATAGGTGAATATCGCATCCATTATTGCCAACACTACTTTGGGTCGTATCTTGCAGGCCTCATGAAGGGCAAAAAAACCGACTTGCAAGAGAATATGGCTGTAGCAAGACGCACGGTATGGAATTCGCTTTGGCTTGCGGCGGGTGCGTTTACTGCGATAAAAGTTTTGCCGGACGTTAACAATACCATAAAAGGAACTTCAGGCGAAAAATGGGGCCTAGAGAGCATTAATAAGGCATGCAAAAGCCTGGATATTGAAAATAATATACTAAAAGCGTGCAAAGCACTCCGTTTAACGGAAAATTCAACAGCGCAAGAAATGCAAACAGGATTAGAGGCCGCATCGAAGGATGAAAATTGCGATTATGACATAATGAGTGTTGCTCTCGACATCGCTAACAAGTTTGAAAGAAACCCTAATTGCTCCGCGCAAAGCATCGTTGAGCAATACAAAGCTGATTGTTATGATGTAGAACTAGCCCAAAAGGACATAAATCTGATGAAAAAGTTGCATATTATATCAGAAAATACCAGCAACAAGGATTGTCTTGCCAGAGCGAGAACAGCATTAATCACAGCGGCCGGCGCACTTAAATTCATTTCAAATCCAATCGTACAATCCGCATTTATGCTTGCTGGGCTGTATCTTGTAGCTTCCAAGCCAATGCCGTATCCAAACGTGATTTACATAGTGGAATACAATAAAAATTAGCTCTCAGGCGACAATCTAAGTGGATATGTTAACAGCTTTGAAACAGAGCGTAAGGTAATAACATTGCCTGCCGTTCTGATCTGATTATCCGTGCCACCATAAATGACAAATCCATTGGAAGGATTCGCTTGCGCTAAATCATTCCAGTAATTGAGTGCCGTAAAAAAATTAGCGTTAACTGTATGTCCTGATTTGATTTCTATTGGAACAAGGACTGGCCCATCAATGATGCAATCTATCTCGTGACCGATGCTATCACGCCAAAAATACAAATGTGGAATTTCTCCAGCGTTATGATAGGTTTTAAGAATTTCCGTTATGGCCAGTGATTCAAAAAGATTTCCATATGCATAATGTGTCAACAACTGCTCTTCCTCTTTTATACCCAATAAGGCACAGGCTAAGCCAGTATCGTAAAAATATAGCTTTGGTGACTTTATAAGTCGCTTACTAAAATTTTTAAAATGAGGCTGCAAAAGGAAAATAATATAACTTGACTGTAAAATGGACAACCAAGACCTTGCAGTGGTCACGCTAATGCCACAGTCAGTCGCCAAGGAGGAAATATTGAGTATTTGTCCAATGCGTCCAGCGCAAAGCTTTAAAAACCGCTGAAAATCACCTAAGCTATGGACATTAATGATTTGTCGAATATCACGTTCCACATATTGTTGAATATAAAACGAATACCAAGATAGCGGCGCAATATGCTTATCATAAATACGCGGATAAAGTCCTTTACAAATTATAGTAGCGGTTAAATCAGGAAGTAACGCATTATTTGCAAGTTCATGAATGGATAATGGCAGCAACGTGACTATAGCCATTCTACCAGCAAGTGTTTGACTGATAGCCTGGCTAATAAGAAAATTTTCAGACCCTGTTAATATAAAATATCCTAATTGTTCATTGGCATCAACATACGTTTGAATATAAGAAAGGAGTGAAGGCACATGTTGAATTTCATCCAAAATGATACCTTTGCTGTTTTTATAATTGGCCAAAAATTGGCGCGGATCATTGTGGGCAAAGGTACGCATATCCAAATCTTCAAATGAAATATACATATGCTCACTAAAAACAGTTTTTGCGATAGTCGTTTTACCTGATTGCCTCGGCCCTAATACAGACACTACCGGATATTGAGATGCAAATTGCGTTAAAATCGAGGTAACATCTCTTGTAATCATAAGCAGCCTTTTTATAATAATGTTGAAAACAGATAAAACATGTAAATTGTACTTTAAAAAGTCAAATTACACAAATATGTCTTTTAGCGCGTGCCATGGCACGCATATACAAATGTCTATTTCATTTTAGACACACTTACCCCAAGACAAATAGTATTTTTATTGACAAAGATGACAACATTACGGTATTCTTATAAAATAAAAACAAAAACCGTCGCTGCACAACAACTACGAAAGATAACAAATGAACCTACTAAGACTTTTACTCTCACTATTAATGATATCGCCTGCACTGCCTATCTTGCCAAAGCCACATGTTGGGCGAATCGCAAGCCTTGGGCGTACTGTTGTGCACGTCTTAAACACAATACCTACCGAGCAAGACAAGCTACCACAAGAATTAAGCGTTACATTTGATGGCATACAAAGCAATGATAATGGCAAGCCTATTGCCGAGCATTCATTCTGGCCCGCCAATGGCGAGCAATTTACTATTTCCAGCCAACAAGACGTTGCAGTAGCAGAAATTGCCAGAACGCTTGGCATTAAAGCGCAAAGCTCTTACACAATGACAGAAACAATTAATCTGCCAGGAATAGGGAATGTGAAATTAATACAGCAGATATCGGGCACTAAACTGAGCAGTACAATGCAAATAGGCCTTTCAGCCCCGCAACTTGGCATTGACCAACAACTATTTAATGACCGTGAATGGCATACGGTCACCATTGCACACGTTAATGAAACCAATGAAATGATAGGTGAATATCGCATCCATTATTGCCAACACTACTTTGGGTCGTACCTTGCAGGCCTCATGAAGGGCAAAAAAACCGACTTGCAAGAAAATCTGGCTGTAGCAAGACGTACGGTATGGAATTCGCTTTGGCTTGCAGCGGGTGCATATACTGCAATAAAGGTTTTGCCGGAATTTAACGAAGATGCAAAGAAAGAGATAGAATATTGCAATGAAATGGTCAAGAGCGAAGTCGCCGAAAGGGTGCTAGATGTTAATAGCGATATACAAAAAGCACTCGAAATGTTCGAGCCACCAACCAATGAAGCAGCAAACGTTAACACTGTTAATGCAAGAGTGGCTGAAATCAAAAATAATCTACTGAGGGACCTTGATCCAAAGAGCAAAAGATACCACGAGGTTACGGATTTGTACAAGATTCTTTACGGCAACCCTGATCTCACCGTAGAGCAAAACATCGAAAGCTACAAAATGGACAATTATATATCCGATAAATATGTGGCTTTGACAAAATTTCTGCGTCTTGCATCAGCAGGTGCCACAAGAGAGGAATGTCATGTCGCCCTTGGTAAATCAATATTTAATACGTCGGCCAAAGCACTTAAATTAATTTCAAACCCAATCTTACAATCTGCATTTATGCTTGCTGGGCTGTACCTTGTAGCTTCCAAGCCAATGCCGTATCCAAACGTGATTTACATAGTGGAATACAGCTCGGCTAGCACACAGCCATAACCGTTTACAATGTGGCTACGTTGCGCGCATCATCATAAAATACCTTGCTGCGCCATACAGGCTTACATTGTAATCTGCAAGAACGTAAATAGGCACCTGGTCAATCACCTCTAAAAGCTTTCCTGCTCTTTTTAGCTCAGCTACAAATGCCTCTTGTTCAAATAGGGCAACATTATGCGCTGCTATGCCACCCGCAATATAAAGTCCACCCAGGCACAGGGACTCTAAAATAAAATTTTTAGCACAACGCCCCATTAATTGGGTGTACTTCTGGTAGGTATTCCAACAAATTTGATCATCGTGCCGACGGGCAAAAATTTCATCCGCTGGAAGCTCACCGCCAGAATATCCGTTTATGCAATGTCCAAAAAATCGATGTAGACGTCTGATGCCCGCCCCAGATAAAAGGTTTTCAAATGACAGTGGCTCAAGCATATTCTCCTCTGTTCTGATAAAGTCCACTATTTCGAGGTCCTGCACAGTATAAAATGGACAATCAGCATGCCCACCCTCGCTGGGGATGCTTTCGTACCGTTCTGTTGCAACATTCCAAAATAAAATTGATTTTCCCAGGCCTGTTCCTGCTCCTAAAACAGCTTTGTTGGCATAAGCTCTAGCTACTCCTGGACGAACTAATACAATCGATTTTGGGTCTATTACATCAATTGCATAGCCAATAACCTCAAAGTCGTTGGCCAACTCCACATCTGCAATCGCCGTCTTTGCAACAATCCTATCGAGGTCTATTGAAAGCTGTAGGTTTGTTGCCTTAACAAAACGCCTATTTTCAGACAATATCCCGGCAGCTGCTATACACAAGCGCACAATAACAACCCCAACTAACGATTCAATACGCGCAAGAACCTGCCGTAAAGCCTCTTCAAAGTTTAGTATTTGCCCACTCTTGCAATGAAAAGAGGCTAAAAGCAATAGACTTTTGTTATCCGATTCTTTTGTAATAAATAATCCAAAGTTTGCATTTGTTCCGCCAATATCAGCCGTTAAAAGAAGATTTTGCGCGCTAGCACGCTCCGCTGATAGGTATACCACCTCGCGCCACTGTAACATTACTTACTCCTTATCAGTTGTGTTTTACATATCTGTTGACATAGATTTTTAAGAGATGCTACAATAAATTATATCTAACTGTTAATTTTTTTTCACCTTAATAAAAGGAAGCGTCACCATGAAAAAAATACTAATTGGGCTCACACTTATCATCGGATGCAGCACATTGATAGTACACGAAGCAGAGGCTGTAAAACATAATTCATCGAAATCTATAAAAACAGGTAGCGTAATTGATTTTTCGGAATTTGCTGCCAACTACAGCTGTCCAGATAAGGCATTAAGTGATATTTTACTAGAACGTAAAGTCATAATTGATTTTTTTAGTAACGGATGTCCGCCATGCAGAGCATTCGCACCAACTTTTAAGCAAGCAGCCCAAGAACACACCGGTGTCGTATTCGTAAAAATCAATGTTTCAGATCACAATAGTATTGCCAATCGATATAATGTGCGTAAAATTCCTTCCATTCGCTTTTTTGTTGATGGACAAGAAACTGGCCAAGAACATGGCAAGCTAGAGACGCGAGAGCTTACGTCTGCTATCAGGCGACATTTACGCTAAATGGACACTAGCACCCTAAAGTTTGACCTGTTGATTTTTGAACCACGTACCTTTACCAACCGTAGTTCATGCCAAAGTGAATTTCATATCCGGTTTCGGAATCGCGTGGGTTGAATCGGTTATGGCGCGCATCAAGCTTAAACCCTATATCGACCTTAACGGGCGTTGGATTGAGCAAACGTAACCCAAGACCTACAGAATGGCGGTAGTCAAAACCGTTGTTTGAAAGGCCAGGAACTGTTCCTACGGTATCGGAATATGGATTGCTCCACCCAGCACCACCATCGTAAAAGGCAACGCCGGACATATTTAAATCCGGCGTAATAGGGAAAATGAGCTCCGCATTCCAAAACATAGTCTTACTTGCTCCAATGCTATCCCCGTAAAAACGCGGTCCAATCTGTCCAAACAGAAAACCACGTACACTAGATTGACCACCAATATGAAATAGTTCGCCAAACGGTATGGCTTTGCCTTTAAATGGTGATGCCCACCCAAAAAAAGTATGGAAATGAAATACCAAATCATAATCACCAATTAAGGCTGTATACCAATGATAATCAAAAGTAAATTTATAAAACCCTATTAAATCTCCAAAGCTTGGAGCAGCAAAACGAGAGAAAAGTTTCCATTTATGTCCTCTGCTTGCATGCATAGGGTTATTAAGCCTATCTTGTCCAAGCTCATACGATACCCACAAAAATCTTCCTTTTGCAAACTCTTTATTAAGGATTTGTTGATACACACCGTTGGCAACTAGGCCAGCGCCACTGATATTTGCAATAGGGGGATTTTCGTAATGGACACTATCAATCCCTAAAGAAGCGACCAGGTGAGCACCTGCACAGATAGGCATATCCGGCGGAGTAATAAATCCTCCACTAAATCCAAAACCGGTTAATTTTTCATTAATTGCTTGCGGAAAAACGTTACGTAATTCATCATAGGTCGGTCTGCGGTGATACACATTAAAAGCACCTGTGATCGGTTTATCAAAAAGCCATGGCTGGGCTATGTGAAATACAGCCGTTTGCTCCTCTTGCGCCCAACTGCCTTCCAAACTAAAATTAATACCTTTTCCAAAAAGATTCCTGTCAGATACAAGTCCTTTTACGGAAAGCCCTGTTGTTGGGGATCTCAAATCCGTTCCGCCAAATCCGGCCTGCATATTCATGCTGCCTGTTCTTGCCTCTCGTACAACCAAATCAAGATCGACTTCACCAGGACCAATTCGATGTATTTTCCAATTTACTCCATCACGTGGTTCAAAATAACCAAGAGCCTCAACATTTTGTTTGGATAAATCCATGCTCCTCGCAGAAAGCAAATAGCCTTCTTGCACAAGTAATTCTCTACGAATAACCTTATCTCTTGTTTTACGATTTCCTCGAATTGTTACTCGATTAAGCAATATTCGATCACCAAGCTGGATCGAAAATGAAATGGAAACGATCTTTTTTGAGTCGTCAATCTGCGGAATGGGCGTTACCTGTGCAAAAATATATCCAAAATCCCCACAAAGCGTTTCAAGGGCCCTCACTGAATCTGCCACCTTTTCTCTGCTAAAAATATCCCCCACTTGTACCGGAATACCTGCAAGCAAGGCAGCCTCAGGAATATTTAATTCATTTTTGAAGATTTCAACCTTTTCTACGGTAAAACAATCACCTTCGTCAACTGCAAAAGTTATAGTAATATTTTTCGAACAGGGCTCAATCGATACATCGGCATCTGCAACATGTGCCTGAATATAACCTCTATTTTGATAGCATTGCTCAATCATATACTTGTCACCCTCTAACCGATCCGGGTGAAATGTTCCCGATCCATCCAAAAAGCTCAGTAACCAATCTTCCTTGGTAAACATTGCAGTTCGTAATTCCTTTGATGAAATCACCTCATTGCCAACAATTTTAATCTCTTTAACAAGCGACTGGAGCCCCTCATGCACCGTTAATAATAGACTTGCCTTACCATCAGCAACATCTATTTCCAGCGATGACTCGATGTTTGCTTGTGTGTATCCCTTTTCTCGATATAATTTTTTAATTTTATGCCCGATAACGGTTAATGCAGCCTCGTCAACAAATGAAAGCGAATCCAAATCTACCTTTTTCTTAACATCAGCCAACGAAATTTTTTTATTGCCAACCAATACAACATCTTTTACAGAAGGCTTTTCATTGACGATAATATATAAATTGACACTGTCGTTGCCCACCGGCTTAGCACGTAATTCAATACCATTAAAATGGTCAAGATGATTATATATGTTATTAATAAGAAATCCGGACTTCGAAGGGTCGAACAGATCACCGACAGCATAAGGAATATGCACTAAAATAGCTTGCTCTGGGGTAAAACGATTTCCAATTATTTCAACTGAGCGAATGATACGGTCTTTAAGGTCGCTATTTAATATGACTACCTCATCAAGTTCATCAGATTCATCATCGTATTCTTGATCTTGCTCTATCTGATCATCACCAGACTCATTTATTTGATTGGATAACTCTTGCGAATTTACATAGGTCATCTCAGGCTGCATATCAGACTCCTCCGCTGCAATAAGTGGCCTGCACGGCATGAGGGTTAGAGCCACGATAATCATTAGCCCAATAAAGTTGGTAATTGTTTTTGGCATAGCCTTGTACTCCTGCATTATTCCAAAGGTGTCACACGTTTTAAATATGTGTCGGGTGATTACCAGAAGGGATCAGCCATGTATACTACTATTTTTTTAGAAATTGACTAGAGTACAGTAATGCAACACCATCGTAAATCTATAGTCTGCACTCTCAAGATTCATAAAAAAAATTAGGGTTTTTAACCAATAGGATTATCTTATGCTGGATGTGCTTTTTACGAAGAGTGTATTGTTTGTACTTGGTCTCTGGGTTGGAGTTTTACTCTTTGGATGGCAAAGCCCCGAAAAAGAAAAATATGATCTGCTTAGAGCGGTCGCAGCAGGCGACACTAGCAAGGTTCGAAGACATATAGAGAAAGGAACAGATCTCAATAAAGGAGAATATGTTGAACAAACTCCCCTCCATATCGCCATAGCCTTTCAACAAGAAGAGGTTGTAAAACTTCTTCTTGAAAGCAAAAGAGTTAATATAACTCATCAAAACAATTTTTTTGGTGAATCAACCGTAAATCGAGCATTACGTGCAAAAAAAGATACAAAAGGTGATAGAATAGTACAATTAATTAAAAAGACTGTTGCAGAGGCGGAAATGTATGTTAATGCCTCTGATCCTCCGGAATATGATGTCTAATAGTGGCAGGGCAACACCTCTATAAACGCTCAAATAAGAAATGTATCTGCAAAAGACTTGCCCTTGCTTAATGGACAAAACCTATAATAGCTCCAATGTCAACATTTGCACTACTTAAAAAAGTAATTTGACAAAAAAGCACAGTATCTATCTATACTGTTTACGCCATCAAAAACTGCGAAAAAAGTTAACATTTGTCAGCACATTGGGTTACCTCATGCTGAATTTATTATTCATTCCAGGATGTATCATTGTTGCTCTCTTTAGCGCTGCTTTGTTCATTGTCACACCGGAAGAACCAAGCATTGATTTTTACACAGCTCTACACACGGGTGCCACAGAAACTATCAAATGGTATGTAGAAAATGGAGCTGATCTCAATAAATATTATTATGATAGTCGCATCCATGACCATCACGCCTCTCACTATTGGCATCTAGACAATGGAGCAATTCTCGACAAAGTACATTATCTTGACAATAGTCTCTGTGACAATAAAAACTGCCACATTGGTGGAAGCCCTCTGAGCATTGCAACAAGACAACAATATCAAGACATTG
>JABDES010000018.1 GCA_013286935.1 Candidatus Babelota bacterium
GAAAAGTCCCACAGCAGAATATCCATTGCCACTTACTTTGTCAGCCTTTACAAAGGAACAAAAGCGTGAAGCAATACGTTCACTAAAAGAAAAAGGTCAGCGTGCTAAAGCAGAAAAGAGAGCCATGATCGCGGAAGCGGAAGAAGGTCAGGAGGAGGACGTTGGTGGTGTTAGTGAACTTTTTCAACAGCAGGAAGAGCAGCGAGAACTCGCTGAAAAACAAGCCGCAGATGAACGCCGTGCGTGCCAAATAAAATACGGCATAGCCGCCGCGGTCGTGACAGTTGCCGTATCAGCAGCTGCACTTGCAGCCTTGCGAGCCGGCTACATTCCGTCACCGTATGCAAATATTCTTTACAAAATTGATTATCAGGAGATTGCGCCACAAGCAGCGCAACAGCCTTCAGTTGCTGCCCCAGTCGTTGTGCAACCATCGGCAGGCGCAAGCGCTGCCGCGGCAAGGCAACGTAGGTAGTAGTATTAAAAAAACGGTTTAAGAGGCCTTTTTACAAGGAGTGAGCTTATGAAATGTTACCATTTGTTTTTGTTGTCAAAAAGTAATACGTGCTACAGCCGTAGCGTTTTTATAATGCTCACTTTGTTGTTTTCAGCCTCTTTTGATGCATCAACCGTGCGAGCGAGTGGTGAAGTGCGCCAAAAAGATGAGGAATTAATTGCACCCATACGCGAGGAGGATATAGAACGTTTGGACGCTGAGTTTGCACAAAGGCAGCAGGAATCTAGGCAGCAAAAAAAACAAGCAAAAGAAGAAGAGGAAGCTGAGGTTGCACGTGTTCTTGAAAAACGAAAAGAAGATGACAAAGCAATGATGCAGGGGCTTTTAGAGGAACAAGAACGCAAAGATCAACAGGACAGGGAAAAGCAGGAGGCAATGCAAAAAGAACGACAAGAAGCGGAGCGGCTCAAAGCTCTCGAGCGTGGGTCTGTTTTCGGGTCAATGAGTCAGGAAAGTCGTAACATTACTCCTTCCCAAGGTACTGTTTCCGGTGGCAACGCGCTTTTAGAAGCGCTTGAGGCGCCATTTGTTAGGCTTCTGCATCAGAAAGGGTATCATAAGAGCCTTGGCACGGGGATACGCAATACTAAAGAATTAACTGATGCGCTCGTTTTTAAAAAATATTTAGAGTTTATACCAACGGAAAGGCTGTCTGAGGAGCAAAAAAGTAATATTGAAAATAAGATTGGCGAGCTTGAAAGTTACATAGATACCCAAGCAATGAATCGTAAGATGCTTAAGTTACCGGCAGTAGACCCAGAGCTGGCTCAGGAAGCTGCTGATCAAGCTGAAATTCAATCTCTTAACCCTCTCGGGGTTGTGTACAGATTAAAAGATAGTGACATTCCTATAACGACAACTAAAAAAATAAAGACTGAAGTACCTCCAATTTTCGCTACAAAACAGGCGCCAGCTTTTCCCGCAGAACAGAAGTCAGAAAAGCACGAAGAAAAGACTCAAGAAAAAGAAGAACACAAAGATCAAGCCAAAGAGCCGACTGAAAAAGAGGCTCAGGAAAAAGAAAAGGCTGTGGAGTCTGGAGACGGGCCTGACGGGCTTGATGACGGTGGCAGGCTCGAGCGAGTCACGAAACATATTCGCACACACAAAACTGCTTATGGCTTGGGCGCAGCCGCGGTGGTGACCGTTGCGCTATCAGCAGCTGCACTTGCAGCACTGCGAGCGGGCTACATTCCGTCACCATATGCAAACATTCTTTACAAAATTGATTACCAGGAAGTTGCGTCAGAGCTGATTAAAAAACCGGTGGTGCGCCATGAAAACTATTAAGTAACGTTAGTTTGTGTGCCTGGATCGTCGTTGCGAGGAGCCTTTGGCGACGAAGCAATCCAGCTAAATAAAAGATTTTGCAATATGAGTGACATTACGAGTAGGGGAGGGAAAAAAGAATGTTGAACTGGATTGCTTCGGATGAATCCTCGCAACGACGAACCGTGTGGCCCTCGCAACGACGATCGGGGCGACCTGACTAACGTATATGCTTCGGGCACTCCCTCGAAACGATGATATGAGCGACCTGACTGATGACCGTTGATTCAGTATAAAGATTTAAGTGCAAGACCTGTCTGGATCGTCGTTGCGAGGAGCTCTTAGCGACAAAGCAATCCAGCTATTAATAAAACAAGGAGAAGGACTATGAAAAATGTTATAAAAAATTACCTTATGTGTGCTCTGCTATTGTGCACAGCAACTACACACGCTCGTATTCCGCTGCCGCGCACGGTTGTGAGCTTGCTCAACACCATTGAGCCGGGAAAGCCTGGGCATCGACTACCCGTTACCTTTAAAGGGGTGTCAAATATTATGATGCCACTCGGTATAGACTATTTTTGGCCAGAGCCGGGTCATACCTTTATCGCGTCTGGACCAACGCAGGAAGACAAAAGCGGCGTGACCACCATAGCCGAATGCCCACGCTATCGCGGGTTGGAAAATGGTGTGCAATACACCTTTGTAGAGGTTGTTGAGTTGCCAAATCTTGGCCCTGTCTTGGAACTAACGCAGCGGATCACCGGAACCTGGAACGGTTCTACCGCCTCTGTTGGCGTAGCGGCTCCGTCGCTTGGCATTGCCCAGCAGTGGTTTGATGATACAAAGTGGCATCAGATTACCATTCCGAACAACGATGCGCGCCGCGTGCACATAGGAAATTTTATTGTTTCATTTTGTTTTTACCACAGACCATCCGTATTAATGGAAGAGTCTGGTTCTGTTGCGCAAAAAATGGTTCAGGCCTTTAATGCCGCCGGTGCGACGTTACTCGGGCTTGGGTGTGGAGGTTTGGTGGCGATGGAAAAGGAGGAAGAAGAAGAGGAGGAGGTGGAAGAGTGGCCAGATAAGATAGCGCGTATGAAAAATGAACTTGCTAGGATTAAGGCTATTAAAATAGAGGACAAAGATCAGTTGAGTGATGCGATTGCCTATGAAGTATATGTAAAAACGGCGTTGCCCTCTCTTTCTCTGTCTAGTGGGAATTGGGCTCAAATGAGCGATTTGCATGTTGAAATTGATGCATATTTACGGACTCGCATTAATGAGATTGGCCTTGACGAAAATGAGTTTAAAAAGATAGAAAGTAAGGCGAATCAAATCGCTAAGACGAAATATGTGCAAATGTTTGGCCAACTCCCTGAATTTACAATTGACATACCTCCATCAGAGTCTGGGAAAACAGAAATCTCTACCGACCAACCTCCCGAGACCCCAAAAAGCAGAACCACTCGGATTAAGGAGCATGTTGGCAGACACAAAATTGCTTATGGTTTGGGCGCAGCCGCGGCGGTGACCGTTGCGATATCAGCAGCTGCATATGCAGCACTGCGAGCCGGCTATATTCCGTCACCGTATGCAAACATTCTTTACATAGTTAATTATCAAGAGATTGCGCCAGAATTGATTAAAAAACCGGTGGTGTACCATGAAAATTATTAAGTAACGTTGGTTTGGTATTTCGGTATAAAGATTTGGATAAAAAGATTCATCTGGATCGTCGTTGCGAGGAGCTTCTAGCGACGACGCAATCCAGCTAAATAAAAGATTTTGCAAGAGGGGTGGCGTTATGGGGAGGGAAAAAAGAATGTTGAACTGGATTGCTTCGGATGAATCCTCGCAACGACGAACCGTGTGGGCTTTGCAAAGACGATCTGTGCGTGCCATTGTCAATTTCTTAACCTGAGCTAGCGTTAAATAGTTATATGTAAATCGTATAAAACATAAAAGGAGAATGCAGATGAAATTTTTTAAGACGTATGTCAAATCTATTTTTTCGATTTTATTCTTTTTGAGTTTTTGTGGCCAGAGCAGTATAGAGTGCTATATTGCCCCACCACGAACGGTAGTCAGCCTGCTTAATACAATTGAAGCCGGAAAGCCGGGACATCTGTTGCCGGTTACCTTTGTGGGCCCAACGAGCACAAAAGATCCGCTAGGCAGCAGGCTGTATTGGCCAGAGGACGGATATACAGTTGTCGCGTCTGGGCCAACGCAATTTGACAAAAGTGGCGTGACCATGATTGCTCAGTGTCCGCGATATCGTGGCCTTGAGCGTGACGTGGTCTATGAATTTGTCGAGGTTGTATCGCTTGGCGACCTTGGGCCGGTTTTAGAGCTCAAACAGCGTATTACCGGAGCTTGGAACGGATCAAGAGCTTCTGTTGGCGTTGCAGCTCCGTCGCTTGGCATTGCCGAGCAGTGGTTTGACGATACGCAGTGGCATAGTATAACAATTGCAAATCGCAATGAGAGCGGTACGCAGGTAGGAAACTATGTTGTTTCATTCTGTTTTTACCACAAGCCTTCAGTGCTGTTGGAAGAATCTTCTTCGGTCGCGCGCAAAGTTGCACAAGGGCTTAATGCGGTCAGTGGTGCAATTCTTGGATTTGGGTGCACGCAGGTGCAGGCGATGATGAGTCATGAGGACGCGGTACGCATGGGTGAGGTGGCCGCGGCTAACATTAGATCCGAACAGTTAAGAACAATACATCAACAAAAAGAACAGGAGCCTAAAAAAACGCCAGCTCGCTCACTATTTGAGTTTGTGCCAGCAACATATGAGGTCACATCTTCTGGACAACAGTCTCCTATAGAAGTGCTTGGCGCCGGTCTCCAACGGCTTCAGACGGAGGCTGAAAAAGCTGCAGAAAAGAGACTTTTGGAAGCGAACGAGGCTGAACAAAGAAGCCTACAAGAGCAACAGGAGCAAGAGTTGATGAAAATCCACAAAGCGCGCAAGCAAAAGTTGACCGTCGGTGGCATAGTGGTCGGTGGCATTGCATTGGCTGCTCTTGCAGTACTCAATCGAGCATACATTCCGTCACCCTTTGCAAATATTCTGTATAAAATTGACTACGTAGCCATGTGTGAAAATGAGGTTAGCGAGCCCGAGCAGCCGGCATATGAGCCTGCATGTGCTGGAAATGAATAGCGATGTGCTGGATTTATAAGCGAAAAATTTATCTGGATCGTCGTTGCGAGGAGCCTTTGGCGACAAAGCAATCCAGCTAAATAAAAATTTTTTCAAAACGACGATCTGCAGGTTCCATTGTCAATTTCTTAGCCCGAATTGGCGTTGAGATGTAAAAGAAGTCTAATAACAACCTAACAACAAAAAGGAGCTTTCAATGAAAAATCTATTTTCAAGTATATGTTTGATGACCGTTATGATTTTCTGTGCGCATGCGCATTGCATAACAAAAGCGCGTCTATCATCGAAGTGGTTGTCTCCCGGACACAGCATTGTAAGCGTTATTAATACGATTGAACCGGGGCAGATTGGGCATGAGATCCCGGTTACGCTTTCGAACGTGAGTAGTACTGGTCCAGAGCTTACCGCTAGTCGATATTGGCCTGAAATTGGTGAAACGGTAACGGCCGTTGGTCCAAACAGCGAAGACAAAAGTGGATTGAGCGTAGTGGCAGAGTTTTCACGTTATAGCGGTATCAAAAAAGGAGCGACCTATGATTTTACAGAAACGGTTGAGCTGCCAGGCATTTGTTATCCGGTAGAGTTCAAGCAGCGGATTGAGGGTACGTGGAGGGGCACACATGCGTCGATTGGCATAGCGATTCCATCATTGGGCATTCAAAAGATGTTCAGTGACAATCAGTGGCGTCAGATCAGGATTTCGCATAAGGACGATGCCGGAAATTTTCTTGGTTCCTATGTTATTTCGTTCTGTTTTTACTACCGGGAATCTTCCATTCGCAATTACTCTGGCCAACCGCTACCTGCTTTAGCCTCTGGATCAACAGTGCGCAAAGTGATCGATGGTTTGTATCTGGCTGGATTGACAGCGTTAGGTTGTGGGGTTTCAGAGGTTGCGGCCGCAGCGTGGGGTCGTGGACCAACTCTAAAACAGGCTGCTGTCGAGATGTTAGATACCGCTTATGTTTGCGCTACCAACGAGGATGTGGTGTATACGACGATAGGAGTCGTTGCGGTAACAGGTTTTGCTCTCGCTGCTCTTAATCGTTTATATGTCTGGGCGCGGTATGCAAATATTGTCTATAAAGTTGATTATGAAAAGTACGTTGCATGTCAGTGATGTAAATCAGACGTATTGAATTCCGCTAATCGCAGGTTGTTCAGTGAAGTTCAACTGGAGAAATAACGTGGTTAGTATCACATGTTCCCGATTTAATTCTTTTTGTTGTCTTGCCCAAGCCTGTATGCGAGTTCCATCCAACGCCATCAATGCCTCATCTAAGAATGCTTTCTGTCCGTTGCTCAATGACTCGTCGTTGAATCCTGGGTGCTCTTTCCTTTCCCATTCAATCTGTGTCGCAAGGTCAGGATTTACCTCTTTTAGTTTTGCTTTCCATTGATTATTCCAATCGCTTTCATTACAGCTTACTACGAGCATGTCTAGTATGCGATTCTTGGTTTTTGTGCTTTCTAATATAAGTGAGTCTATATTTTTCTGTACTTCTTTTTTTCCGGATTTGATTTTTTTTAGGCGCTCAAGTCGCTCGCGAAAGGACATATTTTCTATATTGTGTACTATTTCGCCTACCTCAGATTCATTTAATTTCGGCTCATCTAACAGTTCATTTAGGATAAGTTTATATAGGCGCAAATTATCATTTACAAGGCATATTGGAAATTGTTTATGTTCGATTTGATCATTATTATCATTAGACTCATTTTCCATGGCATTTATGTGTGCCACGCATAATAACGTTAAACTTACAACGAATAATGAACTTAGTGATTTATGCATTGAGGCCCTTTAGATTATGGGTTTATCTAACACTATTTACACACAATTGTGGCTAGTATTATACGTCGATATTATTTTTGCAATATCTTTGTGTGTGTATAAAAGTGGCTCAATTAAAAGTGTTAGTTTATAATTGTAGAATAAGCAATAGATTCATTTAAATGCAAACTGTGCAAACAAAAAGCGATGATTTGTTCGTCGTTGCGAGGCGCCCTTCGCGCCGAAGCAATCCAGCTAAAGTCTTGCAAAAGAATTGAACGACAACTGGCAATATTGGAATAGAAATTAATTATGAAACAACCTTCGATGTATATTATGGCCAATAAACCCAATGGAACACTGTATGTTGGTGTTACATCGAATATATCTAGAAGGGTTTATGAACACAAAAACAAGCTTTTACCCGGTTTTACTGCGAAATATGACTGCACATTACTTGTATATTATGAAACCTTCGACACTATGGAAGCGGCAATTACTCGGGAAAAGCAGATCAAGGGCGGATCTAGAATCAAAAAATTAAAATTAATTGAATCTTTTAATGCTAACTGGGACGACTTGTATGAAACAATGTATATATAGCTGGATTGCTTCGCTTGCGCTCGCAACGACGATCGAGGCATTGTTTTTCGCAAATTTATAGACGATATGTTTTTTAGTTTGTGCCAATCAAACTAAGACTTTTAATTACACCCGTGCCTGTCGTCATCCTCGCCTTTGAGCCTGTTCAAAAAATGAGACATTCTTCTGAATAGTATAAAAAACCGATTAAAGAGATACGCTCATAAGATCAACTCCTCTATTTTTCATGTCCAGTAACTCAATATTGCTATCTTGGCAAACAATAAACAAGTTCCTTCGCGAGAATCCAGTCTCTTGAATTTTGATCGCGATCTTAAAACTATTGAGTTTTTTATTATCTATTATATACGATGCAGGTACGCAAGAGTTTGCTTTATTGCCTAACCGTTATTTAGGGGCCTGGTCTTATGAGAATAATGAACTTTACGCTGAATTCTTTTTTGTTTGTCATACATAGTACCTTTTTCTGTTTTTTTTCATGTGACATGATTTCTGCTGGCTCTATTTCCGTAGTGGAAGGTAGGCCCAAAACTGAGACCAAACGCGAGCAGAGCAAGCGCCTTGCTAAAGAGCGTCAGGAAGCCGCGCTGCGAAAGACGTTGGAAGCTGAAACGAAAAATACTGAGCAAATCGCCCTTGATGCCCAGCGTAAAGCAGAACAGATTGAGTTGGTAGCGCAAAAAGCAAGAGAGCAAGCTGCGCGCGAGCAGGCTCAAGCGCAAGAGGAGGCTAAAGTTAAGGCTGAGCAGGAGGCAGAACAGGAGCGAAAGCAAAAAGAACAATTTTTCTTAAAACAAAAAGAGCGTTCGGAGCGAGCCGAAAAAATTGGACTAAAAGACAAAGTGAGTGAAGACCTTGGCTCTTTGAGCAAGGTTGATCCGGAATTTAATCTTCGCATGAAACAGCTAAGTGATCAGGTCAATGAGAAGGCGCGAAATATTAAAGCTGATCTTGCACGATCAATTGCGCAGGCGCATGGGGATCAAGAACAGATAGCGATATATCAAAAGAATGCCGATCAGCTGTTGGCAAAAAACATTGAGGGCTATCAAAAAGGCATGGAGGCAACTAAGGCTGAATTTGCTGCAAAAATCGAATCTCCCGGTATGGCTCCAAAGCAAAAACCGAATGTTGTTCCACCTGAGGTGGCAATCGATAGAATTAAACAAGAGATTTTAAAGTCAGGAGAAGAAGGTGCCTCTCGATTGATGGATAAAACATTAAAGAAATTGGCTGATTCTGGGGCAACTCAATCTGAAATAGACGAAACGAAAAGAGAGTTAGCCTGGTATCAAGAACGAGCGCTCAGAAATATTGCGGATGATCAACGTGTTGAACAAATTCAAAAGGGTGAGGCGTTAATTCCTAAATATCTGGTAGGCGACCATCCTGAATTTAAAAAGCAATATGAGCAACAAGAACAATCAATATCAAAAATGGTCGATGCCATAACACGTACTGGAAGTGATCAAATAAGGCGTGAACAGGAAGAGGCTAGGGGTATCAAGATAGATGATGCAACGTATGCAAAATTCTTAGCAGAGGCTCAAAAGCGTGCTAAAGCACAAATTGCGTTTGAAGATGAAGGAAAACCAGTACAAGTTGCTCAAAAAGAACGTGCCGAGCAACAGAAAGTTGCGCGTGCTCAAGAAGAACAGAAAACAATAGATTATTTGAAAAATAAGGTTGAGGATAAAAAATCATATTATGAGAAGATGAGGGAGCTGCAAACCGGACAAGACATGACCGACAGGGAGCGCTTAATACGTGAGTTTCAATATGAAATTGAACGCCTTGGCACGGACAAGCCGCTCAAAAGTATGTTGGAAATGCAGCCGAGCAGCGAGCAGCCTAAAAAAAGTTGGGCATCGAGCATTGCACAAGCAGCTGAAGACTTGCAAAAAGCAGCAGAACGTAAAATAGCCACAGAATTCATATTAACTCCTGCTGCAGCCAAGGCTTACAACATGTACGAAGACTATAAGAGCTCTAAAAAACCGGCCGAGGAGCGAGCCAAGGCTCAAAAGGAGCTGCAGGATATTATGGATGAAGCTGCCGCTCGGGCGCAGCAGAGCTTTGCCTCCAAAACTCCTGCCGCGCAAGCAGAACAAAAAAGAAAACAAGCGCAAGCACTCAGAGAATACAAGGAGTTCGAGCAGGAGATTAGCAGTGGTAAAAATCCTGAGGTAGCGCTTTTGCAATATCAAGCGAAGGTGATGGATGAAAAGATAGAAAACACCCCCTATCCGGTGTACGTCCAACAAAAAATTGACCGAGCAAAGCAGGATACGCAGGACAAATTAAAATTAAACCGTGAAATAGAAGAAGAACAGGACGAAGCGGTAAAAAAGGCAAAGATAGCCGAGCGAGACGAGTTATTGGCCGATGAGCGTGGCAGAGCAGTCAGTCGGATAGAACAATTATTAGCTCCTGAAAATACGCTGTACGCTGTGCTCAACATTGCCCAAGATGCCGATGCATCAAACATAAGAGGGTCAATGAAGATGGCCTATGCGCAAATCGATGATTGGAAAAAATTAATTGCCATGTCCAACCCTGAGGATGCAGCGCATATAGCCGACCTTGTAAAACAGTTTGAATCCGCTGTATCAAAAGCATATGAGACGCTTAGCGATCCTAAAAAGCGAGTGGAATATAATACGCAGCTTGCGCGTGGTTCAAAGCTAACGGAAAAAGGTTCAACGGCAGTTATGCCAGAAATCCGTGATGCGGAGCTCAAACGGCTTGCATATGGCATGAAAGATAATTTTTTAGCTGCGGGATCTATTAATGTAAGCCAACTTAAGCAGATCAACTTCAGCAATATTTTTTTAAGCAAAATATTATCTTTCATTCCACAAGTAGATGTTGAGGTCTTTAAAGATTTAATTATACGAAGCCCAACCTTTGTTGATGCGCCCCTTCTTGAGCGTGGAGAAAAGTACGGTTTTGCGGTCATAGGGTCAATCATCTACAGAGGCGCTGAGTCTAAAATAAAAGTTGTTTTTGTGCGCACCGTCACCGATAGTGTTGGCATTAGCGTCGCAATTACATTGCCGGAGTCATGGAAATTTTCAGAACATTATCCCGCTCTGGCAAAGATGGACGAGCTTTCATTGTTGTCTGGCCAGTTGATTGCTTCAAACTTTGACTACAACGATCCGGTACTTGGATATGTAAGAACGGGCTTAAATTTTATAGCGCGACTTAACTTAACTGGACCTATGGAAAAGTTCCAAGAGGTTTTAAGCGGGTGGGGTCAGGGAATTTTTGTTAAAGGTGGTGGCGTTTTGTTATCGGGAGCTATTGCTCCAAATCCGGCTAAATCATCCTTTACATTTACATTGCCGCTCAGTATAGGAGTTGATTTTGAGGATCTGTATAAGCGAGGTAAGCTGTCATCCCGGCCAAAGATATTTTCAAGCATAATGACCGATGCATGGAAAGTTATCATTGCGCCAAAAGAGATTTTGGCAGCGTTGCAATCGGGCCATCCGCACGCATCACGTATTAAAACGCCAGATGTTGGCTTGGGAAATATAGGAATATCCGTTCAATCTGGCATAGTCCTTGGTCTTGTAGGGCAGAAGGATCCGCTTGCGTTAGATGCCTTGATAGGCTATTTACCGCCCGCTTCATGGACCTTTGCTGGTGAGTTGCGTGGCACATGGGATCCGGCGTTTAATCAGCCGTGGCTTTCATTGGGTGATATGGCGGTTGAAATAGATGTAGATTTTGAAGCGATGGCGGCCGCCGCACTTGTTGGCATCCCTCTGCCCATAACGGGTATTGGCGTGCAAGGTACATTTGGATTTGGAGCTTTGGCTAACCGTGTGCTGACAACAATTGCTGGCAAAGTTGCTCTTAAGGCACCGTCAAGTATTTCTGAGCCGTTGCCAATACCGGAGTTCATTTTGAAGGGTGCGGTGAGCAAAATTGACTTTACAAGTTTTGTGCAGCTTCTTGGCAAGATGGTAGGCAAGGAGATTGTATTTAAAGATTTGCCACCGATTCAGGTTAGTGACGTTGAGCTTATGGTTGCACCTACCGGAGGAACTATCGGTTCAACCATATATCCGCAGGGGGTTGTTGCTAAGGGTAGCATGCAACTTGGAAAATTTGCAGGATCGCTTGATATTGCGATTAGCAATGCAGCTAAATCGATCCATGCCTCGGGAAGTATGACCGGTATTAAAATGCCATTTTTCAGTCTGACAGGCAAAGAAGGTACCAATCCATCATTTTCACTTGATTTGTCTCCCCTTAAATATGAGGCATTTATTGACGGACAACTTGGGATTCCATTTCTTGGTATTAGCAGAGGGGTTACTTTCAGCCTTGATGGTCGCGGTTTGTTTGCAAAAATGGGTGTGACCAGTTTCTTTAATACAAGAACGAAATCATTTGAAATCCGTATACCGTTTACGAGCTTTGATGATCTGTTAATCAGTTATGAAATAGAGTCGTCGCTTGTGCAGTCTATTAAAGCAGCTGTGCAAGGCAAGCTTGAAGAATGGCGATCATCTATTGTAGGTGGAATGCAAAATAAAAGAAAAGAGCTGCAAAAGTTGATAACAGCTCAGGAAGATGAGATTCGTAGAATGTCAAAACAAAAGAGTGACGCGGAAGAGGCATGTAGCCAAAAATGGAAACATTTTGATCCGTTTTCAAAAGATTTTTGGACAAAGACGCCATGTGTTGAAGCTACTATTAAAAATCTTGAAACCGCTATTGGTAAATTGAATATTTCAGTTAAGGGACTTAGGTCTAAGTTATCTGAGACATTTGAAGTTGTACCTGACTTTGCCTTAAAAGGGCTATCTTCTGCTGCGGATCTTGCCACTGTTCTGGAAATTACGCGTATCGGTGGGCGTGTCTCCGGTCGTGATTTAAAGGAAGGCAAAACACCGGGCGTGACTATCGACTTGAGAGTACATTTGTTTGACAGAGACGAGACGAGGACACTTGATAATGTGCAGTTTGACTTTAAAGATCCAATTAAAAGCGCCAAGACAATATACAAAGCTGTTATTGAGTTTTTAAAATGATCTGTGGCAGGGCAAACGCATCTAAATTTTGTGAATTTTCATGTAAAATTGGAGCCATTCTTATGATAAAAAATTCTGCTCGCCGTCATCCTCGCGAAGGCGAGGATCCAGTCTAAATAAACTTGGATAGTAAAAAGGCTGTCAAGGTCATTCAATCTGGATCCCAGCCAAAAATATTCCGCTTGCAAGATAAATCAAGTTGCTGGGATGACGAAAAGCAAGCTCATTTTTATTGATAAAGTATTGTCTAGGTCGTTACTTACAGTTTGTCTGGTTGGATTTTATATTTTAATTATATGTAATTTTAGATGCGTTTGCCCTGCGGCTAATCCTTGTAACCGTATCTCAAATGTGTTAATTCTTGATTGATAGTCAACTACGGAAAATAATAGTTATCCATGTATTACACTAAAAGAGGATAGACATGAAGCACACTATGCGTATAGTAATCGTAATGTTTGCAGGATTGATTTTTGGTGGACTAATAGACGCCATGGATCAAATAGAGACAAATCCTATTATTGTAGAGTTAGAGTGCATAAGTGATGCCTGGCGAGCCCTTTTAGAGGCTTGGAACCACACTCCCAAGTTTCGTAAATCCTACGATTCGGCAAACAAATGTATCCTTGTATATAACGGTTCAGGCTTGCAAACACTAGAATCGATGCTTTTTGATAGTGCTCTGATTCGAATAAAAAAAATAGTCGCAGAACACCGCAATCATATCAACGACATTAATGCTCAAGGCAATACGCCGCTCATTATCGCAATACAAAAAGGAATATTACCTGCCATAAAAGTTTTTATAGAGTGTGGAGTCGACCTTAACATGCCGGACAAGAATAACCTATTTCCCATTATGCATGCAGCTCATACGTGTCAGCCATCTCTTATCGAAGCGTTAAGAGATGGTGGTGCCGATCTCAATAGGTGTGATGCTCACGGAAGAACTGCCCTTGATTTCATACCTCTTCATTCAATATCGTTTACACAAGATGTGCCGTGCGACCGACAAGAATGTTTGCGTATTTTGCTACGTTCAATGAATCAAGAACTTACCAGAGAGTATTTTGCAAAAAATGAAATAGTAAGACCAATGAACTGTGTAATTAGCTAACGCTAGCTGGGCCTAAATGATTTAAGCGAAAGACTCATCTGGATCGTCGTTGCGAGGAGCCTTTGGCGGGCAAGCAATCCAGCTATAATAGAAAATTTTGCAAAATATACGACTCTATGCGTCGCGTAAAACGACGATCTGTACGTTCCATTGTCGATCCCTTATCTCGAACTAGCGTTATTTTTTTGATTGTCTTTGGCCTTTGTATTTTGTGTGTATCAGTGCTGCAGTAAGTATAACGGCTGCAGTTGTCACGCAGGCTGCCCACACATATGGGGATATGATTGCTTGTTGACTTGTCATGATCTGAAGTTGTCTTCCTGCATACACGGTAAGCAGAATTGCAGGCAATGATCCAACGATGGTAGTCCAGATAAATGTATAAAGAGGCATTCCGGATAACGCTGCCAGCGTATTGATGACGATGAAAGGAAAAATCATTGTCAGATGCAAGGTGAGCATATATGCATAAGCGCACGATGCAATCCGTTCTCTGAATATGCCGAGCTTCTCTCGATATCTTTTTTCGAGCGTGTGATATAGAAGATAGCGTGTGACTAAAAATGAGCCAAGTGCGCCGCAGTTTGTGCCGAGCATAACAATGAGGATGCCGTTAGTGCCAAATAGATACCCACTTATCAGGCCGATGGGTATGCACAGCGGAATTCCAAAAAAAACTATTAACGCTACCATAAAAATATCTAAAAATGCACAGGTTGAATAATGCGTCTGAACAAAATTTCTGTAGGCATATGCGTATTGTTGATAGTCATTTAAGGTGGTATATGCTGTTGTGCGCAATACAAAAAGAATTATTAGGGCTGTCCAACACGTGATAACTCCTAGCAAGATTTGATGAGCGCGTTTCACAGAGCAATCTCCTTGAGGCTATGTATAAGTCGTTCGATCTCTTCATGTGTGTTGTACCACAAAAAACTTGCTCGTACTAACGGTTTTCCACCAAGAGCCTCTATTGCTGGTTGAGCACACAAATTTCCAGCGCGTACTGCAATGGCAAAATGATCTAAGTAATATGCAACATCATGCGCATGTATGCCATCAACCCAAAAACTGACAAGATGCCCCCGTTGCTTCAGTTCTTTTTGTGGTCCTATCAGCGTTATACGAGGCAGCGTTGTGAGTGCATCAATAAGGTGCGCACATAAAGAAGATTGATGCCTTTTGATTTTTTCACGATCCAGTCCTGATATATAACCAATAGCGGCAGCAAGGCCGACTGCTTGAGCAATTGCTGGAGTTCCCGCCTCAAGACAATGTGGCATTGGGCGCACCTTGATACTGTTGTTTGGCAGGATCTGGTCTACCATGCCGCCTCCCCATTGGTGTGGCCTTATATCTTTATGAGTCTTTGTTGCAGCAAAGAGTATTCCTATGCCTGTTGGCCCTCCCATTTTGTGTGCGGAAAATGCCAAAAAATCCACACCTAACGCCTGAACGTCTAGCGTTTGATGTGCTACTGATTGTGAAGCATCCAACATTACGTGTGCGCCCACCAAATGAGCTAAGGCTACAAGCTGAGCAACGGGTAATTGTGCGCCTGTTACGTGCGAGGTGTGTACAAAGCTTACCAGCTTACAGTTGCTTGTTATGTAGGATGCAGCTTTTGTGGGCGATATAGTTCCATCCGGTTCTACTGGTATTATTACCAATTGGGCGCCTGTGCGTTCTGATACGTAATACCAAGGAAGGAGGTTTGCATGGTGTTCCAGGGCGGTGACTACAATGCGATCCGATTGCGTAATATGTTGCATGGCCCATGCATGTGCAACAAGGTTTATACTGTCCGTTGTGCCTCGAGTAAAAACAATCTCTGTTGGATCTGCTCCAATAAATTGTGCTACTGTATTGCGAGCTGATTCGAACTGCTCGGTTGCGGTCTCTGCATGCGTGTATATGCCTCGATGAACATTTGCGTTGTTGTTGGTATAAAAATGAGAAAGCGCGTCAAGTACAATATGCGGTTTTTGTGCGGTTGCGGCATTGTCAAAATATGCAATTTTTTTGCCATGTACCGTTTGGCGTAAGAATGGAAAATCGTTAGGTATATTATTCATCTGCGTTCAGTATCTGATAAACTACGTTGCGCCCATAATCGTCTAGGGCGGATGTTAAAAATCCTTGCATTAGCATTCGTTCAGCTTTTTTGTCTGATAGTCCTCGCATGGTCATATAGAGTATCTGTTCTTTATCCGTTTGCCCTATAGCGCTGCCGTGAACACAGTGCACCTGGCATGTAAGTGCCTCAAGGACCGGTCTGGTATATGCTCGCGCTTGATCGCCATCTAGCAAAAAGGCGCTTTTTTGTACGGCATTGGCGTGGGTTGCAGTGGGTGCCAGATGCACCAATCCGGTGCAATTCATTTGACCTTTATCGCTTACTAGGCCGCGCACCAGGATGCTGCTTGTGGTGTGTGATGCTCTATGATGTTGCTCTGTTTGTATCGTGGCTGATTCAGATTGCTTTAAAATAGGTACGATCTGTACCGTTACATTGGCGCCTGTGCCCTGCAGATCTACATTCATTGTGTAGCGTATATCCGTTCCACCATGGGTGAGTAAATGGTATTGGCAGTTGCTTTGAGCATGTGCGTTGATTTGGATTGTGACCACACCTGTTTGGAGATGTTTCCATGTATGATGTTGCTTGAATGTGATATTGGCGTGGTCAGATAAATCTACGCTCCATGAAGGTGGCGGATAACAGGATTTTTGATAATCGATTATGTGTGCATGAGCGTTCTGACCAACCGTTACCCTGATGTGCGATGGTGCATTCTGGTCAGTATCGATATAGTCGGCAATATGTATAGGCTGCGTGCAGGTGGAGTTGTCTGCTATCGTGACATGCATGGTATTTTTATAGATAGATTCGCCATTTACACTAAGATTTTCTTGAGCAAAGCAGACATGCACCGAGGATTTTACTGGCTTGCCAATAGTGTTTTGAGTTTGAGCAGTTGTCATGTTATCCGATTGAACCTTCCATTTGCATGGCAATCAGGCGATTTATCTCTATTGCATATTCCATGGGAAGTTCACTGACAAATACATCCATGAAGCCGTTGATAAGTAGCGCTTGAGATGCTTGTGCGCTTAACCCCCTGCTTTGCAAGTAGATGATCTGTTCATCGTTTAATGCATTTACAGATGCTTCATGGCCAACATCAACCAACGATTCATTAATGCTTAACGTAGGGTATGTATCAGTCCTGGATTTTTCGTCAAGCAAAAGTGCTTCGCATTGCACGCGTGATCTTGCTGCTAACGCCCCTTTTACTATTTTTAACAGACCTCGATAGCTTGTCCTTCCACCATCTTTGCTGATGGACTTTGAAAGAATGTTTGACTTGGTCCCTGGTGCCAAATGAATTATTTTTGCGCCAGCATCTTGATGCTGGCCTTTTCCGGCCATAGCAACTGAAATGATCTGGCCTTGTGCTCCCTGCCCTTTAAGGATGATACATGGATATTTCATGGTAACCTTGCTTCCAAAATTACCATCTATCCATTCAACTCGTGCATGTTCATGAGCAATTGCTCTTTTGGTTACTAAGTTATAAACGTTGGTGGACCAGTTTTGTATTGTTGTATATCGAATTGAAGAATGTGGTTGAGCAATGAGTTCTACTACCGCGCTATGCAGAGAGTTTTTGCGGTATAAAGGGGCGCTGCAACCTTCAACGTAGTGAACTGAACTGCCTGGATCTGCAATAATGAGTGTGCGTTCAAATTGACCCATGCTGATTGAATTTATTCTAAAATATGCCTGCAGTGGCATTGTCACAACAACGTTAGGAGGTATGTAGACAAAACTTCCTCCGCTCCATACCGCACTGTTAAGCGCAGCAAATTTATTATCACTGATCGGTATGACTTTACCAAAATGGTTCTTAATGAGCTGTTCAAAGTCTTTCAAACCGGTAGACATATCTGTAAAGATCACCCCTTTTTTAACCCATTCTTCTCGAAGACTTTTATAAACCACTTCTGACTCGTATTGAGCACCTACTCCAGCCAAAAACTGTTGCTCTGCTTGTAGGATGCCAAGGCGATCAAATGTGGTTTTAATTTTTTCAGGAATCTCATCCCAGTCAGTATGTTGTTTTTCAAGTGGCTGTACGTAGTAAAAAATATCTGAGTGGTCTAGCCCCGAAAGATCTGCTCCCCAGGTTGGAAGCGGCAAACGTTCAAATACTTCTAGCGCACGAAGTCTATAGTCGGTCATCCACCCAGGTTCATTTTTTCGTTGGGAGAGTTCCGTTACGATCGTACGGTTAAGACCTTTTTTGGCCTTAAAAAATACTGATTGTTTCATGAGATTGTTGAACGCAGCGCGTTCAAGTCATAACCATTGGCTTCTATTTGTTGAGCCAAATGCATGTCTCCTGATAGGACTATGCGTCCATTGCACATAAGATGTACCATGTCTGGTATAATGTAGTGTAACAGGCGTGGATAATGTGTAATGATCATAATTCGTATGAGCGGATTTGCCTGACGCAATAGTGCAACGCTTTTGCCAACAAGCATAAGGGCATCCAAATCAAGGCCGGAATCTATTTCATCAAGAATAATAAGTTGTGGCTCTAAAAATATAGCCTGGGCCATCTCAAGACGTTTTTTTTGCCCACCAGAACACTCTTCGTTTACCGATCTGTCCAAAAACGAACTGTCCAAACCAAGTTGGGCAAGCGCATTGCAGATTCGTGCATTTAGTTGCTCAGCATTAAGAGCTGGTTTTGCCAATGCATGCCAACTTTCTGTAAATAGTGTGCGGACTGAAACTCCTGGCAGCGTTATTGGTTGTTGATATGCCAAAAATATACCACTTTGCGCTCTTTGGTCTGGTCGTTGTGCGTTGATAATAGAGTTTTTGAATTGTAAGGTACCAGCGGTAAGTTGATAGTGCGGGTGACCAGCGATGGTGTATGCCAAACTACTTTTGCCCGATCCGTTTGGTCCCATGATTGCATGTATCTGCCCTTCAGGCACGAGAAGGGAAAGATCTGAAATAATGTTGTTTCCATTGACCTGAACGCTAATATGTTGTATGTGCATTTGCAGATCCGTTAAGCCTATTCTTATACGCTATAATGTGGTTTATGTAAGCCTTGCATGAAATATAGTATGTTTTCAGTTATAGAATAGCATATTTTTTAAGGTGGGCCTACCTGTGCAGTCTGA
>JABDES010000019.1 GCA_013286935.1 Candidatus Babelota bacterium
ACATAGTTCAAAAAATGTCAAACATGAATTGGAAAGAAATTCTCAGAAAGCTTGAAAAAAGAAAACAGTGGGACGCTGCAATTGAGTTCATGCAGGAAGTTATCCGTATGAATCCATATGACATGGATGCCTATATTGCTATTAATTATTTTTTCATGAATTTAATTACAGAAGAAGATTATAATACAGGCAAACAGGATTATTACATAGAGCTGGCGCATAAGTATCTTGACGAGCCATATGAAAAATTTTCTGATAATCCGGAATATCTTTTTTTTACCGGTATTACGTCAAAGATTTCAGAATGGTTTTTAGACATTAAAGCAGATGATATTACTAGAATGTTAAATAAGGCTTTAACATTGGACCCGGATAACTTGTTATATTTATGGGGAAATTATAGCTGTTTAAATGCGCGTGATTTAGAAAATATCAACTTGATGGCCTCTTGTGCTCAAAAGGTTATCAAAGATTTTGCGATTGTAGCTTTTCTCAAATCAAAGGGTGCGGTTGGAGAATATTTATTAGAAATTCAATTAAAACCTGTATCAAAAAAAATTGAAGATTTTGTCTAACAGGGAATCGTAAGTTATTTTTAAGGCTTAGTCTAAGCCCAGGACTATGCATGGGCGCTGCCACAAAGTTCTGGCTGAGGTGCCTCTAATCAAAGCGTAAACCCCAACTCTACACAGTATTTTGCGACTAAGGCTGCACTATTACGATGTAGTTCGATATCGAATGGTTCTGTGTTATAGCGTAACCCTTCTAAGGCGTTAATGCGGGCTTGTGGGGTTGGGTGGCCAGGATCAATAACATTAATTATTTTTTGTAAACTATTAATGCCACCATCAACGCTTCTTGTTGCCTTTGCGGCAAATTCATCCGCTCGAAATTCTTGCAGAAATGCTTCTTCGTTGGTGCTTGGTACGTGTACCAATAAAACATGTCCAATTTCGTGCGCTAAGATAAATTTTTGTTCATCTCTGGGGAAGTTGCGAAGCTCACATCCAAGAGAAAATTCGACAGAAGGGATAAGAACTGAATATTCGCTTTTCGAATCGTTAAAATATAGTGAATAATAAGGATGGGCCTGAGCAGAAAATGGTATGTGAAAGCGTTTAAATATTAATTTACCCTCTGGAAGTTTGGTAATGAATGCATGAAACCATGGGGTAATTTCTTTTATAATCTGCAGGTAGTGGGACGCCTCCTCTGCATCCAATACATCATTGCTTAGAGGAGTGATCAAAGGAATGCTTAGAGGAAAGTTATTAGGTAATTGATTTTGAGAGGGAAGAAATTTTATTTTAATGATAGAGGCCAATGCCAACGTAGCACCGGCAAGAATAGTGCCGGTGGCGATTATTGTTTTATGTTTTTTGCAAAAAGCGACTGCTTTCTTGAAGAAGTGGTCATTTAAAGATACATTCTCAGATTGATTTTTGTTTGCGTTGGTAACGTTTTCTGATGCTACAGAAGAGATGCTGGATAATGAAATAATACACAGCGCCAAACTCACGTACAAAGTGCCTGTTGTTTGATTTTTCATGCGGACCTTTATGGTTAAGTGCGGGCTCATAAGCCAGAGGTGTCTATTTGGAATATTATGGTAAAATTTTATTTTTGTCAAGCTGATATAAGCCTGGTGCCTAAAGGCAAAGTGAAAAGTTTTGATGCTTCGGCAGCGTAAAAGGTTCGTTTTAGGTTGCTGCCTTGGATGGCATAATTAAAATTGTTGGCGGTAGAGTATTTGGCTGCACAGGCAGTAGGCGCCAAGGCGACGATTGTCTTCTAGTGCGGTGGGGGATTCACCCTTTGGAGTTAGACGAAAGTGGTGTAATATGGCATTTACCTAGACATGCACATGTCTAGGTAAATGTTCAAAGCGCGTAACATTATCCGCCAGATGATTGATTTGTCCTTTTACTATCATCAGTGGCTCCGTGATATCTTAAATAAGAAGAGCTTTCCAAGGTTTTTAGCGCTATGGAGGGATTACGCACAATAGCAGTTTTGAGCACGCTGGACAGTCATGGGAATAGTTTTTACTGTATTTGGCCGGTCAATGTTTTCTTCGCTGGCCTCTGTGCGATTAGGCATTTGTAATAATATGAGCAAAGCTAGTAAGATTGAGTTAGTGAGCATCTTCATGCTGATCCTGTATTTATTAGTAAATATTAATATTATTTTTGCTGTTTTAAAAATTTTCAACGATCTGTGTATGGTTTCTTTCAAAGTCTTCCAGCTTTTTTATAATAGAATCTTCTGTCATGTTTGGCTTTACGGCTATGGCATATTGGAATGTTGAGCAATCAGCTGGGCCGGAATAATATTTTAGCAGTATAGCTTCTTCTTGTTCTGGATTTTTGTATGTCTTATAGGTTATGATGCAGCTTGATACGCGGTATCTTGTATAAAACCCTCCAAACCTTTCATCAGATTCTTTTAATATTTTTGATGTGGCATACGACTTAAGGGCTGTTTGGAATTTGCCCATAAGATCATCTGCATCAAAAGTGCTTCCAAGAAAGGTTTGTCCTGTGATGTGCTCAGAGCAATTAGCTTGATTTTCATCTGCTGGAATAAATTGAGGCACGCGAGCCGGGTCTTTACTTAGCGACCTAAACCTGTCTGGAATATTTACAAGTAAAAATATTTGGTTGCCGGCACTTAGATCTGTTCGAATTGGCAATTTCAAAGTTGTCTGCGCTTGTTCTAGTTCTGCTGCCGTAGCGGCTTGAGCGGCACAGCACATTAATAATGAAATAAAAATAGTGGTAATTGTTGTCGATGAAGTCCTCATTGATCCCCTAAAGATTTTTGCGTTAATTTTGTTACTAAACCGAATGGACGTTAATGATAGCAAAAATCTTCATGTCTTGTCAAAGGGAATTGACGATTTGCTTGCATCTTGCAAAAAATAATGTAGCTTGATCAAAATAATCGTCTGCATACAACTAAAAGGTTTTTTCTGATGACTCTTTTGTTTTACATTCGCATCGTATATCTCGTGTTTGTGCGTCCACCGCGACACTATATCTCTCTTTAATTTTCACAATCATCTATTTATTTTCTTGTTAACGTTTAGGACTCATCAATGAGCACTTTTCCATTTGCCTATTTTGATGGCGCAATAAGACCAATGAGCGAATCTAAGATTTCTATAGCCAGTTTAAGTTTACAATACGGGATTACCTGCTTTGGTGGGCTTCGCGTATATAAAGCACAAGGTGCAATGCGTGTATTTCGACTTAAGGATCATTATCATCGTCTCATGACGGCTTCAAAGATTCTTGGCATGAATTTTTTTATAGAATGGGACACATTTAAAACTATTATTAACGATTTTATCGTGGCAAACAAGCCGACCAGTGATTTTTATTTAAGGCCATTTGTTTTTTCTAAAACAGAACAAATTGCTCCGCGCCCAAGCGCAGGTCTTGTTTTTGAGCTTGCATTGTACGGAGTGCAATTAGGTAACTATTTTGATCCAAATAAAGGAATGCGCCTTATGATATCAAGCTGGCGCAAATTTTCGGATGACGCTTTACCGACAAAAGCTAAGGCAGGGGGGTGTTATATAAACTCATTTTTAGCATCCAGCCAAGCCATGCAAGCAGGGTATGATGAAGCATTATTATTAGATCAAGACGGATTTGTTGCTGAAGCAAGCGTTGCAAACCTTCTTATTGTCTACAACGATCGGATCATTATGCCGCCAGTAGGTTCAGCGATTTTGGACGGTATTACCATGAGAACCGTAATAGAAATCTTAAAGGAAGAAAACGTACCGGTTTTTTTTGAAAAAATTGATCGTTCAATGATCTATTCAGCGCAGGAAATACTCTTGATGGGCACAGCAGCGCAAATATCGTTTGTTCAATCTGTTGATGATAGGCCTATTAATGGACATCTACATTCACTTGCAACTGGACCAGGTTCTCTGGCCAAGATGCTCAGAGGTATATTTTCCGACATTGTTGCTGGAA
Source organism: Candidatus Babelota bacterium (assembly GCA_013286935.1). GTDB lineage: Bacteria > Babelota > Babeliae > Babelales > Vermiphilaceae > JABDES01. The sequence continues at coordinate 3,990 of JABDES010000019.1, forward strand.
AACATAAGCTCAGTGCTACATATTTATTTGATTTCTAATTGAAAGTTAAACAATGAAAATGTTATCAAAGCAATTATTTGATCCAAATTCAAAAATATATTTATTTCTAACGTTTTTTTGCTGTTGGTTTGGAGGAATGTTTGCAGGTATGAATGCGCATCTGTTTTCCGTTTTGGCGCCAGAGGTGGTCAAGCAATTAACAAACAATAGTATGCCGGAAATTATTAGTTCCTATGCTGCTTGGGCATTATCAATCTTTTTAGTCGGATGGTTTTTTGGCGGGCTGTTGTTTGGATTTTTGGCTGATCATTTTGGAAGAAAAAAGGCACTGGTGTTGTCCGTCATGATATATGCGCTCTCATCTGGGATGATTAGTATTTCTTATGCATGGTGGCAAATTGTTGTGTGGCGATTTGTTACAGGTATAGGAGTCGGTGGACAAATGGTCAGCATTTCCGTTTTTATTAATGAAGTATGGCCACAAAAATCACGAGCTAGCGCTGTGGCCGCTGCAATAACTTCATATCAAGCGGGTGTGTTTTATGCTGGATCCATCACATGGCTTTTCCCTTATTGGAGAATTGCATTTGCTATCGGAGCATCATCGTTTTTTCTTGCGCTCCTTATATGTTTTGTACTAGAGGAATCACGTCAATGGCAAGAATCGGTTCTGCAACAAGCACAAAGCATTACATCTGCAAAAGTATCTCTTTTTAGCGGGCCAGAGTTAATTTCATTGGTCGTTGGCGGCATATCATTTGGATCTTTTTTGCTTGCATATTGGGCATCGGTCGCTTGGGTGCCCGCATGGATTCAGGTACTTTTGCATGGGCATAATGCTGGGCAAAAGGAGCTTGCAACGATGTATCATGGCATTGCAGCCATTATGGGCTGTTATAGTGCTGGCTATATCTACTCTGAAAGATTGCAACCGCTTTTAATAGCGTTCTTTTTTTGCATAGCATGGATATTGTCAGCATGTATGTTTTTATCATTGAATCATTTTAGTGTTGCCATCTATATTTTATATGCAGCGATTGGATTTTGCATTGGATGGTTGCAGGCTGCTTTTTACGTGTATTTACCAACTCTTTTTTCAGTGTTTGTACGGGCTAAGGGCACTGGTATATGTTTGAATGGTGGCCGACTTGTCACGGCATTATTGGTGCTATTTATGGGAACTTTGGTAACATTTATAGGAAATTATGCGCAGGCGCTTTTTATTTTTTCTTGCGGATACTTAATAGGAGCATTTGCCCTCAGTGTTTATTTTTATTGTAAAACGAAAATGCAAGAGCAAGGCCCTCTAAACAGTTTGGACACATATGGACGCTAAATATAATCCCCAACAAGAAGAAGTTTTTCTTGCACGCTATTGGATTGAAAATGAGATTTACAAGCCCAATCAGACTGATAAGCCTATGTATAGTATCGATACCCCTCCTCCGACCGTATCGGGATCTTTGCATTTAGGACACATCTTTTCATACACCCAAACGGATATTATTGCTCGTTATAAGCGGATGAGTGGTTTTTGCGTATATTACCCATTTGGATTTGATGACAATGGACTCGCAACAGAACGATTTGTAGAAAAACAATGCGGAATACAGTCCAATAAAATGCAGCGTAAAGAGTTTATAGAGTTATGTTTGCAGCAAACAGAGCTGGCGGAAGATGATTTTAAACTTTTATGGCAGCGTATCGGGCTTTCTATTGATTGGAACTATTCGTATCGTACAATATCAGATGCTACACGAGCCCTCTCCCAGGCGTCATTTCTTGATTTGTACCGTAAGGGCTACGTTTATCGTGCTGCTCAGCCTGCATTATATTGCAGTAGTTGCCGCACAACCATTGCGCAGGCAGAGCTTGATGATCAGGAGGTTCCATCATGTTTTTATGACATTGTTTTTAAAGACAAAAATAACAACAGCCTTGTTGTTGGAACTACGCGACCAGAGTTACTTTTTTCGTGCGTAGCTTTACTGTATCACCCTGACGATATTCGTTATAAACAGCTACATGGTCAACAGGCTTGGGTGCCTATTGCAAACTATCAAGTGCCAATTTTGGCGGACCAGACAGTAGTGCCGGAGAAGGGGACCGGTCTTGTGATGTGCTGTACTTTTGGAGATAGAACTGACATTGAATGGTACAAAAAACTTACATTGCCCTATAAGCCGTCAATAAATGAATATGGAAAATTCATGGACCATACCCCTCTGGCGGGTCTTTCTGTGCTTGATGGTCGCGTAAAAATTGTGGAAATACTGCAACAGTCGGCGTTGATTACCGACCAAAAAAAAATTACGCACTCTGTCAATGTGCATGAACGATGCAAAAGGCAGATAGAGTTTTTAATTGTGCCTCAGTGGTTTATTAGTGTAATGCCTTATAAAAAAGAACTGCTTGCTTTGGCAGATGCAATTAATTGGTATCCGGCTTTTATGAAAGCTCGTTATATACATTGGGTTGAAAACCTTAATTGGGATTGGTGTATTTCAAGGCAGCGTCACTTTGGCATTCCGTTTCCCGTTTGGCATTGCACAGAATGTAAAGCAATTTTAACACCAGAGCAGAAAGAGTTGCCTGTAGATCCGCAAGAGGCGCCCTATTCAAAAAATATGTGTGCTCATTGCGGCAGTCGGTCGATAGAGCCTGATACAGACATAATGGATACCTGGAATACCTCTTCAATAACGCCTTACATTGTTTTAAAGCTATTACATCCTGAGATGCGCTATTTTGTTAATGACAGTTCAAGCGTCATTGAGCCAATGAGCATGCGCCCACAGGCGCATGATATTATTCGCACCTGGGCATTTTATACCATTGTAAAATCATGGATGCATGACAAAATGATTCCGTGGCAGTCAATAGTTATTTCAGGCCATGTTTTGAGTAGTGCCAAGCAAGAAAAGCTTTCAAAATCTTTGGAAAATAGCTCAACCAATCCACAAAATCTTCTTAATCAATATTGTGCCGATGCAATTCGCTATTGGACGGCTTCTGGGCGGCTTGGCCATGACATTGCCTTTTCTGATGCGCAGGTCAGAATAGGTAACAAACTTATTACAAAGCTGTGGAATGCATTTCGTTTTCTTTTGCCACACATTGCTAATGTTGAAGATGATATTCCAAGCAAGCTTGGAACGCTTAATGAGTGGATTTTGACACAAAGTACAGAATGTTTTGATCGTTACCAAAATTATTTTTCAGAGTACGACTTTAGTCTGGCGCTCGATGCTGTAGAAGCTTTTTTTTGGAAACAATTTTGTGATAACTACTTAGAGCTTGTCAAGCATCAGCTCTTTAACGAAGCTGAATATGATAAAGATGCGGTACGAGCGACCAAGTGGACCATGCATACTGTTGGTTTGCGCATTTTACAGCTATATGCCCCATATTTGCCATATATTACCGATACGATATACAGGCAATTGTACAAGGACTCAATGAATGAATTATCAATACACCGGACTCTTTTTGCAAAGACTTGTAGGCCTTATTCATTTCCACACAGCAACACCATAATGGATTCCATCATACATATTGTAAATCAAGCAAGAAAGCTAAAGTCGGAAAATAAACTATCGTTAAATTTTCCATTGGAATTGATAACTATTATTGTGCAGGACAGTGAATTAATGTCGCATATTGCAAACAATGAACAGCTTATTAAAGGGGTGATGCATGCCAAGCATATTGCCTGTCAAATGGGAACTGGGTTGATCTCAAGGCTAGACATGTCAAATGAAAGTGCCAGTGCGATTATAGTGATATAAACGTTGTTGCAGGGATTGGAGTGTATATCTCAGACAAAAAATAAGTGCTCATGCTTCCGAATGGGAGGGGAGCTGTGTAGTCGCTAACCACGGGACTTGTGCAGGATTAAGACGCCCTTTTTTTATACAATAGTTTACGGCCGATTTTGCTGTGGTACGGTGTAGGTCTATATTGTACGGCTCCGTATTATGACGCAATCTTTCTAAGGCATTTATACGGTCTTGAGGAGTTGGATGGCCAGGATCAATAATGTTAATTATTCTCTTTAAGTTATTAATGCCACCATCAACATTTTTTATTGTTTTTACAGCAAATTCATCCGCTTGAAATTCCTGCATATGATATTCTTCACTGTTAATTGGTAGATGCCCAAGTATGACATGCCCAATTTCATGCGCTAAGATAAATTTTTGTTCATCTCTGGGGAGATTACGAAACTCTCTTCCAAGCTCAAATATAAGAGAGGAGAAAGCCCATGTATAATCAGTGTACAAATTGTCAAAACGACATTCAAGATCCCCTCTTTCTACTGAAGCACCAATCGATAAACGATGTGGCTTAAATACTAATTTATCCTTTGGAAACTTGTTGATGGATTCGTGGAACTCTGGATCGATTTCTTTTATAATCTGCTGGTAATAAGATATGTCTTGTTCATTCAACGAGCAATTGCTTAAAGGATTTGCATTACATAATTGATTTAAAAGAGGAAGAAATTTTATTTTAATGATAGAGGCCAATGCCATTGTAGCCCCAGCAAGAATGGTGCCAGTGATAATTGCCCCTTTATGTTTTTTGTAAAAACCAACCGTTTTATTGAGAAAATGATCGTCTAACGATACATTTTTAGATTGGATTTTTAAGTCAACGTTTGTTTGTGCGGCAATGCTTTCTGATGCTACAGAATGGATGCTGAATAATGAAATAATATACAGCACTAAACCCACATACAAATTGCCAGTTGGTCTATTTTTCATGCAGAATCCTTATGGTTTAGGTATGGGGCCCTTAGGCTAAATGTGTCTATTTGGCATAATGCGATAAAAATTTACTTTTGTCAAGCATCAGACAAAACGTGGAATTTGCATCAATTATCCTTCCGTTAAAACCTCCGGATACTTGTGTGGCTGCTCCAGGCAAATACGTTCGCCACGACTTCCTTCCGGATGCTGGGAGGTTTCTACAAATTTTCTACCGTCAAACCCGCCGCGCTCGTCATACTTTTTACGCTGCAAAGCAACGATGTTTGCCTTGTCAATATTGTGCAGAGCGCACAATGCGTCAACAACATCGCAAACGTCGGCCAACTCGCTGGCAAGATCATCGTGGGTTGTGGCAGTGCAGACCTCTTCGGATTCTTCTAAAAGTTTACACCGTAGCTGTTGGTCAAATTCAGCGTCATCCAAATGGCGCCAATGAACCTTTGAGCCATCTGCCTCTGTGTTATCAACAGCGCGATCGCGCCATAGCTTGTGTGATCGAAAGATTCTCATTTTCATAGCAACCTCTGAAGATAATAACGTAATAATTAGTGATGATTTTAAGAAAAATGGTTGAAATATGCAAATTGTGCATAAATATATACTGAAAATTTTTCGGAGCAACGTAACTTGTTTATACTCACCAGTTCTGTCCCAGATTTAATAAAAAAGCAGACTAAAAGACGGATTGGCTTGTTCAAATTGTATTTTATTAGTATATAAAATAGAGCTCCATAGACCGGTCGTTTGACAAAAGGCATATTTATGGGTATCCTGTCTTAAAAGTATGTTTCTGTTTAAAACATTATGTAACTTGGAGGGCGCTATGACTATATTTAGACTTATAAAATCCCTTAATAAAATTATATTTGCCGGTTTTGTGCTGGCTTTAACGCCATATACAGCCTTTGCTACAGATAGTACACAGAGCGGGAAAAACGATTCATTTTCTCCGTACAAACAACCGGCAATTCTTTTTGACCAATCGTTTTTGGAAGATAAAGCTATAGCATTAAAGTCTTCTGACCAGATAGACATGATTTGTGAAAAAGCATTCATCGAAAATAGGTTGAAAATGTGCAGGAGCGAAATTTTATATAAGTCCATTATTCCGAGCATAGTTCCTCCAACCCTTATATCAAGTTTATCGCTCGGAATTTTTCTGGCGTCATACAATGGTCGCCTTCGCCGAGCAGTGCTAGAGGCCATTTTCGAACAGAAGACCGAGTATATTAATCAAGTTTATGTACCGGCATTTGATGCGGAGGGGTTTCCCGTGGTAGACTTTCACTGTACAACTAGGCTTGGAGGGGCTTTATTTGCTTGTGGAGCGTGTGGAACTGCCGCCTTTGCTGTGAGCCTACTTTTTTACACCAAAACATTAATAGAGCAATGCAAGGCTGGCTATGGAGTTTTTTCTTTAATGCGTAATACAAAAAACGATCCTATGTTTGCCTATGGTCGCCAATATGCAATCAAAAAACGCAAATTAAATTTCTTAGATGCCGAGGAAGATCAAAAGCTATTTAAACAATATGGCAGAATTCCATACATTGAAGAGGCGTTTGTATCAGAAAATCTTCCTGTATTAGATGCTTTTTTGGCGATTCCGACGGAGAGTATAAATCCAATATTTTCTGCTAATAGCGCAGCGCAACTCTTTGGTTTGTATTCTAAAGAAGCACAACGTACGCTTACTAAGGTTTGTTTGGGGCACATGAATTCTTATCGAGATGCTCTTGGGATCAACGACAATTTGAGGGAATTTTTAAATCTTGTTTCTCCGCCAGGCGTAGGTAAATCTGCCTTAGTTAACAACATTGGTAAGTTGATGGGGCTGCCTGTGGAAACAATCTGCTTGGCTGGCCTAAGTCCAGCCAAAATATTTGGTTCAGAAACAGAGCCAGGGTTGCTCGTTTCAAAATTGGGGCAGTTGGGTTGTAGAAATGGCATATTATTTTTTGACGAGCTTGACCGGATCACGGACAATAAGGAACTATTGTCAATGCTTCTGCCATTTTTAGAGCCAAGCGAAAAGAAATTCTATAGTCCATATCTCAAGCGACATATTGATGTAAGTCATCTGTTTATAGTGGTTGCAGGCAATTTTTCCTTTAAAGACCAAGCCTTAAATAGTCGTTTTAATGCACTAAAAACGGTTAAGCTAGAGATTGGTAGCATAGACAATTTCATAAAAATCATTATTGATGGATATGCAACTGCAAGATTACTGCCAAAAGAGCTCGCAAAAATGACTTCTCAGTTAAAATTGCAGTGGGAAGAGCAGGTAAGAAAACATATTGTAGAGCAAGAATATATATCGTTCCGTGATGCTCACGCTAAAGTCGACAGCCTTTTAGGAGACTGGAGAATGAGTGATGACTATCTTGGTTAGTAACCTTATTTGAGTTTACAGTTGGTCCGTAGCGGCGGTTGTGCCTTGCGGACCAATGTTATTACATCTCTCTAAAACGGATTGTAATTTTATAGCTATGGTCATTGTAAAAAACCTTCAACGCAAAATAAAATTGGACAGTGCGAAACTTGAGCATCAAGCAAGGTTTTTTTTAGAACTTGTTAAGTATGCTCATTTTGATTTGAGTATTGTTTTGGTAAACAACTCAACTATGCAGAGCTATAATCGCCTATATCGTAACAAAAATACTCCTACCGATATTTTATCTTTTCCAATGCATCCTAACGCACAGCCGACAAAACGGATTAAGGCTACAGATCAGGCAGAAAAAAATTTAGGAGATATTATTATGAGTCCAGAGTACATCTTGGCAGATATTGGTCTCTGGAATCAGCCACTTGAGGAGCGCATCATCAGGCTATTGGTGCATGGAATTTGCCATCTTTTAGGATATGATCATGAGACCAATGATGAACATAAAAAAATGCATAGAAAAGAGCAGTGGATGTTCAAGCGATCGCTGCAAAAAGGATTTCGTACATAATGTTATTAAGATGTACGCTTGTTCTTCTTTTTTTTCTTAGACTGGCCAGATACTGAAAGGCTGATAGCAATAGCTTGTTTAGGGTCTGAAACGATAGGACCGGTTTTGGATCCGGAATGCAATGTGCCTTCTTTGAATTTTTCCATCTCATCTTTCATACGTTTCCCTTTTACCCTTTTAGGAGCAGATCTTTTAACGACAGGCATAATAGTCCCTTTCGATTATCAATTTTTTATAAACCTTCTTTATGTTCAATGTTAATTGAGCTAGTTAGAGCTATCTTCTTTTGCCTCATCCTCTTCATCTGGTAAGAATCCGCCGACTTGAGCATTCCATAAGCGTTGGTATGTGCCTCTTTGTGATAATAACTCTTGATGAGAGCCATCCTCTACTATTGTGCCATGATCAAATACCAAGATACGATCCATATGCAGTAGCGTAGAAAGTCTATGAGCAATAATGATTGTTGTTTTTTCATGCATCAAATCGGCCAGGCTCTCCTGAATATGTTGTTCAGTAATCGAATCAAGCGCGCTTGTTGCTTCGTCTAAAATCAATAGCGGTGCGTTTTTAAGAGCAGCTCTTGCTATTGCAATACGTTGTCGCTGACCGCCAGATAAGCGGGCTCCACGTTCGCCAACTATCATGTCGTACCCTTGAGGTAGGGCGGCAATAAAATCGGTTATATGGGCTTTGAGTGCAGCATTTGCCACGTCATGCTCTGTAGCATCAAATGAGCCATATTTAATGTTTTCATGAAGCGTTCGGTGAAATAATGTCGGATCTTGCGGGATCATGCTGATTGCGTGTCGTAGTGTGTCTACAGACACTTTCGATATATCTTGGCCATCCAGGGAAATGGAGCCTGACTTAATATCAAATAATCGTAAAATAAGATAAACAAAGCTGGTTTTTCCACTCCCTGAGGACCCGACTAATCCTACCTTTTGACCAGGCTGTATGGTGATGGATAGCTCATGAAACAATGGCTGAGCAGTTCGATACGCAAATGTTACTTTGTCAAAGTGTATTTGGCCGGCGCTAACAACGAGCTCCTTATCCTTGTGGCTATTTTCCATCTCTTGTTCTAAGGCAACGACTTGCAATCCCTGACTGACTAACCCCCATTGATCAACCAATTTACCAACATCTCTGCTAAAATTACTCAAGCAGTCCGTAATAGAAACATTTATCGTTAAAATAAGGCCAAAATCACCAACAGACACAGCCCCACTCTTGTACCCCATAACAAGTAAAAAACAGCTCAAAGAAAGTACAGCTGAAAACAATAGCCCTTGCGTAAGCCATAGTGTTATGAGGAAAAGGTCCCTCGCTCGCTCTTTTTCTTGGACATCGCTTGTCCATTTGTCAATGTTTTCCTCCTCGTGTGGTACTCCTGCAAATAGACGTACCGTTAGCATGTTAGAAAATATATCAATAATATTTCCAATCATGTACATCTGAGATTGCGATTGAGCGACCGATAATCGACGTGCTATAGGAGAGCAGATACATGATACCGTGAGATATAAGGCTATCCAAAGAAGCATGAGTGAGCCCAAATAACCATTAATGCGATTAATAGTGAAGATTGCAATGCCAAGAGCGAGACTGTAACTAACAAATCGATCAATTAATATAGAAAAAATATCTGACGACCCACGAGCTATATTCTGGATGCTTATTCCCAAGTCTCCCGTAAAATGTGTTTGAAAATATTTGTGGCTATGTCGCATAATTTTTTTCATAACGTGAGAGACAATATTTTTTTTTAATTGTGGCCTTACTCTACGTAAAACAAGGTCATACAGTCGTACAATAATATTTGTAAAAAAAGTGGCCAACAAATAAAAAGAGATGGGAGCAAAAATTAAACTAACTATGGCTGTACGATTTGCACATGCAAGACGGTCCAAAATAACTTTGACAAGGTAGGGGCGCAAAGAAAAATCAATAGACCACCATAACGAAAGACCGATAAGAGATAGTATTTCTTTCCAAAATGGACGTAGCATGCTACAAAGAAACGATAGACTAGTTAATCCACTTTCGTATTGTGGCTTTAATCGGCTAGTTTGTTCTGAATCATGCATATGGTTCATACCTATTTCTCCTCACTTACCATACATCTTTCTAGGCGTGCTCTAAGTCTATTGTATTGTATATACGGTACCATTAGAGCTTATAATACGCAATAAACAACAAAAAAAACCCACCAGTCTAACCCTTTAACAGGCTTATCTGGTGGGCTCCCTACTCCAAAACTCCAAAGAGTGGTAAGTTGCCCCGCAAATCACAATGCCTTTCGGCAATTGGACTAATAGTAACAATCTGACCTAACCTCTTAGAGTCTTATGAGCGTGATTTATGAGTCTTACGAACGGTGGAAAATGATTTTTCGTTACCATTTGACTCATCTGATCTAGAAATTCTATATAGTTCTGATGTACCAGCATGATTAATATTTCTATGACTATTGGCACGCTTTTCAGAAAGAGCACGTTTACTTGCCGAACCTTTGGTATTTTTTTTGGTCATGCCATATGACAAGTCAGAATCTTCATGATGCTCATCGCTCGACCACGCTTCTTGTTTTTTAGGTGCGGCACTTTTAATGCTTTTTTTGAACTTCTTATCTTCTTTCATCGCCATACTCCTTATAATATAGTGTTGCGTAGAGCTTAACTCTACTATGTAATATTCTCTTATGGACTACCCATAATCTTACCTTGTATTCTCATCCTAATAAAATTTATTTCATTTTGTAAAGAATAATTTTAAAATATTTCTAATAATACAACCTGATCGTAAAATCCATTTTGACCCTGCCGTTTTTTTTGGATATAATTTCAGATAATAACAACCTCAAACGACTTCGGTTTTCAACTTAAGGAAAAGATTCTTCATGTTTAAAGAGCTCCCCGCCCAGTTGATAATAGGGCCACACGAGATGGCACTATCATATGTAATTGGCGAGCTTGCCAAAGTATTTTGTGTGTCTGGAGGCTGTAAGGCATGTGTTGCCTGCAAGCAAATAAGGTCGCAACAGCATCATAGCATTACCATGCTTGCGCCAGAAAAGATGTACACGCGTGAGGAGCTAAGTCCAATCTTTTCAAGAATAGTTTTTCTGCAGCCAGCTGATGATCAGCATATTTTTATTATCCAAAAGGCGCACTGTTTGACTCCTAGCTCCGGAAATAGCTTATTAAAGTTATTAGAAGAGCCTCCAGCTGGGTATAGCTTTTTTCTTATTGCAGATCATGAAAAGCTTGTGCTTGATACAATTGCTTCACGTTGCGTTTTAACGCAACTATGTCATCCAACGGTTGTGCAAAATTACTCCCATCCATTACTAAAAATCTTTATAGGCGATGTTAAAGTTTCGCATATTGCATTTTTAAAGGAGCTTGAAACGCATCTTCCTACTGAACAACAAACGACCGAGCTTTTTAAAGGGCTTTTGAGTTATTATCAACAAATATATAAGCAGGAAGTGAAAAGTAATACATCCAATCTAGTCACGCAAACATTAGTCCAAGCACTACTGTCGATGTTAGCGCATCCGATACCATCAGGTAGTAGTAAATTATTTTGGAAGGAACTTTACCTAAGGTTATTTTTCCCATCGACCTCCTGTGCAAATCCGGCTAAAAATTGGTCTACTTCTGGGTAGTTAGCGCGATTGGTATAAAAATCTTTAGAGTCAACAGAGGCTATAATGGACCCTGATTTCATCAAATATATGGTGCTTTGTAGTCTTTGGGCAAGCGTTGTGTCATGAGTTGCAACTAACACTATAAACTGCTTATGGGCTAATTCTTGAATGCTTGCAGCTACGTGATTTGTTAAAAGTGGGTCAAGCGCAGAGGTTGGCTCGTCAAAACAGATAATTTTTGGCTTAAGTGCTACTGCACGAGCAATCGCTAGCCGTTGCTTTTGTCCGCCAGACAATGAGGCTGGATATGAGCTGGCTTTATCTGCCAGCCCATAATGTTCTAATAGCAGCCTTGCTATCTTTACGGCTTCTTCGTGGCTTATATTGGTTGTTTTTTCAAGAGGCAATATAATATTGTCCTCTACTGTCAAGTTTTCAAACAGATTAAACTGCTGAAATACCATACCAACAATATGAGATCTGTTAACTATTTTTAAATCAAGAGCTTGTCCATCAAGCATTATTGTGCCTGAGTCTGGTATTTCTAAATTATTAAGAATACGCAAAAGCGTTGATTTTCCAACGCCGGATGGCCCAAGAAGCACAGCAATTGTGCCTGGTTTGACATTGAGCGAGATTGAATCAAGCACAATTTTACCATTAAATTTTTTACAGAGTTTATTTATTTTCAACATGAGCATTTATTCGTTTTTCAAAAATATACAAAACAAAGGATAACAAGGAGGTAACAATCAGATAACAAGCCCCAACTCCGGCCCAAATGGTGATTAGATCATACGAGCCTGCCATCTTTAGTTGTCCGGTTCGCGTAAGTTCCATAACGCCAATCGTAGATGCCAAACTAGAATCTTTAATTAAGTTGATAAACTCATTTCCAATTGCTGGAAACGTAATACGAATGGCATGTGGCAATACAAAGTACCAGATTGTTTGCCACCAAGAAAAGCCTAAAGCCTGTGCAGCCTCAAGCATTCCGCGGTTAACAGCCTGAATGCCAGAACGAATAATTTGACTGACATATGCAGCGCTATTAAGCCCTATTGCGCAAACAGCTAGCCAAAAAGGGGCAAAATGTATGCCGAGCGTAGGCAGGCAATAAAGAGCAAAAAATATTTGAATTAACATAGGGGTGCCGCGAATAACCAGCACATAAAGTGCTACCGGGTATCTTAAGAGGGACTTATAGGCTGTTATGACGCCAAATGGTACGCCAACAAACACTCCTATACAACAACTTAATGTTGCTATCGAAAGCGAGACGGACAGGCCTTTAGCAAATGCTGGCAACAAAGAAAATAAGAGAGCAAAATCGATAATCATATCTTAAGCCATTTATCCTTAAGGTTTGTAATGGTTCCATCTTTTTCCATCTGCTCCAAACCATTGTTAATTGGTTCAACCATCTCCTGATATGCAGGAGAGATAGCAATTGCATAGGTCTCATTAGTATCAGACAGCACCGTAAGATTAAATTGATTCGATTTATTTTTTTTTATGTAATCAGTCATGACGCTATTAGCTGTTACAAGTGCAGATCCGCGTCCCATTTGTAGAGCAAGCAAGGCTTCCGCTGTTGTATCTAAGCGCAATACGTCGATGCCGGGCACGCTAGAAACAAGCGAATCTGCTGTATATCCAATATTGACTATCACCGTTTTTCCTATTAAGTCCTGTAATGAATTTGGCTTTGGGGTGTTTTTTAAGGTGGCTATTACAAACGGATCGCCTACAAAGTACGGTTTGCTAAATCGAACCTGCTTTTCTCTTTCTGCGGTTGGCGTAAGGCTAGATACTGCAAAATGCAGACTGCCCGTCAAAAGTTCCGGTACAAGAGCATCAAATGACATCTCTTTAAGTACAATTTTTTTATTTAGTCGTTTTGATATTTCCGTAGCGATATCTATATCAAATCCAACAACTTGATTGTCATCTAAAAATTCAAATGGCGGATATGTTGCATTGGTTCCTACAACCAAACAAGGTGAATGTTTGTAAGCCACTACGCATTGCTGTTGTAGCCCATACCAAAAAGCCGATATTAGTATTAAGCTGGCTATTATTCCAATGATAAATGTAGTAGGGGATTTCATGAGTTGTCTCTAAAATAATAATGTCCTGCTTGTTCGATAAGAAAATTATCGATTGCCTTTTGTAACTCAATACCTACAAATGGACTAATAAGTGATGCACTAATATATCGCTGTTTGCTCATTAAGGCCATAACGTTATTGCGCATAGATTCTGCGAGTTTTTCGGCAAATAGATTGTTGCCAGTTTGTTCATATGCTGTTGTAAAAGCGATTTTTTCTACAAATTCTATAATTGCGCCTCGCAATAGTTGATCAATGAGGTCTTTATCTGTTTGATAGTGCAACTCATCTATAACGCTCAAGAGATAGTTGGTAAGAAGATCAAGATTTTTGTGCGTAATGGATGCTTGTAGCCCAATGCGCAATGCGCTAATAACTCCAAGGATATACTCTCTGGCTTGATATATTGAATAGCTTGCATTGGCAGGTGTTGCCATGGGAGCACGCATTGACCTGCTCATTGACCCTTGATCAGCGCTGGAGGATAAGGGGTCTGATGCTCTGTTGCATAAACAAAAAAGACGCCTGTCAAAATGTAAATCTGAGGCAATGATTGAATTTTTATAAATCTGCACCAGGCATACTAGTATGGAAAAGGTTGTAGCCAGTCTAATGTACAGGGTCTTTCTCATTAAATA
>JABDES010000020.1 GCA_013286935.1 Candidatus Babelota bacterium
TGGTCTAGCTCAAACAGGAACGGGGAAAACGGCCGCTTTTGGTGTGCCGCTGATTACAAAAATCGATGCAACAAAACGAAATCCTCAAGGACTTGTTTTGTGTCCCACAAGGGAATTATGCCTGCAGATCGTTAAAGAATTGCAAGCATACTCTAAATATATACCAATCGATGTGGTAGCAATATATGGTGGGGCTAGCATTGAAAAACAAATAGATGCCCTCAGACGATCCGCTCAAATAGTTGTCGGAACTCCTGGTCGAGTCATAGATTTACTCAACCGTGGCGTGCTCAAGCTTGGCGCTATTAACACAGTCGTGCTAGATGAAGCTGACGAAATGCTCAACATGGGCTTTCAAAAAGACATCGATACTATTTTATCCAATGTGCCAACCTCGCGTAACACATGGCTATTCTCTGCTACAATGCCTCAGGCTGTAGGTAAAATTGCACAACGCTATATGAAAGATCCGGTACAGGTTACCGTTGGGTCTAAAAACGCTGGGGCTCGTAACATTGTGCATCATTATAGCTTGGTTGCTCGACATAATCAATATGAAGCAATTCGCCGATTCATCGATTTCGCGCCAAATTTATTTGGAATGTTATTTTGCCGCACCAAGCGGGAAACCCAGGAAATTGCAGAAAAACTTACAAGGGATGGTTACTCAGCAGAAGCTCTCCATGGAGACCTATCGCAAACTCAGCGCGACTTTATTATGGCAAAATTTAGAAATCGTAAAATCCAATTGCTTGTCGCCACAGATGTTGCAGCGCGAGGAATAGATGTAAATGATATAACGCACGTTATTCATCATAATATTCCAGAAGATATAGAGGTATACACACACAGAAGCGGCAGAACCGCTCGTGCCGGCAAATCTGGCATCTCATGGACCGTTATCACCAATCCGCGCGACATACGCAGACTAAAGCAGGTCGAAGGACAAATAGGTCTTCCGATAACGCTACTTCCAGTCCCTCATGCAAATCAGATCCAAGCAAAACAACTGGAGCATCTTGCATTAACTATCAGAAATCAAGAATCCATACCATCCGTCGAGTTGGCAATGCAAACTTTATTGACTGAACTAGGTGATATACCACATCAAGAGATTGTAAATAAGCTTTGCGCGCTTTATGTAGGAAATAAATTAGAAGGCATCGCCAACCTACCAGATATTAACAATGCTGGATCAGAATATCGATCGGGAAGGGATCTGCCTTTTAAAAATAATGATAATTATCAAAACAACGAAAAATCTGGCTTAGGTAGCTACGCCCAGAACGGAATTATCTTACAATTCAATATTGGAAGCTACCATGGGATTGACAAAGGCAGGTTCCTTAATTTTATATGCACACCAACCAATATCAGCAGCAGGAGCCTTGGCAAAATAGAAATTCAGCGTTCTTTGAGTTTTGTGGTGATAGAAAACGAACAAATGGCTCAAAAGGTGCAATCGACGCTTCAGGATATGCTATTTAACAATAGAAAAGTCGCTATAGAACGTGCCAGTCGCATCCCGCGCGACATTGGAGCGCGACCTTCGTACCATAACAACAAGCCTAGAGATGGATCTCATTCCAATTTCAAAGGAAATGGTGAACAAAGGACTACTCCCTATTCTATGAGATTCTAGTTTACATTATTAAATAAATACACTATAATAGTAATTATAATGTGATTTTGACCAATAATTACAAGCCGTAATAACAGTTTTACAGCGAGGATTTAATATGACAACAACAAATCGATTTTTAACAGGAACTTTTGCATTAACGCTGGCACTGACACCTTTATTCTTAACGCAACCAGCCCATGCTCTTGGTTTTGACAGCCTAAAAAAACTGACAGAGGCCTTTGTCGGCAAATGTCCTGGCGGGCAAAGACTAAACCTTTTTCTGATAGACCTATTTAATTTGGATCCAGCACATACGGTATCTAAGATGGGAGCTGACGGGCAGCAACACTGCAAGCATAACGCTTTTGGCGTAAATGAATTTACCAGAAGAGCTTTAGCTCTGGCAATACCCATGGGAGCTATCTACATTGGTGATACCCTATTAAGATCTCGCGGTATGATCACAACGAGTACCGACGAGAAGGGGAAGGACATAACGGAGCTATCAAAAAACGTCCAGAAAATTGTTTATGGCCTCCTATTTTTAGGTTCTGTGGGCTCAGCCATTGAAAGTAAATGTAAAAATAACGGCTTTCTTAATATGGATACAAAATCCCTTCTATCCGTCCTAGGAGTAATAGCCACGACATCAAAACTGTTTGAGTTAGTATTTGATTTTAAAACACCCAAGGTAAGCTGCGATGTTTGCAATGAAGCAACTCAAAGTTAGCAAAAACGCTCCCAAAACATGCAAGGCTCTTATACAAAATAAGAGCCTTGCATAATGATCAGCACTATTGATTGACCATATCCCTATATGCACGCTCAACAACAGCACACTGCATTTCAGGCGATTCACACTTGTAAACCCAACAGTTTGAAAGCATTTGGCGATATTTGTCTCCCTCTCCCTCCATTCGCATGTCGTATTCTTTAGCATTAGGAATGATAAAGGACATACAGTTCTGAGCATCAATATCTAATGCACGGGAAAATACATTTGTAGGACCATTGTCTGCACCAAACCCAACCATTACCCCTGCACTACAAGCACTCATAATGCGACCAAGAGCAACTATAGTGTCAAATGGCCGTTCTTCATTTGCCAGGCAAAAAACCCGGTTCTGTTCGCTACCTACAGTAACCTTGCTATCCTTGGTACCACAGTCAAGGAGCACCAAGTCAGGATTATTTTTAAGCAATAATTCAAAAGCAACAGAGGACAAGTGCCTGCCATGTTGTGTAATATCTCGCGGCAGTTGTTTGCCACCAATAAGCGTTGCCTGCCTATTTTCTCCTAAAAATACTATCCCAATCCTTTTTCCCGCAGACAAGATCGGATCTACCAGGTCAATGACCCTTCCCAATGCTTTTTCAAACGGAATAAATACCACCTCTTTTGGCAATAAATCTTTGGCACGTATGTTTAAGTGACCAAGCAACGAAACAATATGTGTATGGTATCGCGCCTCCGGCGCCGGCTCCCCTTCTGGAATCATTTTTATGCCATACGCCTTAACAGCGCTGGATAAAACGGAGTGCAGAAAATTTCTTACAGAAAAAATTACCCCTAGACCCGTCTTCTTTTTTAACAAATCAAGAGCAGTCAGGAAATGGAAGATGTCCCCAATCCCGACCTGGTCGCTTCGCACAAGAATGGTGTTTCCAGGCTTGCAGGTCTCTATACATGGTGGTAACTGCTTGTCTTCTGGGATATCGATAAGCAAATCAAACGCTGTCCATGCTGTTGTAGGTCTTTGCATTGCCATAAGACAAGCCCCCATATTAAGATTACACATTAGCCGGTCATAGGCTGGTATGCCTTTTTTATTGTCCGCAAAAAAATCTATGTAATGTTGATGCGCATTTTTCCAGTCGTTGTTTTGGTGTAATACATTTGCACAGTAAAAAGAGGCATCTTCCCCTTTATAAAACCATTCAGCATTCATTGGACCTTTATGCCCCTGCATACAAATAACAAGACTGCTCACCATGTTTATAGAAAATAGAGATAACCATACATGATTTTGCATAACATTAATCCAATCTATCTTTAATGCTTTATTGACTATTACCACTCGCTGCAAAATACCAAACAAATTGAAAAATGTAACCACTAGGAACAGTGAAAATCTGCTTACAGGCTATTTTTACTATGGTTTTTATGTATTATCGCCTATAATACATCCTACAAATGAACATATTGCCTGCTGAAGGAATATAATTTTATTGCCTGCAAGCCCAACAGAAAGAACCATATGAAAAAAAATTATAAAGATGCTTTAATACAAAAAATAAGTATTATATTTTTTGCTATATTATGTTGGTTTTCAGGGCCAATAAGCATTAAAGCGCTTAAAGTTGGAGATTTAGCACCATATTTTAGCTTGAAAAATGATGCTAACCAAATAATCACTCTAAAGGATTTTTATGGAAAAGACCTGGTGCTCTTTTTTTACCCAAAAGATAATACACCGGAGTGCATAAAAGAAGCCTGCTCAATAAGACACTCGTATCACTTTTTTCACAAAAATAATGTTGCCATTGTTGGCATAAACTATGATAGTCCGACAAAACATGCTCTATACAAAAAAAAATATAATCTACCATTTATGTTATTAAGCGATACAGATGGTTCCATTGCAAAAGCCTTTGGAGCCTGGTCGCACTGGTGGCATTACTTTGCGCCCATGCGAATAACATTTATTATCGACCAATTTGGCATTATTAAACATATTTTATCAAGCATAGATGTGACAAGCCACGCAGAAGACATTAAAAACTTATTGAACAAATAATCATTTTTTGGTCCTGCTTACACCAAGATTCTATTTTTTATTGCATTTTAACATAAAAAAGCTTTAGGCTATCAATATAGTATAATCTTTAAGCTTTCTATGTGTTAAAAGAGAAAAAGGAGACTAAAATGAATCGCTTATTAACTATTATAAAGATATCAATATGTCCAATACTCCTGCTCATTGCAGGAGTAACGATAGCATGCCGCCTTGAGATCACAAATGATATGAATTTCGAAGTTGTTTTAAGTGCGATTGGCGAAAATAATGGCGGTAACTCTGTTACTTTAGCGCCTGGACAAACGGATTTTTATGGCCAAGAACATGAAAGTGCGCTCTTTTATATTTACAAGCAAGAACTTAATACCACTCCCAGCGTGGGGCATCTTGCGACGGTACAACAGTACGCCTGTGGAGTAAAAAAATCTGACACTCAGCTCAAAATAAGTGATTTTCTTAAATCACCACTCGATGAATCGGTATCTAAAATGTTTATTATTACTATTGCTACTCAAGAGTAATAACGATACCGAATTGATGATTTTTCAAAAAAATGGGCAAGTCTATAAACTAGACTTGCCCTGCATTTTTTAATCTACTTTGTTGCGCCAACAGGAAGACTAAGGTAACATTCGACACGATCGTCCGGATTCCAATCCGTAACTCCTTCCACAAGGAAACCACACTCAAACCCAGCATGCGCCTCTTTTACCGTTTTTTTGTCGCGCTGCAAGCTGACTATTTTACCTTCACCGATCTTCTGCCTGCCTCTCCAAACAACCGCAACCCCATCACGAGAAATTCTTCCCTCAGTCACTATGCAACCCGCAATAACACCGACACCTTTGATATCAAATATTTTAAGGACCCGAGCTTCACCAATCTTTGTCTTAACCAAGGCTGCCTGGACTTTTTCCTGGTATTTATGTTCTAACTCTTCAATAAGCCGATATATTACATCATATAAACTGATAGTAACTTTTCTTGCCTGGGCTAATTGTAATGCTTTAATTTCAGGCTTGACATGCAAGCCTATAATGATAGCACCGGTGGTGTATGCAAGTTCTACATCACCCTCACTAATGTCACCAGCAGACGCATAGATTATACTAAACTGCTTATTTATTTTTTTTGAAATTGCTTCTATTACGCCAAGAAGGGCTTCTCTTGAAGAGTTGGTGTCAGTCTTTATAATCAAATTAATGGCATCGGTTTGTAAAAATTTTTTCCCAGCCGATCCTTTTTTTTCCTCTTGAGCAACCACCTTTTTGTACTCATTTTTTTCAATAACATTGAAAAAATCACCCGCCTCAGGCATTGATGAAAACCCACCAACGCGAACGGGTATGGAAGGCTCAACAGTGCTCAATTTTGTGCCATATGAATCGGTAATGGATGTAACCCTGCCACTCGTTGAACCACAGGTAAAATAATCTGCTAGATGCAAAATCCCATGCTGAAGAATAATGGTTGCAACAGGACCCAATCCTCTTTCAAGCGTAGATTCTAAAACAAATCCCTTAGCGGTTCCAGCCCAATCCGCTCGCAAATCCATCAATTGGGTTTGTAAAATAATCATATCAAGAAGTTCGCTAACGCCCTGACCAGTCTTTGCCGATATCGGCGCAAGAACTACCGATCCACCCCAGTCTTCAACAAGAACGTCATGCTGAGACAGCTGACGCTTAATAACATCCAATCTTTCCGGAGAGACTTTGTCCATTTTGTTTGCAGCAACAACGATGGGCACGTTCATTTGGCGAGCATGTTTTATAGCCTCTATTGTTTGAGGCATAACTCCATCATCCGCAGCCACAACCAAAACAGCAATATCAGCAATCCGAACCCCACGTTGCCGCATTTTAGAAAATGCTTCATGGCCGGGAGTATCTAAGAAAACGAGGTCTCCAAAATTTGTTTTAACGCGGTATGCGCCCATATGCTGCGTAATACCACCTTTTTCCTTTGATGCAACTCTTGTTTTACGTATAAAATCAAGCAAACTTGTTTTGCCATGGTCAACGTGCCCAATAACAACTGCAATGGGCAGTCTTGGTCGTAAATCAACACCATCCACGTTGTGCTTGTTGACAGATCCAACAGATTGCTGCTTTGAAAGCTGATCTTTCGTTTTGATGGCAATGTCATAATACTTTGCAAGCTTGGCAACCAGGCTTTCTGTAAGTAATTGGTTTTTTGAAGAAACATGTCCCAATCGAAGCAAAGCCAAAATAATTTCATTAACGGATTTGCCGGTCGCTAAGGCAAAATCAGCAATAGATTGTTGCTCTAAATATATAGAATGTTGTTCGGACGCCTCTGGCAAAGAGGTTACATTCGCAGATAAAGCCACGGTTGTCGGGCGACTTTCTTGAAGAACCTCTTCAGCTCGCTTAGACTCAGACACTAATACAGGGCTATCTTTTATGGCTGGCTCTTCCAACAATGGCAATGGACCAAATTTTTTATCAAGAATAGCTCTGGACTCATCTGTCAAAACAGCCATATGGCTCTTGAAAATAAAGCCATTATCCACTAAAAACTGCATCACCGTTTTAACAGGGACATTTATCTGTTTTGAATATTCATATACACGCATTACGGAAATCTTTATATCAAAAAAACAACATTGGTTAACATTTTTTACAAGAAACTACAAAGAGTAGCTTCTGTTACAATAACTCCAAATCAAAGGATCCACTATTATCACGCGGCTGCTTGTGTGATAGCTGAATTTCCACGCCTGTAAGACGAGAGGCTAATGATATATTTTGCCCCTTTTTTCCTATTGCAAGAGATCGCTGCTCATCATCTAATATGACTGTTGCCACCCCATCATGAACACTCACGCTTTCTACCTTAGCTGGCTTTAGGGCATTCTCAAGTAAAACTTCCAACGAATTTGTTGATGCTATTATATCAATCTTCTCGTTACCAATTTCCTTCAACATTGGCTTGATACGGCTCCCTCCAACACCGACACACGTGCCTACAGGGTCAATGTTAATGTCGTTTGATGCAACTACAATCTTTGATTTATATCCGGGAATTCGAACAATTTTTTTTATCTCTATTAACCCTTCAAAAACCTCAGGGATTTCAAGCTCAAACAGCTTGACTAAAAATTCTTCCGAAGCGCGATCGAGGATAAGCTGGTGATCTGCGC
This sequence comes from Candidatus Babelota bacterium, assembly GCA_013286935.1. Taxonomy (GTDB): domain Bacteria; phylum Babelota; class Babeliae; order Babelales; family Vermiphilaceae; genus JABDES01. The sequence continues at coordinate 7,589 of JABDES010000020.1, forward strand.
GTGGCTCTGGTAGAACTTCTGTCAAAAGCGCACGTATAGAATAGCCAACACTGAATCGTTCTTCTGGAATGGACAGATATTCTGGCAAGAAAGCAGGCGTGTCTCCCACCATAACGACAATACCGTTTCTTTCGCACTTGTTGACAATACCTAAGACAATCTCCCCTTTGCGATCCTTAAACTCATTGTAAACGGCATCGACCTCTATTTTTCGCAGCCGAGAGGCTATAGCTTGGCGCGCCCATAAAACTTCAATGCGACCAATCTCTTTATCAAAAGCCAGCCACATTTTTTCTCCAAGTTGAATATCCTTGTTGATAAATCGAGCTTTTTTGATACTTATTTGAGTTGCATCGTCCTCGACAACAGAAACGACCTCTTTTTCTACAAAGACTAATACGTTACCGTTTTTTTTGTCACATTCTACTTTAAGGTTTAAGGTTGGGTATTTTTTTGCATAAGCTGTAAGCATGCCTTCGCTAATAATAGAACATAAAACCGCCCTATCAAGCCCGCGCTCATCTATTAACTCTTCTATAACGTCAGTAAGTTCCATGTTTCCATCCAGTCAATCTGCGCTTAATAACTTTTTTTGGTTGATTGTGTATCGACGAGTAAAATCTCTACGACGCACCCATTTTGAGAGCAAGGTCAACGCTCTTACTTGCAAGTGTAGTATAAATATATATCTCTAGCAACAGACACAATCAACGACAGTGAACACCATGAGCAACTGGCTTACCCTTATAATTAAATCTTAAAAATACTATTTTATAGTAAAGACAATAGGCTTGGTGGATGGGCGGTGAATAACCTGGCGAAGACGCGTCTAGAGTGCGTCCTTGAATGTGTTGGTGCCGGTGGATATCTGGTCTATGGTTGGAGCGAGCTCCATGCTTGATTGCGTTGCGCCCTCGTTCCGTTGACATCTGCCAACCACTTGTCTACCGTATATCCACCACTTATCAACCATTCCCGACCTATTGGCTTGATAGCAGGGTGGCCGCCAGGAGATCTGCGTATAAACGCTCCAGCTCCTTTGGGTTACGTAGTATGTATGCAGGGTGATATGTTGGGATAATGCTTATATCTCCGAGCATAAGCACTTTTCCGCGGCATTGTGTTATTTTTATGGGTCTGTTTATTAGGCCCTCCAACGCTGTAGATCCGAGTGTGCATAATACTTTTGGGTGTATTATTTTGATCTGCTTTTCAAGAAGCAACTGCCGGCATGTGCTGCTTTCGATTGGAAGTGGCTTGCGATTGAGAGGTGGCCTGCACTTTACTATGTTGGTTATGTATACTTGCTCGCGAGAGGTCCCCGCTGCCAATAAAAGTTTTGTGAGTAGTCGCCCTGACCTTCCAACAAAAGGCTTGCCTTCAAGGTCTTCTTGCGCACCGGGAGCTTCTCCAATGAGCATAAGTTGCGCATTTGGATTGCCGCTTCCAAATACCACCTGAGTTCTTCCTTGCGTGCTTAATGGGCAGCGTAGGCAATTTGTGTATGGTGCGTATAGGTCATCTAATAATTGCTGATTGTTTTTTTGAGTTTCCATCGGGCGTCCATTTAAAAGAGTGAAATCTTATTTTTGCTATTTTATCAGTTTGGCATTAGGAAAATAGCCTAGCGGCAAGAATTGATTACCGCGTTATTGGTCATGCGTTGTTGCTGACAGAATTATGAATGGATATATGTTTTCAAAAAGGATACCCATCCGTTTTTTAAAAATGCCGCTGGTGGATATGATGGATGGATAGTGCGTTCCGGAAAATATATGGAAAGGCCATGTGTTTTTGAGAGATTACTTCCAGCTTCATTTGCAAAAACAATTCGCTTTATGAGCGACTTGCCCTCGTCAAGAGCTTGGTTGAGCATCTCTTTAATTGATGAATTTGTGCTTATATCGGAAAAAACCACCTGTTTGAAGTTGTCTTGGAGGTTTTGATATAGGTGATGCAAGTCTAAATAATCCGGCTCATGAAAATGGGTGCACAGATGTTTATGTCTGCTTGCTTTAATTGCATTCTTTACAGAGTTATGCTTTTGCTTGCTTGTTAGAGCAGTTGTTAGGATTTGCGCTACGGTGTTTACATTATTTTCGAGCAAATCCAACAAATCCAAATTTATTGCCGATTGTGTATAGTCACTTGTTAAGGAGGCGTATGTTTTTTTGTAGGCCTTAACCAGGTGGATTGCAAATTCATGTGGGCTTGGTGCTTTGTAGCCAAAAGGCATAAGGGCTTCTTCGTAGTTCCACCCTGTTCCTAGTTCTACCTCTACAGAGCCTACAATGATATGTGCGTATTTTTTGACAAGGCAAGCAACTTCAAAGTTTGCCATCAAACATGCGTCAAATGCCAAAATGTCTAGTTTTTTACCGCAAAGGAGGTTTGTGCTTATTTCGTCCAGTGCGCTTTCAAGTTTTTGATTTGTTAGATATTGCCCTGTTGAGTCGTCCCAGCATACTCCCCGATGATGAGTTTGTTCTTGCTGGCACATGAGATCCAAGAAGCCTATTGAGCGATCTAATTCTAGCTTGCAGGTGGTTGGATTAAAAATAAAGAGTTCGGATGGATTAATAATTCTCGAGTTAAAGGGGTCTATGGGTCCGGTACCATGATTCCACAGAACAAGGGCATAGTGGCTCGCAGGATAATGTTCTATTGCCTGCTTGCAGCAGGACACAAGCGTTTTGGGGTCTCCGCTGTTCATGCGTTGCGTAGATTCGTCAAATTCATTGACGCATACTATCTTGTTTTTTTCTATGAAATATCGACGAGTAATTTTTTGCGTTGAGGAAATTCGAATATCTATGTGTACAAAAATGTTAATGTTTTCATTGGATCCTACCGATGCCATTTGTTTTATGTTTCTTATAGAAAAATTTCTTAGATCGTTATCGGCGGCTATATATACTATAAATGTCCACGGAATTATGTTTTCGGCGTAACCTTTTGCGTGGCTTTGAAGTGTCTGTTCAACAGGGTAAATCTTTGTTGTAGTCGTATCGCTTGGAGCATAAAGGTCAAAAAGCTCTAGTTCTATGCGACGTATAGCCTCTTGTTCTGCCGATAGAACTAATGGTGTATTTGTTGAAGGTAATATAGCGCAGAATGTGCATATTATAGCTATCTTCCATGACACGCCGCCTAATTTTGATAGAACCATTTCTGCCCCTTTGCTCAAAAGCCAACATATCATTGTATTTTTCTTTGCAATGTTGAGCATAGGCAATGTTCTTTTGCATGATCAATGGTTTTATAAGATCATGTGAGAATGTGTGCCCACTGCATGGTCAATTTATATCTATTGATCAGGGATAATTTTTATGTTACAACAATAATGCAGTACGAAAACTATGCACTTGTACAAATATTCTATCCATTTCATTACATACTAGGAAACTGATGATACCTGAGTCGATGGTTTTGGCAAAGTCAGCAGCTCTTTTTGGGGCAGCTCTTACTCTTGGAATAGGCGTTGTTGGTGCATCTATAGGACTAGGCCTTATTGGAATGAAAGCATGTGAGAATCTTGGTAAGTATCCTGAAAGCGGTGCAAGCATAAGAAACTTAGCTCTTTTAATAGGTACCTTTGTAGAAGCGGGTGCTATATATTGTTTGATTCTTGCTGGGGCTCTTATTTATGTTGCAACCTACGTGCTTGGTCATTAAGATATTGTAACGCACAACGAACAGGTTCCTTTGTCCATGAATATTATTAATTGCACTATTGTTTTTCAAGCGATTCATTTTTTTATAGCATATTTACTCATTTTATGGGGCTTTGGACCGCTGTATCACGCAGTAAGAAAACGCAGAGAAGAGTTAGAATATTTACGCCGCTATGCGGATGGAATACAGCCGTCTATTGAACATGCCGCTCGCGTTCATAAGCAACGTTGGTCCGTCTTTGCGCGTGAAGTAAAAGAACTTTTGATGGCTGCGGCATTTTTATCAAAGACTGATCAAGTGTTACCATTTTCAAAAAAGACCTGTTTATCAAATGTTATGTACGACTTTTCAGAAAAAACCGTTGCTGAAATGAAGAACATGCTTATTCAAAAAATTTTAGAGGATGGAGTGTGATAGATAGCTATGGACTGTTACATTTCCTGTTTCGTATTGCAAATATTGTAGTGCTCTTTGGTTTTCTTGCAAGTATGTTTAATAGGTATATTTTGCCTTATTTGAGGGCTGGATTAGAGAAAAGACTTATAACGATTGTGAGATTAACGCGTGCCGGAGAAGATGGAGATGCGCAGATTGCCCAAATAGAAAGCTCATATTCTGAACGTGAAAAACTTTTCGAGGTGTTGCAGGGGCGTGTTCAGCAGCTTATTCATTATCGTAGGCATCAGAAAAAAATTAATAGCGAGTTGCGCAGACGTATAGAAGCTAAAATTGAAATACGTTATAACACAATCTGCAATGCCCAAGCGCTTGCAAATACAGAGTTGGCCATAATGCCAAACCTGCTAAAGGATGTTCAAAGAACATTGCAGGATCGATATGCCGACGATGAGCTATCGGGCGCATACATTGCTCATAGTATTGATGTTCTTTTACAAAAGAAAACATTATGTTAAATATTGCATCAGAAAATCTTGTTAACCGCTATGCTCAAGCCTTTTTACGGGCTTTTTGCGAACAAATTTCACCTGATATTATAGAAGAATTACAACAAGCGCACGAATTTCTTTGTAAACGTAAAGAGGCGATCGCTATGGTGGCTGTTTTATCCAGTTGCTCTGTAGATCAGGAGGCTTTTAGCGGCCTTTTTCTAAAATATCTTCCGCTTAAAAAGCAGATGGATAGATTGTTGCGGTTGCTCTTTACCAATAAGGCAGTTATTTTTTTACCAGATATACTTAATAAAATAATAATTTTGTCGAAAAAATGGCATTCTATAGTGTCTGTTACTGTTGAAAGTTCCCACAAGCTTTTGCCTGCACAAATGGAGCAAGTGAAAAAAAGTCTTTCGAGGCAAATCGGATCAAATATTGATCCGATTTTTTGTGCTAATAAGAAACTTATTGTTGGTATTTGCATAAAAACCGATCAATACCTGTGGGAATATTCGGCTGCAAAAAGAGTTTCTGACCTTGAACAGTCTTATAATTTTTTTTTAAAATTACGCTAAATAAAGCGATATTATTTTGTATATGTATCGGCAAGGAAAAATGATCAATGGATGTAAAAAATACGGATTTAATATCTCTTTTTGAGCGTGCTTTAAGTGGTACTCATGCGGAATCATTCGATGAGATTGGCAAGGTCATCCAAGTTGGTGATGGTATCTGTAGGGTGTATGGTTTAAGCAATGTTCTCTACGGTGAGCTCGTACATTTTGCTGGTGGCAACTCCGGAATAGTACTTGAACTTGACGAGGGATCTGTTGCCGTATTTTTGTTCTACGATATGATTCCGGTTACTGAGATGGAAACGGTCAAGCGTAGCGGCACTGTATTGAAAGTTCCTGTTGGGAGTTCGATGTTGGGTCGCGTTGTTAATGCGCTTGGGATTCCGATTGATGGCATGGGGCCTTTGACAGATACGCAAGAACGCTCAATTGAGGCTTTAATTCCTGGCGTCACATTAAGAGAACCAATAACCGAGTCCCTAGAGACTGGCATTAGTGTGATTGACGGCCTTGTGCCAATAGGAAAAGGTCAGCGGGAATTGATAATTGGTAATCGTGGGACTGGAAAAACCACATTGGCTTTGGATACGATAATACACCAAAAAGGGCGCAATATTAAGTGTGTATACGTAGCAATTGGTCAGCGACAAGCAAATTTAGCGCGGATAGTACGTTTACTAGAAGAACATGAGGCGCTATCGTACACTACGATAGTAGTGGCTGATTCGGGTGAGGCAGTGTTAAATCAATATCTTGCTCCATATACAGGATGCACCATAGCAGAATATTTTAGAGATAACTCATTTGATGCTTTAGTGGTGTACGATGATTTGAGTAATCATGCGGTTGCTTTCAGAGAAATGTCTTTGTTGTTGCGCAGAGCCCCCGGTCGAGAAGCATACCCTGGTGATGTGTTTTATCTACATTCACGTTTACTTGAGCGTTCTGGAAGGCTTCTTGGTGGTGGATCGCTAACGGCGCTTCCTATTGTGCAGATACAAAGTGACGATCTTACGGCATATATTCCTACAAATCTTATTTCCATCACTGACGGTCAAATTTTACTTGATAGTACGTTGTTCAATCAAGGGATTAGGCCTGCAGTTAATGTTGAGCTTTCTGTATCTCGAGTTGGTGGCGCAGCTCAGACCGATGCCATGCGAAAAGTTGTAAAAACGCTCAAACTTGACTTGGCTCAGTACAAGGAATTAGTTGATTTTGCCCAATTTGGAACAGAGCTAGAAGATATTTCTCGACAAAAGCTTGCACGTGGTGAAAGAGTGGTTGAATTGCTAAAACAACCAGAACATGTAACATATTCCTTTGTGGACCAGGTTCTCATGCTTTTTTTGTTACAGCGTGGGTGTTTGGACACTATTCCGGTAAATCAAGTTGCAAGGTTTGCGCTGCGGTTTGTTGAATACGTTAAAGCCATTCATTCAAATATCTATGACCTCATAGGCAAAGAAGCTGATATTAGAACAGAAATTGATGTGCAATTGCAAGCTACAGCACATGATTTCAGTCTACTGTTTGAAGCAGTCGGAGAAGTGCTGTAGACTTTAAGATGAAAACAGCTTTTTATGAGCAATTCATACATAAATCAGTTTGTTTGTTAATAAACTTATTGTGCCCGTAGCTCAGTTGGATAGAGCGACGGACTTCTAATCCGTAGGTCGCAGGTTCGACTCCTGCCGGGCACACCAGCCTTAGCCAAGGCTGGTGTGCCAGTTTTTTAAGGGAATTAAAATTAAAGTTAAAGATTGTTCGCAAAAAGCGAAGGTTTGACTGACAAGTCGAGCAATTATACAAGGATTTTGATGAGTCAATGTAATGAAGGACAGGCAGCTCAACTTGCAGTATTTGAGACAATCAAGTTACGATTCGATCGCTCTGTGCAGATCTTTTGACTCAGTTGCGGACAGGGCTGTAATCTTAGAAATACATTTATACCTTGAGGTAAATATGAAAATCATTATGTATATCGTGTCAGTATCCACATTAATAAGCAGCTGTATGTTAGTGGGCATGAGCAATGAAATTCTTTCACTCACGGTCACCAATAAGTTATTGCTGGAAGCAGCTGGCAGACATCATATAAACGATGTTAGGGATGCTCTTAGTGGGGGAGCTGATGTTAACGTGCAAGACATTGATGGCAATACACCGTTGATGAACGCGATGAAATGGAATTTGGAAAGCTGGACGCTCTCATCTCAAGTTGTTAATGCATCAAACAAACAACTTGCAACAGTGACTCTCCTATTAAAAGCGAGGGCCGATGTAAAACTTACAAATAACAACGGTAAGGACGCTGTATGGAATGCTATCAATGATGAAGGTGGGGATTTTCTGAATAAGAAACTTATAGAACTGCTTCTTGCAAATGGTGTTGATGAAAACGATTTTAAAAACCAATATCCAAATTATGCTAATTTGGTTGCACGATCACTTTTGACTAATGATATAGATGGTGCAGGCCTTAATCCATTGGATCTAATCTTAAACAATTGTACACTTGCATAAAATAACGCCAGTTCAGGTGTGTGTTGTAGCAACAGCAAATTTGATGAGCTCATTGGGTTTCTCCAAACAAATCCAGTTTGGGCGCAAAAATTATACAGCGCAAAAGAACGTTTTATTCGTTCAAAAGATAGAAATTATTATTCCACTGACTTTTTTGGTTTTTATGACGAATCGGAAAAACAGGGCAGAAGCCAATTTGATTTGCCTGATTCAGTTATTAAGTTTTTCACACGACATAATTTATTAGATATATCATACATGATATGCCCGATACCCTGCTTGGCAAGAAAAGCTCTTAATAGTTGATCAAGGGTAGAATAGGGCCCTTTTTTTTCCAACTCTGTTAGCCGTGTTAAGCATTCGGGATTCAATGCACTCATTTTTCTAATAAAAGTACCTGTCCTAGCGTTGTAATCAGCAGCAGCCTTTTTAATCAAAAGTAAGCTATGTGGGAACCCATCATTGAGTTGTGCCGTCCCTTCAACTATTATAGCATTTTGCTTTGCTAAACGGTCAGCTATATGCTGTTTTCCAGAGGTTGTCTCTGTTGTAGCCTGTAAAAGTGACGCAAAATGAGCATATGATTCTGGTTGTACTTTATTTGGTATTACATCATTGTGGTTCTTCCGAATATGATCAAGTATGGCTTTGCTTATGGAAGAGTATATATCGCCGTATACCATGTCGATCCAATAGGTGTTACTTACGGCTTTGTATCCAGCAGGGATAACCCGCCCTATAGTATAAATATTTTTCATCACTGCTAAATCTAGAGAACGATTGTTGTTTTTTAGTACTTCAAAAATATCTTTTGCATGCAATGTTAATATTGTTCTGGTGATACTGTAATTATCTAGAAAAATGCTTGGATCAAATGTTTCAAATCCCCTATTATCTTGAATGAATTTTTCTTTTTGCAACAAAGAGCATGCGCTTTCTTTTGCCATTGCAAGGTGAGGAATGTTTGATCCAGAGAATCCAATTCTATCCAGTTCGCTTAGAACTCTTTGCGTAAGCCGTACGCAAAGACTATTAAATTCACCATAGGTTTCGATGTTATCGTCAATAATTTCAATAATTTCCATTGCTGATGCAAAAGACCAGTATATCAATATGGTGAGTAACATACTGCTGATAGCATTAAAATGAAGACCTATGGATTGCCTCATAAAAATCCCCTATAATAGCGAAAATACAGCGCTTCATTGTACATTGCTCATGAGCGGAACGCAATTGCGGCGTAAGTCTTTATTATAGCAAATTATTGCTTTTAAGCTCTCTCTTGCAATAACTTAATGTTATTATGATTTTATATAGATTAAAGGAGATACAGTGACAATTAAGAAAATTTTAGGTGTTTTAAGATTTATTGGCCTATTTGCTTTTCCACTACATATTCTTGCTGACAGTGAACCAATCAAAGAATTGCGCCGTGATTTTGCCGATTTCATAAAAGCCCTTAGTCCTCAAAAGAAAACTGTCCCGAATCAAGAAACAGAAACCGCTGAGGAAAATTTTGATCCTCTCGATGAAGAAAAATTTATCGCCTTGCAGAATATTATAGTTGCAAAACTTGAAAGATTATCCCCCCAAGCAGCAGGCACGGTCATAAAGGACTGGGCTAATGAATTGGTAGTGGCCTTTAAGGACCTTAAAAAAGCAGAACTAGCTATTCCGGCTACTACAGAACAAATGTATAGAGACCTCGTAACAGACATATATAACAAAGATCAAGCTGTTGTGAATAGCGCAGAGACGTTAAGGCAATACTATTTACAACATAATAAAGGTGTCGACATAGAGGATATCGAAAAAATAGTACCAGGCTATTTTGAAATTCAAGAAAATTTTCATAGCAAGATAAACAAAGCTACACAATCTCTTATGCAAACTGATGCGTTTAAAAAAGCGGCAATAGTGGATGAACAGGGTGCACATTTTTTCCGGTATCTTCATCAATTCCTTGCTTTAGGTGCTCGCTTAACCAATTCCTCTTTGTCTAATGTATTCAAACCTTGTTTTTCGTGGAAATCCTGCACGCATAATGGCATGCAATGCATTAGTAACATTTGTTTTTTTCTCCGTATGTCCGTTGAAAAGCTCTATAAATACGGTAGGGATAATACATGCGTATGCCAACCCAAAAAACC
>JABDES010000021.1 GCA_013286935.1 Candidatus Babelota bacterium
AAAAGCATACATAGGCCGATTGCTACTTGCAGCAGCAGTTTGTGTAGCAGTAGTGCATCAATTTGTAGCAAAAGAGGGCATTAAAAAAGAGCATGTATCAAGAATATCAGCTCCAGCACTGACAAAAGTCAACATATACAACCCAGCCCATGCAGGAACCGTTGGTCACGCGCTCCCTGTCACCTTTGAAAGCGTTAAAAGTAGCGACAGAGCACTCGATACAACTAAATATTGGCCAGAGGTTGGCGACAGCTTGATCGCCTACGGACCAACGAGCGCCAATAAAAGCGGTGTCACGTGCATTACAGAATTTTCCCGTTGGACCGGCGTCGCGCCACACACGGACTATGAATTTACCCAGGTGGTAGATCTGCCAGAGCTTGGACCAGTATTGCATCTCAAGCAAAAGATGCATGCAACTGCGACAAATACGCAGGCATGGGTCGGAGTTGCGGCTCCAGCACTACAACTTGAAGCTCAATTCTTTTCCGATGATCAGTGGCATCAGATTAAAATTCCACGCATTGGCAGCAAAGGTGAGCTGTTAGGCGAATACAAAGTCACCTTTTGCCTGTATCATTGGAACAGCCTTTCATATCAACTTGGCAGGATGTCAAAGTTTGCCATGGCATGTAATGCTGGTGGTTTTAATCAAGATGCTTCAGGTTCGCCGTTTTCAAATACCTTTTCAGCATTTGGGTCGGCAGTTCTTGGATGCGGGGTCGGCAGTGTGGTGGCGATGGAGGAGGAGTCTGACGAGGAGGAAGAGGAAGAACAACAGATGCTAGGCATTGTTGCGGCACAAAAGAGGGCAAAAAAAATTACGAAAACATTGAATAGGATCGACAAGTCTTTATCCTTTCAATTAGGTGATAAGGATGACGTTAAAGGAAGCTATAAGTGGATGCAGGAGAGACGTCAAGACCTAGAGGAAGCTACAATCAAAGCAAACGAAACAAAGCAACAAATACAAGAATTGCAGGGGCAATATGATACATTAAGCGATTTAACAGAAAAAGAGCGTGCATTAAAAAATTTATCTAACAAAAGAAAAGAATTTTTAGATCAAAGAAAATTGCAATTGTCAATGGTGGGAAGCCTGCAGAACGCTGAGGATGTGTTTATAGGTAAGACCCTTTTTGAACAAGTCAAAGGCCTGAATGATATAAATCGTTTGGCTGATAGGATGCCTATTGAGTGTAGCAAACCGATTAAAGAAACGGTTACAAAGATTAGAGGTCTTGAGCAAGATTTGATCAATGATGTAAGTAAATTCCACCAGCATTATAAAAACCTTGCTCAAACAAGCATGAATCTGACTACTCTCAAATATAAGGGAGATGAGGATGTCAACGTTTTTATAACAAAAATCCAGCGAGATAGTTTTGCTGATCTCAACCAAGCAATAAAGGGTGATGCTTTATTCGAACAAGATATACAAAACAAGCTAGAGCATGCACTAGCAAGAGAACGTGACGCCACACCAAAGCCAATCGAAGAACAGGTTAGCTCGCCACAAGATCCAAAACAAACAAGCAACGTTCACCCTGACTACAACCGCTATGCAAAGCAAGCTGCAGATAGACAACTTTTACGGAATTTTCACAAGGCAAAAGAAGAGATTTTGGGCAATAATAATCCCAATAAGCTTGATGAATTAGATGCTTTAAAGTCTGCTATAGCGACTGCAAAAATGGAGGCAGATGATTTTCATCTAAAAGAATTCGATACACTTATGGACGAAATAGGCTTGCTAGAACGCAATGTAGAACGTAATCAAAAAATAAAACGTACTGCCCAAATCACCGCAGCCGTTATCGGCATCGTCATCCTAACTGCAACCGCCGCTGCGGTCTTGACCAGGGGAATGCCAACTCCTTATGCAAATATTGCCTATAAAATTGAGTACCAAGAAAACGAACAACCTGAGTCGCAGGTTAGAGCAGTACGTTCAGAGTTGTGACGATCAAATTCAAACTCGTCTTCTTTGCCACATAGATCATTGAATTCGTAAAGGTGATGTCAGAAAAACTACGAACTTTGCATCAGATATAATTCTACAAATTCCAAGAGTTCGCCATCCAGAATCTTTTCTGGTTGTGGCGATTCATAGTCTGTTCGATGATCTTTTACCATTTTATACGGATGTAGAACGTAGGAGCGAATTTGCGAACCCCATTCAGCTTTACTTTTTGTTATATTTGAACTCAAATAGGCTTCGCGCTCCTCTTGCTGTTTTTGCGCAAGCTTCGCGCGCAACATCTTCAGTGCTGTTTCTTTGTTTTGAGTTTGTGAACGTTCATTTTGGCATTGAACAACAATATTAGTTGGCAGATGCGTAATGCGTACGGCAGAATCTGTTTTATTTACATGTTGACCGCCAGCGCCACTAGATCGATACGTATCAATACGTAATTCCTTTGGATCTATAGTAATAGCCTGCGCGTCCTGAATTTCTGGAGTGACTGTAACGCCTGAAAATGAGGTATGACGACGCTTGTTAGAGTCAAATGGCGAAATTCTAACCAACCTATGCACGCCATGCTCGCTTCTGAACAAGCCATATGCATTGTCTCCTTTTACAAAAAGAGTTGCTGATTTTATGCCAGCTTCCTCTCCCGGGGTTATATCAATAATCGATGCGTTGAGTTTTTCACGTTCACAAAAACGTATATACATGCGCAACAGCATATTTGCCCAATCTTGAGATTCAGTGCCACCTGCGCCGGCATTAATGCTTACAAAGCAATTAGAAAAATCATGTTCGCCTGTCATCAAAAGAGTAATTTTAAATTCACCCAGTTGTTTTTTGAACTCACGAATTTCTAACATGAGCTTTTCAAGCTCTTTTTCGTCGTGTGAAAATAATACAACCATTTCATGAAGTTCTTCTTGCATTTTGACGAGATGCATTAGGCGGTCTCGTTGAGCCCGTATAGCTTGTAATTCTTTTAAAATAGATGCCTGATTTGGCTTTTGCCAGAACTGTTCGTCTTCCGTCTGTGCGGCAAGAGCTTTATAATGCTCTTCTTTTTGATTAGAAAGCCAAAATGCATTTAAAAGCTTTGTAGTTTCATCAGTAATTTTTAACTGTTCTTTGAGTTCGTCTAAAAGCATATAGTTTTTCTGGTTAATTACAGACGTTGTGTATTATGTAAAGAATCTGTGTAGGTTTGTCAAAACAAAATTGAATGTTTCAATATTAAGATTACAAGCATAATTTTAATACAGAAGTCATTTAAAAGCGAGAGTAACAGAAACTATTAATCAAGCAAGCGTTAGTTTGTTTATGGAATAGTTGTTGGCGAGATTGTGTCATCCATGTGATATTTTTTACTGACAGCTTCATGTGCGCGTTTTATAACTTGGCGAATCAAGCGTCTGGTTGCTCCCCATATTTCTATAAGTTCCATTTTAGTAAATAGTATTTTTCTCTCTTGTAAACAATGTTCAGCTTCACCTGGTTGTTTGTTGGCAGTAATGCCTTCTGCGTCATATAAGATATGGCTGACTATGTCAGAAAATATAAGATTTCCTATATGAATTCCGCCGGTCTCATAATCATCAGATGAGCGGACTACAGCCAGGATCCAATTTTTTGATACATAAAAACACTCTTGTCTGCTTAGGTGTTTTGCAAAAAGAAGCTTCCATGGAGCAAACGGGTGTTGCCATGGATGATGAATCGGACTTGAAGAAGCGCTATTGCCTGCTATTAAAGGCTTTGCGGCGCCATATTGTTGAATGCAGTCTTTTAAAGACAAGTTTACCGCATCAAGATTTGTTTTTGAAATTAACTTTTTAAAAATCATTTTAGCCTTCTTGGCTTTTTTTGCTTGAATGATTTCAATTTGATCACTAGCATTTGCATCAGTTCTATATTTCTTAGACATAAGATAGTTAAGAAACAGTCCTATTGTTGATTTATTTGATGGTTGCGTATTGGAGCTCGCTAGTGTTGCATTTTTATCTATCAAAAAATCAAGAATATCTAAGTGGCCGTGTTTGGCGGCAAGACACGCGGCATTGTATCTTGCTTGATTTGTCTCGTTAATATGTGCCCCATTTTTGCATAACAACTTTACTGATTCAAGTGAGCCTACAGCGCTTCTAGAGCAGGCCCATAACAAAGGACTATTGCCATTTATGTCAGTAGAATTCACGCTGTTTTTGTTTAGGCTTATTAAAAAGCTCACAATGTCGACATGTCCATTATGCACTGCGTGGTACAGTGGTATACGTAAGTCATTATTACGTGCTTGATCATTAGCGTTCCTGTAACATAAGGCCTTCACTACACCAACTGATGCACAAGCATCAGAAAAGCAGGCAAGGTGCAATGGAGTCTCGTTATTTTTTGCACGTACGTCGACTTTAAGGCCTCCCTTATCAAGAAAGAAATGTACTATGTTTACATTGCCCGCATAAGCTGCATAATGCAATGGCGTGAGCGTATTAAGATCTAACAATATGGGGTAATAAACCTTCGGGTATAAATACTTAACAATGTCTAATGCTTCTGTTGGTTTATTAATGGAAGCCGCAGTGTGTAATAAGCTTTCCCATTTGCTGTTGCTAATGTTTGGATTTAAGTTCCGTTGATCTATAAAGAATGCCAATAGGTCTAGTCTATTATTTATGATAGCAGTATGAGCAGCAGTAGAGCCACAAGCATCTTTTTCCCACAACTTTGTTGTGTGTTCAGATAAGGATTTGATTAAACTAATTGGGCATCCAATGTGTATGGCAAAATGAAATAATGTTGGATTTGATTCCCTTGATCTATTTGGCAATTTGCCAATGGCTATCTGACGTTCCTCTGTGTCTAATGTTTCCAATGTGGCGCTCGGATTAGCACCTAAATTAATCCATTTATGAGCGGTTTCATACTCACCCGCGCACATTGAAAGAGCTAATACATTATTTAATCTGCTACCGCTATGAGTGGCTCTACTAAGTAGCTGATCTTCGCATTCAGTGGTACAGGCTGACAGCATAGTGCTGTTTAGAGCAGCTATAGAAAAAATAATACAGGATAATGCATATAAAACATACACATAATAGGATAGCCTTTTCATTGCTCTATCAACCTTAAAATAACGATTGAACTGCGGACACAATTGCCCTCATGTCTATTTGACAATGAGCTCGCTGTTCTTGAGCCGTTGCCGACCCAGGAATAGACCTTACGGCGCAATGCCGAATTTTCATGTTTGCAACTAACGGTTGCATAGCCATCGTGATAGCCTCTCCCAACCCACCTTGTGGATAGTGATCTTCAACCAAAACGAGTTTACTGTCTGACTGACGCACCACACGTTCAATTGTTTGCGCATCGATAGGCTTTATTGAATATGCATCAATAACAGAAACGGTAATATTGTTTAATGCAAGGTGTTCATATGCTTTTAAGGCTTCGAACAAAGTGATTCCTGCCGAAATAATACATGCGCTGTCATGAGTGCTTGACTTTAGAACTTTGCATCCACCGATACTAAATTGCTCATCAGATCCATATAGAATGGGAGTTGGTTCACGGGTCAACCTTAAATAGCTTATTCCGCTATTATATTTGTACATCGCCCATACAAGTTGTTGTGTGCAGATTGCATCAGCCGGGTAGAGCACAACGGAATTATGCAGCGAACGCATCATAGCAATATCTTCTAATGCCATTTGCGAAGGCCCATCTTCACCTACTGAAGCGCCAGCATGGGATCCAACAACGCGTAGCGCAGCTCCAGTGATACTAGCCATCCGAAGTTGGTCATGAGCACGCGTTAAAAATGAGCCGAATGTTGCAACAAAAGGTATTTTTTTACACGCCCAAAGGCCGGTAGCAATGCTAACCATGGCTTGCTCTGCAATAAAACATTCTACAAATTGCTCAGGTCTTTTTTCCTCAACATTTTGCGTAAAAGTTGAATTTTTTACATCACCATCACACGTTACAATGCGTACATCGTCAATGGCAGCCAGAGTGGCTCCAAACGCTTTTCTAGTTGCTATTGGATTGTCTTGATATTGTAAGGCGACTTTTGGGCTAGCAGTAGGCAAGTTACCTGTATTATTTGGCACAATAGGTGTGTCTGGAAGCCAATTTTCAAATGTTGACGTGTCAAACAGAGTTGCTGCGCTAAAACGTCTTGCAAGTTCATCAAGCAGTCCAGGCAGCTCTGTTTGACTAAATGGCTTACCATGAAACCCTTGTTTTCCTTCTACATGTTTTATGCCATATCCCTTGATTGTATTGGCAATAATAACAGATGGCTTGTCGGTTATAGCACGTATGGCATTAAATGTTGCAATAATCTCTGGGACGTTGTGTCCATCAACAATGGAGACGTGCCAACCAAATGATTCAAAAATACCGGCATAGCGTCTTACGTTATGGCCATATAAGGAGGTGGTGCTTTGTCCGAGTTGATTGCAGTCAACAATAGCAGTCAAATTTGCCAAGGCGTAATGGGCAGCGAGCGCTGCTGCTTCCCATACAGATCCTTCTGTAAGCTCGGCATCTCCCATCAGTACGTATGTTTTAAATGTTAGGGCATCACGATCGGCGCTAATACCCATACCAACACCATTTGCTAGCCCCATGCCAAGAGAACCTGTGGCAACAAGTACCGGGGCAAAGGATGGCGTAGGATGGCCTTCCAGAGGACTTGCAAATGTGCGGTATTTCAAAAGCTCTTGTTCGTCAATAAAACCAAGCTCTTTCCACGCAGCATAAAGCACTGGTGCTGCGTGGCCTTTTGACAGAATAAATTTGTCATTGTACTGATTACGTGGGTCTTTGCAAAGATATTTCATAACATGGAAAAACAAAACGGCAACAAGATCGGCCGCGCTAAGGCAGCTTGTTGGATGACCTGACCCGGCCTGAGAGGTCATAATAAGCGACCAGCGTCTTAATTGGTATGCTTTATACTCAATAAACTGCTGTTGATTGCGCATCAATGCCCTGTTTTTAGCTACATTCTAGAATCTTTAGTATGCATTCTATGTCAGTGCCGTAAATGAGAGCAAGATATATATTTTTAAAACCTTATATATTGTTTACTAGATATTCTAATTTTTTTTTGGCAGAATTTGCATCAAGAGGACAGTGTATGTAATTATCACTCAGGTGATCATCTTGAAAAAGGAGTGGCGATGGAGCGTTTTAATAGAATTACCTTAGTATTGGCATTATTGAGTACCGTTTTTGCAAATAATACGATGCAAGGCATGGACGATAATGAAAATGACGATGAAATGTTAAAGAAAAAAGTACATTTAGATGAAAAAAGTGACCACGACGTTCATCACAAAGAGCATCACCACTCAAAACATCAATATTCCTTAAAAAAAACAGACCTTAAAAAACAGCTAAAAAAGTCAGAAGAGGGCGTGTTGCTTTTGGCAAGTTTAAGCGTCGAAAAGGATAACGAATTAAAGCTATGTACCGAAGAGCTCAAACAAAAAACTGCCCAGCTGGATATTTTACAAGCTCAGATTAACTCAACAAATCAAACAAGTTCAAATATGACAAATCAATATGATCTTATTAACAATCAGTTACAAAATGCCTTAAAGGTCAAGGCTTATTTATCGGTTTGTTGTGCGTTTTTGGCGGCTTTAACAGCAGGAAGTTATTTTTATATTTGGTTTAAAAATGTAGAAGATCAACAAGAGCAAGAGTCGTTGGAGAT
This sequence comes from Candidatus Babelota bacterium, assembly GCA_013286935.1. GTDB lineage: Bacteria > Babelota > Babeliae > Babelales > Vermiphilaceae > JABDES01. Next base: position 7,695 of record JABDES010000021.1, read on the forward strand.
TGATGATCAGACAGAATCTGACGGTGACCAAGTGGTGGTCCTAGAAAATGATACGTTGCCTAGCGAGCAAGTTATCATTTCAATAGCAGCAGTCACGGTGACGGATGTTGTTGAAATGTTGCCCAAAGAGGAGTTGTTACAAGAATCAGCCGACCAAACAAAAGTCAACGAAGAACCTGTTCTACAGAACTTGCAAGAGCAAATAACAGATGCGCCGATCCTGAACGAGCTGGCCGACAATGGCGCAACGATCGATCAACAAATTGATGAAGCACACGCCCCAGAGATGGCAATCTAGTCATTCTTTGGCTTTTTTGATTCTTTGCGGCGCCAATTATCGCCATGAGCTGAACTCATCAGTTTATATACAAACTCAGCTCCTTGCGACATCTTGTGTTTAGTAGAGTTCATTACTTTTTGCCAATTTTGTCTCGCTTGGGATTTAAGATTATCAAATATTCTTTTCATTGCCACTCTCCTTTTTTGTAATGGATATTCTTCTTTAATTGCTTTATATAAGCCAAATTATCACAATCGACCATCTTTTAACGGGCGGTTAACTTTATAATACCATAACAGATAGCCATTTTTAAAGAATTTTAAAAACATTTGTAATGCAATGTGCTATACTAAAGGACATGCTTAAGAAATTTTTACATAAACTTGGTACTTGGAATGCTTTTAAAAGTTTCGCGATCAAGTTTATACACCTTCATTTTTTTTTAACTTTGCTTTCCCTGCCAATAATAATTTTTTGGGGGCTACCGGTTTCACTTTTGTCACCCATTGGAAATCTCATTTTTAACGTGGTTCTTACTATCTTTCTATCACTAAGTTCATTTGTGTTTTTTGCTGAACTATGTGGACTTCCAAACAAATGGTGCATCTGTCTATTAGAGTGGACTACAAGCGGGTGGATGTGGTGTTTAAAATGGGCAACTCCTTCATGGTTGATTGGCTTTTGCAAGCCGCCCCTTATAGTATTATGTCTGCTGCCGGCAGGGGTGCTCTTTCTAGCTCATTTTCGTATTTTTCATGCTCCTATTCGTAATGTATGCAGCTTGATAGTGGTTTTTTGCACAATGATGATTGTTTGTGCGTTTTACAAACAAAATACTGCTCTAATGCATGCAATAGAGGGTAAATTTAGAGACGCGTATGTGTTGCAAACGTTATCTGGACCAATACTGGTGGATGCTGGTTCATTTGCATCAACATCGGCTCAATCTTGGGCGCAATACACTGTAGCATCAGAGTTAATTAAAAAAACAGGCTCTAATAAGATCAAAACCGTTGTTATATGTCGCCCAAGCAGCCAGGCATTGCAAACAACTGCACTATTTATAACAACGAGCGACATAGACACAATTGTAATGCCAGAGCTTATTCAATGGTTGCCACTTTCATATTGGAAGTCTTATAAGGAATTTTTAAGACAAGCTCAAGAGCATGGCTGCAAAGTTCATTTTGTTAAGCCAGAAAGCGCATATCTTATAGATGCTGACCTTGACTTGCAAATGATAACCAAAAGTGCTCAGCCAAAAATATTTCGTACGAAGAGTGCGTTTGGCTATGCAAAACCTGTTCAAAAGTTTGACAGCAGCAGCATAAGTGATGCTGATTGCAAACAGGCTGCCCAGGCTCAAAAAGAATATATTGATTGTTGTGTAACATGCCGAATTGATGGCGCCCAGGTGATGTTGTATGATGCCTGCAAGAAAAAAATTGGCGCCAAAAACAGCCCATTAATCACGCAATGACCCGCCCTCAAGCTTATTGTATGCGGATTGGCACGCTCCGCGCTTCTCTTGCCGCTCTGGAGGCTTTTACGGCCGCTTCTGCCGCCTCTCTGTCTTCTCGTTCAGCTTCTAAAGCGGCTTCTCTTTCTGGTGCTTGCGCTTCCCATAAGAGCCGCTTTCTTTCCTGCTCGGCCGCCTTTTTTTCCTCTTCTTGTTGCCTTTTTGCATCAGCAGCTTGTTGTCTTTCATACGCGGCCCTCTGCTCGGCCTTTTGCTTCTTGTCCTTGCCTGCCTGTGTTATTTCATGCGATATTTTATACACAATATTTCCATATGGCGTTGGCATTTGTTGAATGAGCCATGTAGGTACAGCGATTGGTGAGAACAATATGTCACTTAACAAAAATATCGGGGACGTTGAAAAAAGCACAAAAGCCTCGCCTTTTTTGTCTTTATTATAAGCCGCTTTCATATCTTCTATCATCATTCTTGTCATTCCCAATGGGCGACCTAGTTTGTTTATGGCGTATTTGATGCTATCAGGAGACCCGCCTATGCCTTCAAGTGTTACTTCCTGGCCTTTAGCATTTAAAGCTCTATGGTAAAAGCAAAAATCAACTGTATAGACTTCAAGTACTGCGTTAGAGTCTTCAGGGCCTAGAATAGGCAGTAAGACTCGATGCCACTTTGTGTCATTAAACCACAGATCACCTATGTTGGCTGCGTGAGCAGCTATGCCAACTTCTGCGGTGCTTCCGGCTGCAGTGCCGGTTAGTCGCTGCTTGAGCTCTAAAATTGGTCCCAAGCCGGGAAGGTCTATCGTTTCTGTAAACACATATGTAGTGCCATTTTTGATCCCCCTATTTCTTCTAAATTCGGCAAGCATGGGCATCTCGCGCCCACTTTTATATTGATCAATAATGTTTACAGAGTTGTCTACAGGAAAGTAAGCCTCTTCCATTAGAGGCTTACCATCACTTGTTACAGAAAAGGTTGACGATATGTTTTTTCCAGTAGCGTTATACGCCCAGACAATGGTTTTTGGCCATAATTTGCTTATCTTATTTGGACCAGCAGAGGTCGCACTAGTGATCAAGCAACCAACATAGGCCAATACTAACTGTTTTTTTATCATAATCGCTCCTTTTTGATCTTTTATGCAAAGAATAAGGAGCTTATAAATGAGAAGTCAACGGTTTGATTGCTTGCGAGGTGTAATTCTATGTAGCAGTAATCTTTAGGGGGCAGTTGTAGGATCTGTTATGGAAGTCTCTTGCTGAACTTCGATCGCAATATCTTTTTTGTTGTTTTTAGTCCAGTAGCGGTATAAAGCGATTGTGGCAATGATGCTTAATATCCCAACTGTTGCCAATGTTACATGTTTTGCTGTAATCAGGCCCGGTTTTTGGTTTTCTGGTGGTAGATCAGGCATTAGATTGGGGTTTCTGATTTTGTATACGTTATCAATAGTGCCATTTCCATCGCTCATAATGCCTACATGAGCAAATCGTAGTTTTTCCATAACTCCGATGCTTGCTTCATTTTTTACGTTAATGTGAGATGTGATGCCTCCTAAATGTGGGTAGTCAGCAAATGTTTTATTAATAGATAACCGAGTTATCGCAGTTGCATAACCTTTGCGCCTATGGCTTTTAGCTATTAGGTTATGCCCTGATACTGAAATACGCAGTCCGCGGGTAATTGTATCATCATGGCCCTGTTGATCGGGCGATTTGTTAAGTCCAACAATGCCAATAACTTCATCCGTATCTTTGATTACGACAACATACTTATTGGTTCGTTTATATAGTTCTGATACGCTAGCTTCAATATAACTATTCCGCTCTCCGGTGCTTTTTGGAGGGTTTTCCCAATAATAGTCTCCAGCATCGTTGAAAATAGCTCTTAATGCGTTCTTATCCTTGGCAGTAGCCTTGCGTAGGTCTAACTCTTGGGATTCCATTGCATTGATGGTGCAAAATGAGGCGTGTAGACCTAGTGACAATAATACATAAGCAGTAATTTTATATATTTTCATTGAGACCTCCTTTGGATGGCGTTATTTCCTATGTTTTTGATATCTATTAATCAGCATACCAGAAACATTCAGTTTGTCAAGATTTATAACGTATTACGAGATGAAAAGGTCTACATTTTTCGCAGTATCAATACAGGGTGCAAATCATATGCCAGGTCATTGTCTGCATTGTGAGTGCTCATCAAGCAATCCTTGATCATCGCTAGGTGCTATGACGGCTAATAATGGCTAAAAGGCCTAAGCTGCGCATGCATTTCCAACAAGTGAGTAGCTGCAGCTTTAACATCTTGATGCGTTGATTCTTTAAGCACCAAAGCGTTCAAATGTTTGCCTATTTTTTGAGCATATTTTTTATATTTACTTTTTATCGGTTCATCTTCATAAGTGGTAAAAAAATATTGAGCACTTTCACGAATGGCAAATTTTCTTATTGTTAGGCCTACCGCATCATTTTTAATAATATCAATCAAAGCGTGTATCATTTTTTCTCTATATGCATGTGAACTATCATCATTGGTTGGAAGGCTGCTAAGCGCAGTGTCTGGCGCTATATAGGGTAGATATGTTCTATCTGGGTCTATGCAATGATTTGTCTGAAAAACAGATTTATTTTGGCGCAAATGGCCTAATACTTCTGGAAGTGATTCCAAAAGGCCTAAGTCTTGCCCCTCACATTTTTTAATTAAACTGGTAACGATTTTGTTAAATATGCCTTGATTTGTTGTATGCACGCCAATAAACTTCAAAATCGAATAAAGAGGAGCGCTTTGGGAAGTAGGCATGGCAGAAAAGCCTACTCGACGATGGTCCGTCGGTCCATAACAAACTGTTTTAATAGGCATGGCCGGTAGTGTTTTTGCGTTGTTAAATTGTGTGAGCAATTTTTGCGCAAAGGTAATTTCACCAAGCTCCTCTATGGCCTTAAATGCCAGTGTTCCATTCAACCATAAAGCATAGTCTAATGCTTTGCCATCCTCGTAACTCAAAGTACTCACATCAAAATGACTGATAATATGTTTTATTATTTCAACAGAAAAGACCGTTTCGTGGTCGTCGATTTTATCAAGATAATTAAGTGCGTTAAACCTATACGCTATGCGTTCATCCTCTTTGGCTATTTTGGTAAAAAGGTCGTGGACCTCTGGCTCATCAATGAGCACCTTTAATTGTTTCCAGGCAGTTTTTCGCAAATAAGAATGGGAATTATTTTTATAACTATCAAAGGTTGCCATTTTCATCAGAGCTAACTTTGCTTTTTCCTTTAAGTCTGGGTTGGCAAGTGCCTTGCCAACCTCAAGAATTGCCTGATCGATTATCGCAATGATCGGTTGCAAACCGATCATTGTCTTTTCAAGGCAATCAAAAGCTTCTTGTTCTTTTGTAAGTTCCATTGCTTGCAATGGCAATACAGTCGATAACAAAATTAATAATACTTTTTTCATAACTATGCCCTTTGGTGGTTAAAAATTGAAATGATACATAAAAATGCTATAAAATAGTCCTACATTGAACGTTATGCATAAAGGATTATAAAAAACCAGATAGGATTGTTGTGAAGCAAATGTATATGTTATATTTCGGATTTTTTGTTTTAATGATTAGCCATTATACGACATATTCTTATACTTTTTTAAATGAAATTCAGAAAAAAAATCTGTGGCATGCAGGAGGGTCATTACGATTACATCTTGGATGTGGTGTACATCGCTTGCCAGGTTATGTAAATATAGATTTTCCATTGTCTGAACATAACATAATTCAAACCGTCCGAGCAGATATATTCACTGATATATCAACACTAGAACTTCCAGCTGATTGCGTTGATGAAATTAGATCACATCATCTATTTGAGCATTTTCAAAGAACAGACGCCTTTTTACTTTTATGCAAATGGCATTGTTGGCTTAAAGAAGGTGCAACGCTACTGATAGAAACTCCAGACTTTGAAGAAAGTGTAAAGCTATTTTTATTACCTTCTACGTTATATCCCGCAAAACAGGCTATTTTAAGACATATTTTTGGTTCACAAGAGGCGGCTTGGGCAATTCATTATGACGGCTGGTACGAGGAAAAATTTCGTTCTGTTTTAACAGAACTTGGTTTTGAAATTATCAATATAGAACATACAAGATGGCAATCGACTGCCAATATCATTGTAACCGCACGTAAAAAAATAGCATTGACCATGGATGAACTAATGCGGCGATCAAAAGAGCTGCTCAAACTGAGTCTCATTGACCATTCAGAGTCAGAAATTCGTCAATGGGCGTATTGGTGTAAATCGATGCACGCTGGAAACCGCCTGACAGCGCTACCATAAAATGCTCAGCCGCCTTTTGTTGATTGTCTTTTATCAATGTGAGCCCATACCAAAAATGATAGTATTGGTTGAATCCTATGTCTTGCACGCACTCTTCACATAAATGCTTTAAAAGTGTTTTTTCCTGAAGTGATGCATGTATGATGGTATTTTCTGCTTTTAATAGTTCATCTTGACAAGCGTTATTAAGTCGACTTGTAGTTATTGCTTTAACTATAGGTGAGCATGTAATGTGCTCATCGGTATATGCCAAAAGAGAATCTCCATATGCATAACATTGATAAGATGGGTTAATTGAATGAATAATTTCTACTATTTTTTCTAGCTCCGGATATCCAAAGCAAACTATATCAAGGACAACTTCAGGTCCCTTTTGAAAAAGACGAATATCATCGATAAGAATTACAGCATTACGTATTCCGCTTCTTTTTAGAGCATATAGTTCTTCTAAGATGGGAGTGTTAACTTCTCCACATGCGGTTTTAGGGCCGCTCCAATGGCCATCGAGCCACAGCAAGACACGGCGGTCATTGGTAATAGTATGTAAAACATTTTTTAACTTATCGGCAGAATTACCGTAATGTACCGTTACAGATGGACACTTTGCAAAGAATTGACATGCTCTACTGAAAAGTTCATTGTCCAATTCAATCGTATGCACCTCTTCAAATACTTTTGATGCTGCAAAAGCTGTCTCTGCCAGATAGGTGCCGGTCTCAATAAAGAGATCTATTCCAAATAGTTTTTTCATGGTATTAAGGAACGTTGTGTTGAGCGGTCCTCCGCTCCAGTCGCGACCATTTTTAATTGGCATTAATGGTAAAGTGTCCATGTTGCAGCAGAGTAAAGCTGCATTGATCTGAATCATAGTAAAATAACACATCGAAAATATGCTCATAAATCTACTGTTGTTCATAGTTTTAAATCCATTAGAAAAACAAAAAAGATGTTTTTGGTAATCATTATTTTTCAAAAGTTTATTTTGCCATATGAGGCTTGGTGGTTTTTGTCTGACTATTCTCCGGCCCTGATAGACGATCATTTGCGCGTTAAGAGTCTTATTGCATTATATCATCCTCCTGCTATAATCCTCTTGATATAACATGTAACAAAAAAAGGAGCTAGCATGCAAAGATACATACCTGTCATTTTTTTAGCGTTGTTTAGTAGCGGCCAACAAGCTTGGTGTAGCCAAAATCTACAAACAGAAAAGACGCTCCCTGTTCTTGCTATTTCTGGTATTAATCCACACGATCTCTCTGTCTGGCTAAAAGCATTTACGCCTACCAATGACACAGGGCAAGAAGCGGAAAGACAATCTCTATGTTATAAGTTGCAAAGCGCCTTAAAGATATCGCCTAAGGCCGCTGCAATCAAAGAAAAACTTAACGAAAAGATTTTTAGTGAAATAACCACTATTGGATGTAAATGCGTTACAATGTCCTATCAAAATCCCGGTGAAGAATTTTTTACCAGTGTCCATTCTCAATATAGTGATGAAGTTAATGAGGTTGAGGCAGAACGCAAAGCAACGTTAGAAGAATTTAGCAAAGGCCCCCAGACGCTTTATCAGCTATTAGTGCTTTTAAATGCAGAGAAGGCCAAAATACCTGCTTTGTCTGAATACGAATAAAGCACAATAACAACCTGTTGCCTGATCAGTACCGCTATTTCATTGGTTCTGATAAACAATAATGATTTCGAACATTATTGTTTTAAGCAGAGCGTGCCATTAATTGTTGTAATAAATCCTTCTTGGACCAATTTATCAATGATGCGTGGTATTCGAGTTGGGTTTGTCCGCATATGCATGGACAACTGTTCAATATCTACTGTTTGATTTTTTAATAATAGTCGCAATAGTAAACCGCGTAATTGTCGATCAGATCCTTCAAATCTGCTTTGTTTTATATAATGCACACTATGGCGATTTGGATTAACAAGATTTTTTTTGATCATCACACCATAATCCATAAGTGCGTAAAACCAGTCGCGCGGGGCTTTTGTATCTAGCGTTTGTGCAACCAGAGGCATAATCTCTCGGTCATGTACCTCTGTTTTGTTGTCAAAAAAAGAATGGATAAAAACAGCACGAATGTTGGTTTCGATAAATGGAAATGGCATATTGTAAGCAAAAACGCAAATAGAGGTTGCCGTGGCAATGCCAAGACCGGGAAATGTTTGTAACAATTGCGGGTCTGTGGGCAATCGACCTGCAAAATCATTCATAACCAGTTGAGCAATTTTTTGTACATATAGTGCGCGTCGGTTATATCCAAGCCCTTGCCAAGATGACAGCACAAGCGACAAAGGCGCTTGTGCCAGGAGTTCGAAATTAGGAAAGAGATTACAAAACTGTTCATATTTTTCACAAACACGTTGAGTTTGTGTTTGTTGCAGCATGATTTCTGATATTAAGACACGGTATGGATCATTAATATGGCGCCATGTAAAACTACGACCATGTTCAGTGTAAAACTGCCAAATTGTTTTTTGAAATTGTTTAATTTGCATGTCACGTGAGCTATTGGCCAATGGATTATAGAATTTTTAAAAGGAATGTACCATAATATTGACATTTAATATCCTGGATTGAAAGACATTACTTTTACATAATCAGAAAGACAACGCATGATCGTTAAGCAATGCGCAAACATGGTAAGTTTTATAATAATTATAGGTATTGGTTGTGTGTTTAGCATGGACCAGGCGGGTATTGAGTCTAATACGCCTGAAGACGCACAATCGGTGGTTGATAATGAAGGCTGGACACAAATTAACAATTGGCAAGATGCAATCCCTTTTGCCAACCGAATAGTAGCTTACAAAACAACTTCAGACTACTTTGGCAAAGATCAGGGATATTGTTTTTGCCAAGACCCTTCAATCTATTATGGATTTGTTGAGAGCGGTATACGGCAGTGGCTTTCAGATTGCCCAGATGGATACCGTCTATACCAATTAATAAAGATTGATGGTAGGCCCTTAAGCATGACCCTTTCAAATGCTGAGCTTAGGCAGGATTCACTATTCATGAGGTTTGCAACTTTGCATGAAGAAGAACAAACATTGGAAGCACATAAGGCTAACAATGCAAAATTTCCATACGATTTTGCACAACAAGAAAAAACATCTACGCTGCCTGCCTCAACGGAATGTGTAACGTAGATTGGGTACGCAGGCTCGCAAGTATGATCGGTGTGGTCCCATTTTCTGTTGCTGGTTTTTCAACAGGCTTTTTTGGGTCAAATCTTTATTGGCATAGATTAGCTGACGGATCCTCGTTGCTGAATGAGTGTTGTCAAATGGTCATATGATTTGCAATTTATATCAATACAATTGCTACTCAGTATTACCAGACGCTCAATTGAAGGATACAATGGTGAGGAGCTGCTTATTGAATCAAGAGTAAGGCCTGTTTCTGAGTCTTTGAGAAGATCAGAGCCAGATGAAATTAGTTCTTGAGTTTCAGTAAGTGCTAGTTTGAATCCATCGTTTATTAGTTTTTTTACAAGGGCCGATGTGTCCTCTGCATCATAACATAGCCATTCTGGGCA
>JABDES010000022.1 GCA_013286935.1 Candidatus Babelota bacterium
ATCATGTACTATGACTATAGACATTGCAAAAGAGGTCGTGCATGATACATCTGCTTGGATAAAATAATTTACTCTTACGCTAAGGCCAATTGGCTACATAAGAGACTATTATCTATTAAATGTTTTATTTTTCACACAAAGGCTCGCATGAAAAGGTTATTGATTGTAGAATCGCCCGCAAAAATTAAAACGATCAGCAAGTTTTTGGATAGCTCTTTTAAAATTATGTCCACCATGGGACATGTAAAAGATTTGCCACAAAAAAAACTTGGTGTTAAGGCTAAGGGCGACACTTTTGTCATAGAATATGTACCAATAAAAGATAAAGATAAGGTTATAGCCAGTATTGCAAAGGAAGCACATAACAGCCAAGAGATCTTCCTTGCTCCTGATCCAGACCGAGAAGGAGAAATTATCGCCTGGCATATCTGTAAAGAGATTGAGAAGGTCACTCCAAAAAATGCACATATTTACAGAATAGCGTTCAATGAGATCACCAAATCAGCAATCCTCCAAGCAATAGCACATCCATCAACCATCAAAGAAGAACGGGTTGCAGCTCAACAAGCGCGACGCGTCCTTGACAGATGGGTCGGATATGAAGTATCCCCCATATTATGGAAAAAAATCGCTCCTGGCCTTTCTGCAGGCCGCGTACAATCAGTCGCACTTCGGTTTATTTGTGACCGAGAAGATGCTATCCGTAACTTTAAATCTGAAGAGTACTGGACCATAGAAGGCATATTCCGACATGGCAAGGAGGAGCTGGTTACGCAACTATTTCATATCAATAAAAAGAAGCCGGAGCTTTCAACCAAACAAGCAACGCAAAGCATTGTAGAACAGATTCAAAAAGAATCGTATATCGTTAGTGAAATTACAGACAAAACACGCCTAAAACAACCACTACCACCTTTTATGACGAGCACACTCCAGCAGGCAGCTTACAATGCTCTTGGATTTTCAGTCAAAAAGACAATGATGGTAGCACAACAGCTGTACGAGGGCTTGCCGCTTGATGATCCCAAAAATCCGGTCGCTCTTATTACCTACATGCGAACCGATTCGTTAAGAATCGCTGATAGTGCCATTGACAGCGCACGATCATTCATTAAAAAACGATTTTCTAGCGATTATTTACCCTCAAGAGCACAGGAATACGTCAAAAAAACAAAAGGTTCCGTCCAGGACGCTCATGAAGCAATACGACCAATTGATATAGCCCTTGAACCTGCCCAGGTTAAAAAATATATGCCCGGTAGCGATGCTGCAAAACTATATGAACTCATTTGGAAACGATTTGTTGCCTGTCAAATGTCGCCCGCACAGTACGCACAAAGACAAGTATTAATTGCTGGTGGAAAGTTTCTATTTAAGGCAATCGGCTCCTCTTTGCTCTTTGATGGCTTTTTGAAGGTATACTCTCCAGAAGAGGAGGATAAAGAAGACAAAGTTATTATTCCCGCCGGAATCACTCAAAAACAGCAAATCAACCTGGATAAAACCGTTCCAAAGCAGCATTTTACACAACCTCCGTCAAGATACACGGAAGCATCACTCATTAAAGAGCTTGTCAAGGAAGGCATAGGCCGACCGAGCACGTATGCAACCATCTTAGCAACGATTAGAGGGAGGGCCTACACAACTCTTGATGAAAAAAAGCGATTCATCCCCACAGAACTGGGCATGACCGTCACAAAGATGCTCATAGAGCACTTACCAAAAATAATGGATGTCTCGTTTACCGCAAATCTTGAGCTGGATCTTGACAAAATTGCCGCCGGTCAATTAGAACGAGATACGCTTTTACATACGTTTTGGAACACATTTGAACCGGAATTGCAAAAGTTTCAGGGAGAGAGCGGAAAAGCAAAAAAAGAGGTTATCACGATTGATATTGTATGTCCTGAATGCGGCAAAGCAAATCTTGCAATTAAATTTGGCAAAGCTGGAGAGTTTTTAGCGTGCAGTAGTTATCCAAAATGCTCATTTACAAGCAATTTCAAACGCAATGAGCATGGAGAGATTGCATTGGTACAGCAAGAAAAGCCAATCATGCTCGATGAAAAATGTCCAAAATGTACCAAGCCTCTCCGACAAATACGCGGAAAATTTGGCCCATTCACCGCCTGCTCTGGATATCCAGAATGCAACTATATTCAAAAGGTTAAGGCGCCATTTGCGTGCCCTATGTGTAAACATGACGTCGTACAAAAATTTTGGCGTGGCGGTTCGCTCTTTGGGTGTGACAACTATCCAAAATGTAAATTTGCCATATTTGATGCGATCGAGCCCAGCCCTTGTCCAAACTGCAAATGGCCTTTTTTGATTAAAAAAACGAACAAAAACGGTGATATCAGCCTAATGTGCGCCAATAAAGAGTGTGGGCTTAAAAAATAAAAACTATTATATCTGAATCAAGTTGCAAAATAGTCTAAAATTTGCAATACTGATTGCTATAAACCTTTTAACAATAGGTTATAGTAATTATAATCTTTCATACAGACTGTAATCTGCTCAAACGTAGATCTGCATACAAAACGAGTAAAATGCTATGAAAAACAGATATAACATATATTATTCTTTGGTCTCATTGTCACTATTAGCCCTGTCTAGTTTGACACCTGCTTTGGCATACGGCGAAGGCCTCGATACGCTATCGTCTTTGTACAATCCGAGCGTGCTGTTCAATCAAGATGCTATAGCAGCATCACATAAAAAGATTTTTTACAACCTTGATCCTGAATCTTTGATGAAGGTGAATGACGCCTGCAAAAAAGAGTTTGTCAAGCACAGAACGGCTTTATGTAAAAAAATAGTCATAGGAGCTCTTCCTACCGTGTTGTCCTGCTTATTTCCAATAGTGGGGTTTGAAATTTTTGCCCTTGGGTATGGGCTAGGAAAAGCATATGATACAAAGGAGAAACTCGACCATTATCTTAATCACGATTTTCCAATACACGCCAAACAACAAGATTATGATCTTAACTCTACAGAATACAAGTTGGTTGCAGAAAAAGCCTTTGAAACTGCTGAATTAGAGTTCAAAAAAAATACCATTCTCCATAGTGCACTTGCTTCATTTGCCCTGTCTCCATTTACATTGGGAGCAGTTGCGTTAATGAAATTTTTAAAAAGCGATAAGATAAAACAGGCTACTGAGGCTTTTAAATTAGCCTATGGATGGTCACCTGCCTTCGATGTCTTGTCTTTATTAGAACTTGAATATGCTAGCAAAAAAAGATTTTTAAACTTTTTAGATCAGGATAAAGATACTTTATTATATGCATCAAACAAAACCATTCCCTATATGGAAAGCTTGTTTGCCGCTGCTCGAACAAAGACGGACAATGCAACGAGCATTGCTAAAACGCTCAGAATATTTTTAGATGTTCCTGTGATAAGCAAAAAGCCAACATTTAATGCAGAAAAGGCTTTAGAATGTTTTGATCTATACTCTAAAGAAACACAAGAGGTTATAGTGCGCACCTGCGTGAATCATATGCAGTCTTACCAAGATACCATAGGGATTAATAAGCAAAGTAGGGAATTTATCAACTTTGTTTCACCTCCAGGTGTTGGAAAGACGTACATTGCACGAGAATTAGCTGCCATCATGGACCTACCAATAGAAACAGTATGCCTGTCGGGTGGTACCATTGAAAAAATATTTGGCTCACAGACTGAGCCGGGATTAATATTGGAAAAATTAGTTCAGCTAAGATTCAGAAATGGAATTCTGTTTTTTGACGAGCTTGACAGGATAGCTGATGATAAAAACCTGCTATCTATTCTTTTGCCATTTTTAGAACCGAATGAAAAGAAATTTTATAGCCCTTATTTAAAACGACATATAGATGTGAGCCATCTTCTTATTATGGTTGCAGGAAACTTTTCATTTAAAGATGCAGCACTCAATAGTCGTTTTCATCCTTTAAAGACGGTCAACCTTGATATTGAAAACACTCCAAAATTTGTGCAAATAGTTCTAGAGGACTATCTAAGCTCTAAACTGTCGATCGCAGAAAACGAGCTAGTGTCCGCCCAACTGAAAGACGAGTGGTACAAAACCATTGTTCAGTATATTAATAAACAAGAATATAAATCATTTCGTGATGCTCAAGCAAAACTTGATACGCTGATAGGAAATTGGCGCATAAAGGAATTAAAACTACTATGAATACCTATAAAATCTTTTCAACAATATCTTTAGTCGTTGCATTGGGCTGTGCCACAGCATTTGGGATGGATGATGTTAATCGTGCAATCATTTCGGGACTAGCAAAGGAATTGCTCATCAAAGTTAGGTGTGCTGACTGTGATGATATAATCCAATCCAGCATCCAAAGCGTTGTTACTGAGATTAAATCAAGTAAGAATTTGGCTATCACTTTTCCAAATCATATTATCATTTTTCAAGATGAAAAGGACAAACAAAATTGTGCAGATCGTGTGCATTCAAAGATCATGGATGATAATGGCAATACTGTATTGCACTATCTATGCGCTGAAAAATCTCAAAATCTGGATTTTCTTAACGTCTTCAAACATATTTTTCAGGCAATGGTCGATATCAAAAACAATGATGGCCAGACCCCTCTGCATCTTTTGGCAAAAGTTGGTAACTCAAGTAAGGTTTTGAGCATTATTGATTGTATTAGTCTAGAAACGGGGGGAAAATATCCAATAAATGGTCTTTTGTGTTCTGTAGACAATATGGGTAAAACACCACTGGACCTATTTTTAGAGTATCACCCTGCATCAGGGACAGAGCGATCAGAGTGTGCTCAGGCTCTCATGACTGAACAGCAGCTTGATGAGTATAAAGCTGCACATCCGGATGCCGATACAAATAAAACTAAAGATACACCAGAACCAAGCAGTCAAAATAATGACCGTGATAAAAAAAATGATACGATTAACCAGCCAAGCACAACAGGCCTGTCAAACTTTAGATACAACGCAATGGTCATGATCCTTTCCATATCGTCTATCACTGCTCTTGTTGGAGGTGGGATATACCTATATCGTAAACACTTTGCCGAAAAGCATCTGCCTGGCGACTCTGAGCAATCAACCACTCACTCAACAGAATCTGTCTAAAAAGTAATCTCCTATTATCCTACGCAAGCGCTACGCGGTCACAAAAAAAAGCGAAAGAAAAAGTTATCTAAACTGTGCGTCTTTCGCCCTGATTTTACCGCGCTATCAAGCTCAAACAGATAAGAATGCGAAGTTAAAAAAATTGAAGAGTTTTGATATCGTTGCCAATCGTTGCGTATAAACGAAAATGGTAACTGCTTGGATGCCAATTGCTGTGCTTGCGCCTGATCTTTCTGTTTGACACACTGGACAAACATATGCGCACGCCAACAGAGATTAGACCAAAAAGAAACCCAAAATTGTTCCGGATAATGATCGCATATCTTGAGCCATTTGGTGAAAAAATGAGCCCTATTACCAGATAAAAATAGTTGGCTTAGCTCAAATAAAGACTGTGTACATGGCAGAACCTTGTCTGCAATGTTTGACAAAAAAGATGGATAATTTGTAACGGTTACAAGCCCAGCATACGCAAAAAATTGAAGCGTTTGTTCCAGCGATAACTGCGTATAATGCCCAAAAAGCATATCAACAAATCGTATAAATGAAGCTATTTCCATCTGATTGAACAGCGGATACAATAAGCAAACCTCATGCTTGCGTAAGGAACTGGGCAACGCAACATAACACCATGTGCTATTTGCTACGGATTTAACAATTTTCTCGTTACAAAAAATAAACGTAGTATTTGGACCAGAATAACAGGACAAGAACCTGAAAAAATCCGTTTTTTCTAATGAACTTTCATCGATATTTGATAGCCAAAAAAATGCTGGTGAACAAAAAAAACTGCTCTGTAAACGTGATTTTGTCAAAGTAAGATTATCAATATCACTATGGATTAACGTAACAGTCTGATCTGTTTGCTCCTTAAGCTTTGCAATACAGCGCGCTAAAAAAAGATAGGGATACTCATTGATCCCTGTAAAACATATAACCGGATGCTTGTTCAGAAGATCGGGTCTATGTAGCTGTTCTAAAAATAGATTTAGTTCCATTGTTCAAGCACTATACGTAACGCAAGTTCGGATTTTTGTCTGTTATGTAACAACAACTCGGTATAAAATTGACAATGGAATGTGCAGATCGTCGTTGCGAGGCTCCGTCCGAAGCAATCCAGCTCAAAATTTTTTATCTTTTTATTCATAACGTCTACTTATGTTGCAAAATCTTTTATTAATCTGGATTGCTTGCCCGCCAAAGGCTCCTCGCAACGACGATCCAGATGAGTTTTTCGCTTCAACCTTTAGGCCGAACTGGCGTTATGTAACAACAACTTCAATGGAAAAGCTCACCATGTTAGAGCAAACCCAATTATATTAAATATTCATTCTATTTTTAAGGCTAAACTGCGACGAGGGCATTCGTTGCAGCTTTTTTGACAACAATGCTGGTGGTTGGGGTGATAGCAATGGAAAAGTTTGCAAAGTCTGATTAACGGTACTAAATAAAAAAGCGATACTCTGTTGCGCATTAAGACGTACTTTTTCAAATAAATCCCACGCAACGGGAGCTCGCTCTGCTCCGCCTTGTATTTCAACAAGAGAACCAGATGATGTTACAATCAAATTAAAATCTGCCTCTAACATACTGTCTTCAGCGTAATCGGGGTCAACTAAAACCTGTCCATCAAAGATTCCTACCGAGATAGCGGCTACAGTTTCCAGTAAAAACGGTTGTGCAATGACTCCTTGGCTAATCCAACGCGTTTGAGCCAGTACAAGAGCCATTGACGCCGCCGTTATACTCGCAGTTCGCGTACCACCATCAGCCTGCAACACATCACAATCAACCGAGATCGTACATTCTCCGATCGCCTCAAAATTAATAATCGTCCGTAAAACACGTCCGATTAATCTAGATATCTCCGTCGATCTGCCGGAACGCTTCATCTGTGTAATTTCACGTACGGTACGGACATGTGTTGAAGATGGCAATAAGGCATACTCCGCATTCAACCAGCCGCATTTTTTCCCGCGTAAAAAATGAGGAACACCAGGTGCTATGTTCACTGCACAGAGCACCTTTGTATCGCCCAATTCAAATAAAATTGAACTGGCAGCATATCGCAACGGATCGGAAGTAATCCAAATCTGACGAATTTGCTCATTTGATCTATTATCTGAACGTCGTAAATGTTCCATCGCTCATATCCACATTAATGGTACGTACTATGTTTTAGTAATCATCTTTAAGCTGACACGACCATTTGATTCATCAAAATCAAGCACCTGAACAAGAATGTCTTGATTTATATGCAAATCCCGCGCATAAGTACGTTGCATTTCCCGCGGAATATTTGAAACATGCAACAAGCCATCTAACCCAGGAACCAACTCAACAAACACCCCAAAATCAGCTATTCGACGTACTTTTCCTTCAAAGATTTCACCTATAGTGAGTTGACCGGCAAGTGTTTTAACCCAACGAACAGCGGCCTCTAACTTAGAATCGGGACCACCAAAAATCTTTACCAGACCATCCTGCTCAACATCAATCGTTGTACCTGTTTGCTCAATAATTTCACGAATTATCTTGCCACCCGTACCAATAATGGCTCCAATCTTTTCCGGATTAATTTTGAATGATACTACTTTTGGGACAAGCTCAGAAAGCGGATTTGGCTGCCGCATAACTTTTTGCATCTCGCCCATAATATGCATTCTGCCAATACGAGCTTGCTCGAGCGCCTTTTCAAAAATCTCTCTGGTCAAGCCACCTTTGTATTTGATATCCATCTGGATGGCGGTAATACCGCCTTCAGTGCCAGCTACCTTGAAATCCATCAATCCAAATTGATCTTCAAAGCCACTTATATCCGAAAGAATACGAAACTCACCATCGCTGTTTTTTAACATTCCCATTGCAATACCGCTAACCATTTTTTTAAGCGGAACACCAGCGTGCATCAGCGACATTGTAGAACCGCAGACCGTGGCCATAGAGGTAGAACCATCTGATTCTAAAATATCGGCTATAAGTCGTATTGTGTAAGGAAACTTCTCTTTGTCGGGCAACATGTATCTAAAAGAAGATGCTGCCAGATGACCATGTCCAACCTCACGGCGACCAGGACCTCGCATAAACTTCACCTCCCCAACAGAGAACGGCAAAAAGTTATAATGCAACATAAACGAACCATCTTCCAGCGGATTTGGCGGCATGATTGTTTCGAGCCGTTGCTCATCTTGACCGCCACCTAGCGTAGCGCTCACTAAAGCCTGCGTACGACCACGAGTAAAAAGTGACGACCCATGAACAGATGGAAGCAATCCTACCTCAACAGCAATTTTGCGCACTTCATCAAATGCACGACTGTCGATACGCGCTCCCTGCGCTATGATTAATTCAGTAATTTTTACTTTTAACACCGAATCAAACACATAATCAATAACTGCTTTTGGAATTTTGCCTGCATCAATTGCAACAACATGCAACTCAGAGAACTGCTTTTTAAGTTCGTCCAAACGTGCTGATCGAATAACTTTATCTTCACTGTATACAGATATCACAAGTTCACGAGTTAAAAAATCCTGCGCAAGAGAGTGCCATGAAGCAATGTTATATGTATCGGTAGGAGGCTGCTTGGCAACGTTAATCTCTTTTTGAATCTGCAATTGCCAATCAATTGATCGTTTAATCGCAAGATGAGCCTTAAACATTACCTCTACGAAATCATGTTCCGATATTTCGTTGGATGCACCTTCGACCATAGTAATCCCTTCTGAGGTGCCTGCAATAAGCAAACGTACATCGGAAGAAAGTGTCTGAGAATGTGTTGGTGTGTATATCCATTCACCATCGACACGCGCAATTTCTATAATGGCTACCGGTTCTAAAAATGGAATCTTAGATATTGAAAGGGCAAGCGAAGCTGCGGTTAGCGCAAGTGTCTGTGGCGCATTTTCCTTATCAACTGAATATGTAGTAACAACAACCTGCACTTGGTCAAAATAGTTTTCAGGAAACAGTGGGCGTATGGATCGATCGATAAGGCGAGAAATAAGAACTTCGCGATCAGCGGATTTACCCTCGCGACGGTGATAGCTGCCAGGAATTTTACCCGCAGACGACATGAGCTCTCGATACTCCAATGACAGTTGTAAGAAACCGGAAAAATCCTTTGAAGGGGCAGATACCACAGTTGCTAAAACAATAGTGCCGCCCTTTTTCATCCAAACAGCACCGTCAGCCTGCTGAGCAAATTTACCAATTTCTACTTCGTATCCAAACTCTTCAAACTTAAAAGATCTTCCAATCACATTTAACCTAACAACTTTTTGAGGCCTAACAAAGTATATATAATACTACTTAAGGCATATTCTATTTTTTGATCACCCTGAACATCACACAACGCTCAGAACACGGTACATTAATATTATTTACGCAGCCCCAACTTTTCAATAAAACGTGCATATTCATCTGAATTTATTTGTTTGGCAAGGTATTTTAAGTGTCGTTTTCTACGACTTACTTTGTTAACCAACCCACGCCGGGTACTGTAATCTTTTTTTATGCTGATTGCAATGCTCGGTCAACAGTTTTATTTGTGACGTTAGCACTCCAATTTGAACCGATGTAGAACCGGTGTCTTTACGATGAATCTGTAACGATTCAACAATCTTTGTTTTTTCTTCTTTAGAAAGCATTAATAAGCCTTTATTTTTAACAATGTACATATTTCAAATTCAAAGCACCGCACGCGCATATTGCCTTACACACAAATTCGGTTGCTCACATCAGGAGCTTACCTTGTTCTCTTTTACATTCAAACCTATTCCGAGCAACATTCTCCAAGGTGCACGGATGTAATGAATAATGCATAACACGCAATAATCCATATAACAATAAATCAAAACGTATTCTTAATTTATTGTTGCTTTATAATTTATATAAATCCGCTTATACGGAGTATCTTTTTCTACAAACACATTGTTCAGAGAGCCTTTTTGCATAAAAACGATTAATTTCGTCCACCTCGTGAAACAACCATCGTGCATATTTTCCTACATATAGATTAACAGAAAGCATATCATTACTATCCGTATCATAAAAATAATTATCAAGGTACAGATCATTAACGCGATTAAACAAACCGGCAATACCATTACCCAAAAAACACTTTATGCCAACTGATCTAAAAACTGAACAAATGGCTCCTTTTTTGCCATTCAGCAAATCAGTTTTATATCGTAAGATTTCACGTGCCTCACGCTCTGTTCTAACATCGTATATGATTATATCGTCTAGATCTGACAAGGACGTCTTGACTCTACCTTTACGAAGTCTAACTAAATCATCAAAAACAGTCCTATATAGTCTTTGAATATCACCGGCATCGTTGAGATTGATTAAAGCCATATACGGATTGTTACTATCATAATCAATCGCTTCGCTATCTTCCTCAACACTATCGTGATGCAACGCCCCAGACTCTTTTGAATATTTGACCAAATCGTCCATGCATTGAACAAAGCCAGTTGAAAACATAAGACCAAAAAACAATATTTTTATTTTCATTATAAATCCTGCACATATTTTTAAGTAATATTACTAAATTTGCCCATATTTGGCTAATTTTAATAATTTTTAACAACCAACAAACGTGTCTAACCGTCTTAATTTAACATTAATGCGGAATAAGAAATCGAAAACTGATCCCAAATTGGCATTAACTAATAATGCTGGTAGGCGCGAGCGGGATTGAACCGCTGGCCCTTGCTACGTCAAAGCAATGCTCTACCACTGAGCTACGCGCCTTCTATACTACTAACACAACAACCAATACAAATATCTGATCAACTTAATCAGGCAAAAAGAACCCTGTAAACATGCAACATCATTCGACGCTACGATTTACATTGTCCTGCTCAAAATATTTTTCCCTGAATGATTTTATACCTGTCCCTGCCGGTATTAACTTACCAACAATGACATTTTCTTTAAGGCCATATAACGGATCTATCTGACCCATAATAGCTGCCTCTGCTAAAATTCTAGTAGTCTCTTGGAATGATGCAGCAGATATAAAACTTTCCGTACCAAGCGAAGCCTGGGTAATACCCATAAGTATAGGACGCCCCGTTGATGGTTTTTTGTTCTGCGCAATAAGAGCAGCACTAACCATGGCAAAATGAATTTTATCTACACGATCACCTATCAAGAAATCACTATCTCCAGGATCAACAACACGAACCTTACGCATCATTTGTCGCACAATCAATTCAATATGACGGTCATTAATGTCAACACCTTGCAAACGATAAATCGACTGGACAGCATCAACCTGATATTTTTGCACAACTTCAGGGCCAAGAATACGAAGCATGTCATGTAATACCGGAGAACCCATTGTCAACTGATCGCCAGCACTTACATGCTCACCATCAACAACATTTAACTGTTTTCCTCGAGGAACAAAATAATCAAATGATTGGTCTCCAGATACAACGCTTAACTTTCTCAAGCCACGCTGCAAGCCACCAATAACAATGGTCCCATCTATATCTGCAAGAATAGCAGCATCTTTTGGAGATCGAGCTTCTAGAACTTCTACAACTTTTGGCAACCCGCCAATAACGATATCTTTCGTTTTTGAGATTTCACGTGGAACTTTAACAAGAACATCGCCAATAACGACCGGTTGACCATCGCTAATGTTTAAATACGACCCGGCCGGCATGTAATAATGAGCTAACTCTTGCCCATCCTCATCTTCTATGCTAAGAGCGGGTTGATAGCGCTCGCCACGGACCTCAAGAACTATATCTTTTGATTTTTTTGTCGCCTCATCAAAACGACTTTGCATTGTCACGCCATCAATAAGATCAACAAACTTTGCAATACCGGTTTTTTCCGTTATAAGAACTTTATTATTTGGATCCCATTCTACTAATTTGGTCCCAATCTTTACTTCCTGCTTGTCCGATACCAAAACAACAGAACCATATTCAACTTCGTGACGTTGTAACTCTCGACCATCCGACATCATGATCAAAATACGCGCTTTTCTGCTCATGACAACGAGTTGACCATTTTTGTTTTCGATAGTTCGAACCCCTCGCCATTCAACAATGCCATCGCTTTTAGCCGCAAAAAAGGGTTGTTCTGCGAGCCCACTTGCAGTACCACCCATATGGAATGTTCTCATAGTCAACTGCGTACCCGGCTCACCAATGGATTGTGCCGCAATTATTCCAACAGTTGTACCAATGTCAACGAGCGCTCCCTTTGACAAATCATAACCGTAACATGATGCACAAACACCTCTGCGAGCCTGACAAGTCAACGGCGACCTAACCGGTATTTTTGAAATGGCAGCATTGGCAAGAAGCGCTACATCTTTATGATTTACAACACGACCCTGAGGTAAAAGCAACTCACCAGTGATTTGATCTCTTAAATCAGCAGCTATTACACGCCCAAACACTCTATTTGGCAACGCATATACTACATCTCCTGACTCTTTAAGAGCTTCCATGCTGATATAACCGATTGTCTTACAATCCACAATAGTAATCACTACATCCTGTGCAACATCAGCCAATCTACGCGTTAAATATCCTGAGTTTGCCGTTTTGAGTGCTGTATCGGCCTGACCCTTACGGGCACCATGAGTTGAAATAAAATATTCAAACATCTGGAGGCCTTCTTTGAAGTTATTTCTCACCGGAGTTTCCATAATTTCTCCGTTGGGTTTAACCATCATACCTCTCATACCAGCAAGCTGTTTGATCTGATCTTTTGATCCACGAGCACCAGACTCAAGCATCATAAATATTGGGTTAAATGCCTGCTTGTGTGTCCCCTTATTTTCAAACCCTTCCGCATCTTGGATTTCCAACTCTTTGTACATCGCATTAGCAACATCTGCAGTTGTATGTCTCCATATGCCCAAAACTTTATTTTGACGCTCACCGTTGGTAATTATGCCATCCATATAAAGCTTTTCTGCCTTTTCAACTTCTTTTTCAGCCTTATTAATGATGGTCTGTTTATCTGCAGGCACCAGAAGATCGGTTATCGCGAACGATATACCACTCTTAGTGGCATAATAAAAGCCTAATTTCTTTATGGCATCTAAGCACACTACAGTAACCTTGTCTCCAAAGCTATAATATACACGCTCTATAAGCTTAACTAAGTCGCCTCGCTTCATCACCTTATTTACCCATAGGAAATCTGACCCCTTGGGTAATACATCATACAGTACCACTCGACCAACACTGGTAGCTATCATCACGCTATCAATGCGCACCTTAATACGAGCATGCAGATCGATGGTTCCCAACTGATAAGCGGATATTACGTCATAAACATTCGCAAAACATGACCCTTCACCATGAACACCACAACGTATTTTGGTCATATAATGCAGACCCAATACCATGTCCTGAGATGGCACAGCCAATGGACGGCCATTGGAAGGAGAAAGGATATTTTTTACAGATAATATGAGGTTTCGGGTCTCTCTTTGAGCATTTTGACTTAGCGGCAAATGGACTGCCATTTGATCTCCGTCAAAATCAGCATTAAAAGCATGACATACTAACGGATGAATTTTGATTGCTTTACCATCAACCAATATTGGAAAAAAACCTTGAATTCCAAGTCTATGAAGAGTAGGGGCTCGATTTAACAAAACAGGATGATCAGTTACTACGCCTTCTAAAACATCCCAGACTTCTGGAGCAAGCTCTTCAACCATTCGACGTGCCACACGCATATTAGGGGCAACTTCACGCTGCATTAGGCCTGCATAGACGTAAGGCTTAAATAGCTCAAGCGCCATGATTTTGGGAATACCACACTGATCCATTCGCAATTCAGGATCAACCACAATTACAGAACGTCCGGAATAGTCAACTCGCCGGCCAAGCAAATTCTGCCTAAAGCGACCCTGTTTGCCACGTAACATTTCGCTAAGTGACTTAAGAGGTCTCCTGTTTGATCCACGCACAACTGGACCACGCCTTCCATTGTCATTGAGCGCATCTACAGCTTCTTGCAACATACGTTGTTCGTTTTTAATAATAACAGATGGCGCTTCAATTTCCATTAAGCGCTCTAACCGTATGTTTCTATTCAAAACCCTTCGATACAGTTCATTCAGATCGGAACTTGCAAAACGACCACCTTCTAAAGGTACCAATGGACGTAAATCTGGCGGGAAAAACGGGAAGTATAGTCAGAATCATCCATTCTGGACGCTGATTACCTTGAATCAGTCCGCTGACAACCTTCATGCAGCGCATGACCTTATGGCGCAAGGCTACAGAATTGGTTTGCGAATAAGAAGATTTTAATCGTGCTAGTTCGATCTGTAGATCCATATCTACGAGAATTTTTCGAATCGCTTCAGCACCTACATCAGCAGAAAATTCCAAATCTTCTGGATGCATTGAGGTATAATTTTCATACTCCAAATTAGTTAAAAGCGTTTTACGTGGATATGGCGATTTGCCTTGCTTGATAACAATAAAAGCATCAAAATATATTACCCTTTCCAAGTCCTTGACTGGAGTATCTAGCAATAAGCCCAAATAGCTGGGCATCCCTTTTAAATACCAGATTTGGCATACCGGAGTAACAAGTTTGACATGACCCATGCGCTCTCTTCGCACATGAGCCTGAATGACCTCTACGCCACACTTTTCACATGTAACACCACGATGCTTCATACGCTTGTATTTACCGCAATTACACTCCCAGTCCTTAACGGGACCAAAAATGCGCGCACAAAATAGACCATCACGTTCCGGCTTTAGCGTCCGGTAATTAATTGTTTCTATCTTCTTTACCTCACCATAGGAAAGAGATAATATTTTTTCTGGGGAGGCTAACCCAATCTTCATTGCATTAAAACGAGCAACGCTTACATACTCCCTAAAACGTTCAAGCATCCGATTATTCACCAACGTTCTCCTTGCTCGCTTTTAAAAGATCAACTCGTAAACCAAGGCTTTGAAGCTCCTTGATCAATACATTAAACGATTCCGGCACACCAGGCTCACCAATATCTTCGCCACGAATAATGGCATTATAAGCACGGTGCCTACCAGATACATCATCTGACTTATACGTCAACATTTCTTGCAGCGTATACGCAGCTCCATATGCCTCAAGAGCCCACACTTCCATTTCACCAAGACGCTGTCCTCCCTGTTGCGCTTTACCACCTAATGGCTGCTGTGTAACTAAAGAATAAGGCCCAACAGAACGCGCATGCAGCTTGTCATCTACCATATGATTCAATTTCATAATATAAATATGACCAACGGTTACCGACTGGTCAAAGTATTCTCCAGTACGTCCATCACGTAATTCAAAAGCTCCTGATATAGGCAATGACAATTCTTCCATCATTGGCCTAATATCACTTTCAAAGTGAGCACCATCAAACACGGGGGTCTTGTACTGCACACCACGCTGGGCAGTCTTTAACGCAAGCTCATGCAACTCTTGTACGCCATATGATGACTCATAAGAATCAATAAGATCTTTGCCGTACATTCTTTCAAGAAACTCCCTGACTTGTTCATGTCTCTTTTGCTCAATTAATGCTTCTAATTGGACACCATAGGCCTTACCTACAAGCCCTAATAGCGTTTCCAAAATCTGTCCAACGTTCATACGAGACGGTACACCCAATGGGTTGAGTATAATATCAACAGCCGTCCCATCAGCTAAAAATGGCATATCTTCTCGACGCACTATCGTCGAAACAACACCTTTGTTTCCATGTCGACCTGCTATTTTATCTCCCATAGAGATAGGTCTTTTCATAGCAACGTACACTTTAACCATTTTTATAACGCCTGATGGTAAAACGTCTCCACGCTTAGTTTTATTTATGCGTTCTTCTTTCAATCCTTCTAAAATACGCAGTTGATTTTCGTATGAATCACGAAGTGATTTCATTTTTTCCTGCGAGCTCTTGTTTTTTATTTTATAAGAAAATAGCTGAGCAACAGGAACATCATCTGCTATAGTTGTAAGATCCGATCCTTGTAACAAGTCTAACGCTTTAATCCGAACCATGCGCTCAAGCAACATCACATGACGCTGATAATCTTCCTCTATTTTTGCTGTTTGATGCAACACCTCCTCTTTGTAGCGTCTGTCCTTACGAACACCACCGCGAGAAAAGATTCTAATATCAACAACAACTCCTTCGCCTCCCGGCGGCACACGAAGAGAAGTATCACGAACTTCACGAGACTTTTCTCCAAAGATCGCACGTAAAAGCTTTTCTTCGGGAGAATATTGGACGTCACCTTTTAAGGTGACCTTTCCGATAAGAATATCACCCGATTTGACACGAGTACCTATTCGTACCATTCCATCTTCATCAAGGCTCTGCAACATTAGATCGCTAACGTTTGGAATGTCACGCGTTATCTCTTCAGGACCCAACTTGGTATCACGAGCTTCAACTACATATTCATCAATATGGACAGAAGTTAACACATCGTCAGAAACCAAACGATTACTTAATACAATAGCATCTTCAAAGTTGTACCCACTCCATGGCATAAATGCAACCAACATATTACTACCAAGAGCCAATTCGCCATTCTCAACAGCAGACCCGTTTGTTAATACATCGCCTACGCCAACCTTGTCACCAGTTTTAACAATAGGTGTATGATGAATCCACGTACCATAACTTGATCTTTCGAATTTACGTAAAACGTACGTATCAATCCCTTGAGCAACCCATTCATCAAGATGATAAAATTCTGATTCATTGGCCCTGACTATTATTTTTTCTGCAGAAACGTACTCAACAATACCCGCATGCTTTGCAACTATTACGGCCCCAGACGCCCTAATAATCTCCCTCTCCATTCCAGTTCCAACTAATGGCGCGACTGCCTTAATCAAAGGAACGGCTTGTCGTTGCATATTT
>JABDES010000023.1 GCA_013286935.1 Candidatus Babelota bacterium
AACAATGCTAACAGAATCTGAACTTAAATCAGCAACAACTCCATGATATTGCCCGCTTAATTTAAAAGCATTAAGCATCCCTTCTAAAAAATATTGTGGAGTTTGATTGCCAAACTCAGAAAAGTCCAAGTGAATAACAGCATGTTTTGGCCATTGATAATCGCTATCGGCAATCCAAAGCCCATCAAAAAGCTCTTTGTTGCCTTCCAAAGCCTCTTTGAGTGTTGAAACCAGTAAAGATTTGCCAAACCGCCGTGGGCGGGACAGGAAATAATTTCCGTGGCCGGTAATCAGGTCATACACATAGTTGGTTTTGTCGACATACAAATAGCCATTAGTGCGTATTTTGTAAAATGAGCTTATAGAAAGCGGTAATTTTTGTAACATCAAGGGTTCCTGTTGGCAAAAGCTATGTATTGTACTTCTTTCATATCCAGTCGTTGTATGGCTTTCATCCGTTCCTCGTCATCCTTGCGAAAGCAAGGATCCAGGCCATTAAGCTATTGTTGAAGCTTATCATATATTTCTATTGTAGCAGAAATCACGACGCTAAGGCTAATTTTTTTTCGTGCTAAATAGAATATTCTTGTCCTTTTCCAAACCATTCTGGTAAGATCTTAAATAATCAACAAAGTACAAAAAATATAATTAAAGGATGCGCAATGACAATAAAAAAAGCATACATAGGTCGATTGCTGCTTGCAGCAGCAGTTTGTGTAGCAGTAGTGCATCAGTTTGTAGCAAAAGAGAGCGTTAAAAAAGAGCATGTATCAAGAATATCAGCTCCAGCACTGACAAAAGTCAACATATACAACCCAGCTCCTGTAGGAACTGTTGGTCATGCGCTCCCTGTCACCTTTGAAAGCGTTAAAAGTAGCGGCAGAGCACTCGATGCAACAAAATACTGGCCAGAGGTTGGTGACAGCTTGATTGCCTACGGACCAACAAGGGCCAACAAAAGCGGTGTCACGTGCATTGCAGAATTTTCCCGTTGGACTGGCGTCGCGCCACACACGGACTATGAATTTACTCAGGTGGTAGATCTGCCAGAGCTTGGGCCGGTATTGTATCTCAAGCAAAAGATGCATGCAACTGCAACCAATACGCAGGCATGGGTCGGAGTTGCGGCTCCAGCATTGCAACTTGAAACTCAATTCTTTTCCGATGATCAGTGGCATCAGATTAAAATTCCACGCATTGGCAGCAAAGGCGAGCTGCTAGGTGAATATAAAGTTACCTTTTGTCTGTATCATTGGAACAGTCTTTCATATCAACTTGGCAGAATGTCAAAGTTTGCCATGGCGCGCAATGCTGGTGATTTTAATCAAGATGGTTTTGGTTCGCCATTTTCGAATACCTTTTCGGCATTTGGGTCGGCAGTGTTGGGCTGTGGTGTGGGCAGTGCAGTGGCGATGGAGGGGGAGGGGTCGGAATATTGGAGTGATGAGCGGATTAAAAACCGTTTAGATGAGATAGATCGGCGTATCGAAAAATCAAAGAATGCACTAGGCAAAGAGGATAGTAGGCATCTGGAGGCGTTGACTTCTGCTCGAACGGCGAAAGAAATTTTACTTTTGCAGGAAAAAGAAAAACAGGCGCAATTAGACAGGCTCAATGTGCCTGATGCTGAGGCTACTGAGAATAAAAAACTTGAGGCATTAAATGATATGATCGAGATCTACAAAAGCTTAGCCGAGAAAGAGTATGTAATAAACGAAACTTTGGGAAAGTTGTCAATGAACAGCGCCCAGGCTTCAAATACTAATATGTTTGAAATGGCTCGACTGAAAGACATAGAAAACCATATATCACCATTGAATGTTGAGATGAAAGGTATTATTGCACAAAAAATTCAGGCGCATGAAAGCTTTGAGACAAATTATGAGGCAGGTCGGGTTCTAAAAGATGAGGGAAATGCTGCTTTCAGAAGTATGCAAGAGCATGATAAAAAAGTTTTGGAGTTAGGGGTCGAGTTAAAAAAAATAGAAAAAGAAAAGCTCGCAGAGGAAAAGAAAAATCGTGAAGAAGCTAAAAAAATAGAAGCGTATGAGAAGGGTGATCTTTTGGTAAAACGTGCATCTGAGATGGAAGGTGAGGCTTTTGCAAAGAAGCACGCTTTTGAAAAAGAAATAGAAGAGGTCTTGGCTGCAAATCGTCCAAACAAGCTTGATGAGTTAAAAGCAATAAAAGAGAAAATAGAAACCGCAAAACGTAACTATATCGCTGCTTATCCGTTTGAACCGGCGAGTCATCATATAATATATGGCTCCATATTGGACAGAATAAATAATGATGTAAATACTATGCAGCGCAATAAAACATTACAATCTGCCGCGCAAATCACTGTAGCCGTTATCGGCATTGTCATCCTAACTGCAACAGCCGCCGCGGTCTTGACTATGGGAATGCCAACTCCTTATGCAAATATTGCTTACAAAATTGAATATGAAAAAAATGAACAACCTGAGCAATCCGATCTGCAGGTTAGAGCAGTACGCTCAGAGTTGTAACTTTACAATGTTCGTCATCCGCTTTACAATGAAGTGAATCTACATAAGTCTGTATGTTAAAAATGATTTTTAAAAAATATAAAAGGCCAATTGATGGGAATAGTTTTTTATCGTTATTTTTTATTTTTTTCTGCTGTTGCGTTAGCAGGGATTGGTACAATAGTTGTGCTTTTGTCATTTATCAAAAAGACTAAAAGCGATAGTGCGCAAGCGACCAAAATAGCGAATGCTATTCGTGAATGCGCCATGACGTTTTTGCGTGAAGAGTATACGATCATTTTATGTGTAGTTGCAGTAATTGCAGCAATAATAGCTTATGTGGTGTCGTATCTTGCGGCCGGTTTATTTGTTGTTGGATCTATCACATCGCTTGCTACTGGATTGATTGGGATGCATGCAGCAACGCTTGCAAATTTAAGTACGGCCATTGCAGCAAAAAACAGTGGCGAGCGTCCGGCATTTTTGATTGCTCTTTTTGGCGGTGGAGTTATGGGATTTGCTGTTGCAAGCACCGGTTTATTTTCAATTTCGCTTCTTACCTATTTATTTATTGATCGATCGTCCAATGCATTTGCTATTTTGCTTACGTGCTTTGGATTGGGAGCGAGCCTTGTAGCATTTTTTGCACGTATTGGTGGTGGTATTTATACTAAGTCTGCAGATGTAGGGGCGGATTTGGTTGGAAAGCTCGAAATTGGAATTCCAGAGGATGATCCTCGTAATCCTGCTGTAATAGCGGACAATGTTGGTGATTGTGTAGGAGACGTTGCGGGAATGGGTGCTGATATTTATGAATCATATATAGGCACGTTAGTATCATCTATGATTTTAGCGCTCAACAAAGATGCGGCCAGTTTAACTCTTCCACTCGTTATCAGTGCAATAGGGCTCCTAGGGTCAATAGCAGGATTATTTTCGAGTTTGCTGTTCAATCTCGAACCATCGATGTTGCTTCGTAGTGCAAATTATGTAGCGATGTTGATACTTGTTCTTGGATCGTATGGCTACTTGGTATTTGCAAAGTTACCTATGGTTTACTTTATTGCAATTTTACTTGGCTGTGTTGGTGGCATTATTATTGGCCTTATTACGGAATTTTATACGGGCAGTTCCCCTGTGAGAAAATTAGCTGAAATATCACGTTCTGGCGCAGCAACTAATATTATTTATGGCCTTTCAATTGGTATGGAATCTACTGTATTGCCTGTGGTTTTATTGGCTCTTCTTGTCCTTGCTGCTCACACCTATGGCGGTGGTCTATTTGGCGTTTCTTTAGCAGCAGTTGCTATGTTGGCTACCGTTGGCATTACAATGACCGTCGATGCATTTGGAGCAATTGCTGACAATGCAGGAGGAATCTCTGAAATGGCTGGATTTGAAGGCCGTGTTCGTAAAATTACTGATAAATTAGATGCTCTTGGAAATACTACTGCCGCTATGGGTAAAGGTTTTGCAATAGGATCAGCATTATTGGCTGCCCTTGCATTGTTTAATGCTTTTGCAATAGAGGCACATATAGCTGCGCTCAATATTTTAGAACCGCTCGTTTTAACCGGCATGTTTATTGGAGCAACGGTTCCCTTTTTGGTATCAGCTTTAACTATGAGATCGGTTGGTGAAGCTGCACTTCAGATGGTGTTTGAAGTGCGTCGACAGTTTAAAGAGATTCCGGGGTTATTTGAAGGGACAGCAGAACCGGATTATAAACGCTGTGTGGCCATTAGTACACGTGCAGCATTAAGAGAAATGATTTTACCAGCAGTATTAACAGTTTGTGTTCCTATAGTAGTTTGGTACGCATTAGGTACTTCAGGGCTTGGAGGTTTGTTAGTAGGGGCAACATTGGTCGGTGTCTTATTAGCGTTGATGATGGCTAATGGTGGTGGGGCATGGGACAATGCCAAAAAATTTATTGAAGCTGGCAATTGCGGAGGAAAGAATTCTGATGCTCATAGAGCGGCGATTATTGGCGATACCGTTGGAGATCCGTTTAAAGACACATCGGGACCAGCTTTAAATATTTTAATTAAGCTAATGTCAGTCCTTGCGCTCTTATTAGTGCTGATTTAATAAAAAAGGATCAGTATGCAACTGGTAAAAGAACAACAAAAAATTTCTATTGATGAGCTCAAGCAGATGTCTACGAATACATTTGGCACTCTTGTTAAAGCCGTGGTTGACGTTAAACAAAATATCATGATGGTAGACGCCGAGCTGCATGCAGACCAAGAAGAGGCATTGCTCGCGTCTGGATCAGAGCAGGAAAATGTATGGGGAATAAGTCTTTACCCGGACAAGCTTCCAGATGAAGGTTGGATAGAGTTTGATTCAATGATCAATCTGCGCCCATCGCAGGCAAACAGAACCCGTTCTGTAAATGATCCGCATATGCAACAAAAAATACGCGATCTTGTTGCTATATTAGTACAAATATGACTTTTTTACATAAAGATCTTGCTGCAGGTAGATGGTTCCAACTGTCTCTTGTTGAACAGCTTGCAAATGTGGGCATGGATATTGAAAGAGCTATTCAGTGGAAAAGACGCAAGGATGATGAATCTAGCCAATCTGCCTTTTTTAGAGCGTTAGATCTTTTGGACTTGACTATTGCGGATCCAAAGCACAGAAAGCGACTTAGAGAGATTTTAAGGGCCAGAGAACTACTCATAGATTATTTTGTGTATGATAATGAATATGGTTCTACTGATGAATTGTGGCAAAGCTACTTTTTTGCTTTTAATTATGCAGCCGCCATCCGCCGTGGCAAATAGGTGGGGTAAATCGGAAACCGACCACAGGTATTATCTTTGAGTTTTAATACATATTTTGACAGCATATAGCTTCTATCGACAATGTGTATTTGTTTGGTATAATTGAGCATATAGATCTATTGATTTTAAGGAGTTTTATTATGCACATTGTATTAAAATCAGCTTTACTTTTTTTAATTGGAATTCCTTGCTATGGCTGGGCAATGATATTGCAAGATAGTCCTGATGAGCAGATGGCTTTATTGAAAAATGCTATAGAACAAAAAGATTTAAACATTGTGCTTAATACAATTACCAACAATCCATCTCTGATTAGTTTCAAGGGGCAATACGAGAGTTCGCTTTTGCATGAAGCAGTGAGGTTGGTTTCTAGAGACAATGAATCTATTGTCAAGCAGATAATATGCTATTTAGCAAAAGCAGATGGCTTTGATATGAATACAAAAGATGATCAAGGAGCAACTGCGCTTACATACTCTGCGATGATCTCTCAAGTAAGCCCTGGATTAGTAAAACATCTTTTAGACAATGGTGCAGATCCAAATATTGCAAATAACCAACTCAATACACCTCTTCATTGTACGTCTGGGCATGTTAATTTCGAAAAAACACAGGTGCTATTAGGGTATGGCGCAAATGTTGACGCAAAAGACAGCAACGGTCATACGCCTATGCATTTACTAATAAGTGCTATAATAAAGAGTTCTACTGCAGAGAAGATTACTGATGAGGGTGTAGTGGTAAATAAGCCAAATAGAGAGGGTTTGCCAGGAATACAAATGCTCAATGTATTAATAAGGAAATCTACCCAAAGTAGCCCAAAGGAACTTGTAGATTATATTGAAACACTGCGACAAGAGTATTCAGATCGAAAGACAGGCCTTGTGAGCGCATTAGTCAAAAAAGAACTTAATGATGTCAAATTGGCTGTGCGCAATGTCTTTAAGAATAGACTAAAATACAACAAGCCTTTGCACCTTATTAGTCAGCCAGAGATTAATGACGGGGATGAGTTTTACGATGCTGAAGATGATTTTAATGACGAATGTGAAGAGAATTTTTATGACCTCGATGATGATGAAACAGATAACCCGCAACCATCTGATAATGAGTCTAAGAAAAATTTTCATGACTTCGAT
Organism: Candidatus Babelota bacterium; assembly: GCA_013286935.1. GTDB lineage: Bacteria > Babelota > Babeliae > Babelales > Vermiphilaceae > JABDES01. Next base: position 6,421 of record JABDES010000023.1, read on the forward strand.
AAAATAGAGGACGCAAAACCAATCAAAAGGCCAAACCAGGACCATAGAATGAAAGATAACAAATCGGACTTGGATTCAGTTTCTATTTTGCCAACATATATCACCACAAAAACGGTAAGTATAACACTTGCTATGGCTATCTTGGCCTCTTGGGGGCTACATCGTTCATACCGTTATTATAAAAAGAAAACAAATAATGCCAACTCAACAAAATCTACCCATGATAGTGACCTTATCGATTTAAATGCCAAAATAACTCATTCATAAAATCACGTGGCCATTGTTTGACCTGTGTTGTCAACCTAATTTGTTGTTTTAATTGCTCAAAAGGCATTGCTGGTTTACAATCATGTGCACTGAGCTGTTTAGTAACCTTTTCGGTACGTTTTTCGGTGGCATGATCATAGTCTTTATATGCTACGGTCAAGTAATCTTTTCCATAACACTGTTCAAGATAAGGGTATGGATTTCTTGTCCCATAAATAACAAGTGGCCCAAATGGATAAGTGCGCAGCGGGAAAAAATCTGCTATATCAAATTCAATATTACTGTGAATTTCTGTTCCAAAACGATATTTGTGAAAAATCTTCTTGCCATCAGTGCGCATTATAAAGATATCACATCCAGGATGTCGCCATGGGAATTGACCTACGACGGTTCCATCAGTTGGATAAATTTTATATCCAAAGTGCATACCGACTATGTCATAGCCGATGGCTTTTAAAATCGGAAAAAATCTTAGAAGCGTTTCTTCGTCCTCTTCAAATATGGATAGGTCAAGGTCGTCATCCCATGGAATTAGTCCGCGATGTCGTACTGCACCTAGCAATGTGCCACTCTCCATCCAATAAGGGATTTTGCACGTCGAGAAAAAATCGTGTACATCGGCGAGCATTTGATACAATTGTTGTACTACCTCTGGTTGACATGGAGCAAATGGATCTTGGCAAAAAGATGTACCGTAAAATAAAGCAGCAGACAGTATTATTTTGGTCAAAATTTGAGACATATATTACCCTTCTGTGATTTTTAGTGATTTTAATATAATTACTAGAATAACAAGCAAGGCGAATGCTACATAATATGCATAGCGTTATTCAATCTAGTCAATAAGATGGTGTATGTACAATGGTTAAAGATGAATTGTTTGTTAGGGATGGAATTACCATTCCTGAAAATGAAATTGAAATAACAACCTCTAGGGCCGGGGGGCCTGGAGGACAACACATAAATAAAACAGACACACGTATTACTGCGCGATGGAATGTTCGGGCAACCAACGTGTTGGATGACCAACAAAAAGAACGTGTGTTGCACAAGTTACAAAATCAACTTACGAGTGACGGTGATATTGTTATTCACAATAGTACATCACGCAGTCAGCAACAAAATAAAAAAATGGCTCTCAAGCAGCTGTCATTCATGGTGCGCCAGGCCTTGCATGTTCCAAAAAAACGAATGGCTACAAAAATATCTCGATCGATTAAAGAGTCCCGCCTGTATGCAAAAAAACATCGTAGTGCCATAAAAAAAATGCGTGGTAAGGCGGCGGGCACTGAATAGAATTCAGAAAGGTGTTGCTTGCTGTTCTAGAAATTGAAACTTTTCTTGCTCAAAATATTCTTCTTGCAACGCTCTAAACGATTTAAGTGGGCTATGGTTTAATGCCAATAATTTAAATCCATTTGGAGTGTTGAATAAATCACCTGTGTTATAAGCATAAGAATCTTCTTTGGGAGGTCGCCGTGTAATAGACAGAAACCATTCAGTCGTTTCCATCGCCTCCTCTAACAGTATGGGTTTTTCGAAATCTTCTGGTCTATATAATCTTTTAAATGTTGTGGTGCGCAGTGTCAAGAGGCCTTTAGTGATGCTAGATTCTGATTTTTCAATAAATGGGTTATTCATTGCGCATGCAGTGTTACTTGCGTATATACATACCATTAGGCTGATTTTTGTTATAAACATTATTTGCATTAAAATTCCTTTTTATTGTGGTTTATGAGTCTTGTCTGTGAAACATGCTTTGATAATCCTGTTCTTGCGCAAGATACTCTTCTTGCAGTCTTTCAAAGTGCTCTTGTGCTCCGTGCATACCGGGTTGCAGTATCAATGGCACAAAACCATCTGGGAGCGGTTTTGGTCCCTCTTTCAGGTCTAGTTGATAATCATAACCACTTGGTTGCGTTTTTATTATGTACAAAAGAAATGCAGATTTCTCTGTTGCCTGCTCTAACTGGATACGACTGTTATCCCCCTCCTGTGATCTACAGAATCGTGTATACGTTGTGTTGTATTGTGTCGCGAATCCATAAGGAAGAGTGGTTACCGATTTTTCAATAAATGTAGCTAGGTTATTCATGGCGGCATAGGCACTATGTCCTATACAGATCAATACAATTAGGCTGCTTTTTGTTATGTATAGTGCTTTCATTACAACTCCTTTAGTTTATCAGATAGTGTAAAATTATTAATCACAGATTTTATAGATGTTACTATTTAGTCCAAACTATTGCCAAAATTATCATTTTTGGCACACTAAAGTAAAGCTCGAAATGTATGAATTTATTTTAGTTACATAGGATTTTTTACTCATGGCAAAAATTGATAAAGATCTTGTTCAGCGTTTACGTGACATTACAGGCCTCGGTTTGATGGATTGTAAAAAAGCGCTAGAAGATACTGATGGAGATATAGAAAAATCAATTGATCTTTTACGCAAAAAAGGAGCCGCCGTTGCGACAAAGCGGTCTGATAAAATAACTGCGCAAGGATTGATTCATGCATATATTCATCCGGGGAGCCAAATCGGTGTTTTGATAGAAATCAACTGTGAAACAGATTTTGTAGCACGTACGGATGATATGGTGAAATTGGCACAAGATTTATGTTTACACATTGCTGCCATGAAGCCGTTATACCTCTCGGTAGAAAACGTAGATCAAGCTTTTTTAGAAAGAGAACGAGATATTATAAAAGAGCAGATCGCCGGGTCTGGCAAGCCGGAAAAGATTGTTGAGCAGATTATAGATGGTAAAATTAATAAAGTTTATTCAGATATTTGTCTATTAAATCAACAATTTGTTAAGGACGATCAACTTACCATTACCGATCTTTTAAATCATGTCATGGCAAAAACTGGTGAAAGCGTTAAGATTAAGCGATTTGTGCGATTTGAAATCGGTTCTTAGTGCATATGTGCCTTTTACAGACGAAAAGTAAGCTAACCCAACATTTAAATATACTTAGCAGTTTCCTTACATGGTAGTGCGCAAAAAAATAGTACTCAAAGTTACAGGTGAAGTGTTTATTGATAAGTCAGATAGATCATTCACTGTCAAACATTTTACCCATTTGGCTGAGCAGATATGTTCATTACAGGAAACCCATCAATTTTGTATTGTCATGGGCGGTGGTAATTTTTTTCGTGGCTTTAATTACACAAACTCGGCAACAATTGGCATTGCGCATACTACAAGTCATCAGGTCGGTATGTTGGCAACCATTATGAATGGTCTTATTGTTAAGGACCTATTAGAGCAGCAATCCGTCAATAGCACTTTCTTGTGCGCATTACATTGCCCTGAAGTCTCATCTATAGTATCACCGGCCAATATTGCTCAGGCCATTAAAGCGGGAGATACAATTATATTTGGTGGTGGAACTGGAAATCCATTTTTTACAACGGATACAAGTGCAATAATTCGTGCGTTGCAAGTGGGTGCAACCGAAATTTGGAAGGCGACAACGGTAGATGGGGTCTATACTACTGATCCAAATAAAGATAGCAATGCGCAACTTTTAAAACATATTTCTTTACAGCATGCAATTGATCAAAAAATAGGGATTATGGACAGAACGGCCTATGTTCTTGCGCTCGAGCATAATAGGTCCATTAAAGTATTTAACATATTTGTTACTAATGCGCTCGTACAAGCGGCAAGTCAGACTAATTTCGGAAGTGTTATATCATAAAGGAAAAAACTATGTCTTATAAAATAGTTATTATAGAAAATAATGTTAAAAGCTTTTCCGCTCCCATGGAGGAGGAAATGGCTAAAACAATTAAGCATTTTGAAGGTGAATTAATTAAAATACGCACTGGCAGGGCTCATACTTCGCTGGTTGAGGACATACCGGTTTCTTGTTATGGCCAGCCTCCAATGGCTCTTAAAGGTCTTGCTGCTATTTCTGCGCCCGATGCTCGACTTATTATAATTCAGCCCTGGGATACGGTAACTTTGCAGGATATTCAAAAAGCGCTTACAAGCTCTGACATTGGAATAACGCCGATTAATGATGGCAAAATTATAAAGTTGCAATTACCAGAAATGAGTAGCTCGCGTCGGGAAGAGCTTGGAAAAATACTTATCAAAAAACTTAATGCCTGCAAAGAGGCAATCAAAAGTGTTCGCAAAGACTTTAATAATATTTTGCGTGATGCAAAAAAAGAAAAACTTATTTCCGAAGACTTTTTTAATCGGCTAGAAGATGTTTTGCAGCAGGTAACTGATAAGGTTAGCAAAGTTGCTGATGGCCTTTCTTCCAAAAAAGAAAAGGAACTTACAACAGTATAGTAAGCAAAAAGCTTTTCATTTTTCAGGCCTTAACGATCGAATATAAAGTTGATACAACGCTATAGATGCGGCTACGCTGGCATTTAAGCTTTCTGTTTTTCCAGGCATGGCGAGCGTGGCTCGCCATGCGCAATCTTTCAACCAATCATTTGGAATGCCGTGAGCTTCGGAGCCTATCACCAAAAAACATTTAGAGCTTATATCAATTTCTTCAAACGGTTTTCCATTGCGCACTACGAGTGCGCACAAGCAGTCTTTCAATTCATTATAAACCTCTTGCCAGTTGCAGCATGATATATCTACCATGCCAATCGTACCAGCGCTGGCTTGTACCACTTTTGGATGCCATGGATCGACCCCTTCTACTACAATAATTGAAGAAATTGCCATAGCAGCCGCTGTTCTAATGATAGTTCCCATATTTCCAGGGTCACTTATACGCGTAAGAACAAGTCCGTATTTGTTGCAGGACAGATTACGCACTGGCTTGTTATTGGGAATAGCGCATACGGCCAGTAGTCCGGGAGGGGTAGTATTGTTACTCATTTTGCTCATTACTTGTTCGTTTACTTGTACAAGTTGGCAATGAGCGCCTACAAGAAGGCCCTGGTTTGCGTTTTTGGTGTAGTAGATAGTATTAACAGATACTGGACTACTCAATAAAGTATTAATGGCGCGAAGACCTTCTGCGGTAAATAATCGATGTCGAGTGCGATACTTTGCTTTTGAAAGAGAGCAGACTAATTTAATTTCATCATTGTCGACTGAATTAATATATTTTGTTGTGTCAAATTTCATCATTAAGAATCTTTTCGCGGTACAGCTGCATGAGCGTTATCATGGTGTGTACGTTATGAATGGTGGCAAGTGTGTACCCGGTCATTTCATGCGCTTTAAATAAATGATGTAAATAGGCACGACTATAATTGGTACAGGTAAAACATCTGCATAATGGGTCTGGTGGTGTAAAATCATCACGATTAGCTGAGCTTAAAACTTTAATGGTATGGCCTTGCAAAGTGAACAGTAGTCCGTGACGGGCGCACCGAGTAGGATAAGAGCTGTCAAATGTGTCAATTCCCAATGGAATTCCAATGTCAATTGAGTTCATGTCACCTATGCCAAGTAAATGATTTGGTTTTTGGGTGGGCAATAAGGGCGCTATAAAGGCAAGTAGGTCGAACATTTCTTCTTTTGTTTTACCTAGGCTGCCACCAATGGCAAAACCATCAAAATCAAGTTTAGTTAAAAAATCACAGCTTGCTTTTCTTAATTCTTTGTTGACATTGCCATGTATGACAGCATACATGGCTTGACCGGCTGGGTCGGATACGTGAGTTTGAAAAGATCGTTTTTGCCAGCGATGAGTACGATTAAATGAGGCTTCAAGAGCTTGTGCATCAATATGATATGGCAATAGTTCGTCAAGCGGGATGATAATATCAGCGCCTAGGTCTTTTTGTGCCAATATCGAACTCTCTGGGGTAAGCACTATGGGTGTTCCGTCTCGATAGGATCGAAAAATAACCCCCTCTTCTGTGACGCTCATAACGGTATTGTTTGTTTGTCTTTTTCCTTTACTTTTAAGCTCATTGTGCACTCCGCCATATGCTAAACTAAAGACCTGAAATCCGCCAGAATCTGTAATAAGGGGTAACGTGCGACCTATAAAGCGATGTAGGCCCCCAGCCTTTTTTACTATGTTGGTACCAGGCTGCACCATCAAATGATATGTGTTGCAAAACATAAGTTGCAATCCAAGTTGGGTTACGGTTAAAGAATCAAGAGCCTTTAAGGTGGCATTTGTGCCAACTGCCACAAAGTTAGGAGTATCAATAACGCCATGCGGGGTTACAATTTGTCCGACACGTGCGCGAGAACGTTTTGATTGATGAACAATGTTAAATGAAAAAGTTGGTGATAAGGTCATGATGAAGAAGCTATGTGGTTATTTTCGACTGGTTGTGATGAAAATTGGTTTATTAAATGGCGTGTTAAGGGAGTCATGAAAAAGCAAATAGTCAGCTTTATACCATAGCTGAAAATAATTATGTGGCTCAAGTGATCGTTGAGGCCATACAGAGCGCACAGAGTAAATAAGACCGTGTCTACAAATTGGGTTATTGCAACAGAAACAAGCGTTCGAATAGTGATCGGTAGTTGGTTTGCATATAGCGTCAAGGTCTTATAAATCCATGCATCTAATAGCTGTGAACATACAAAGGCAAACATTGATGATGCTAAAATCCTTGGAATCAAACCAAATATTTCAACAAAATGTTGATTTGATGTGTCCTGAGTACTTGGCATAAATGCAAGATGCATTTGGCAAATAATAGAAAAAATGGCCAATATGCAAAAGGATATCCATATGTAATGTCGCGACTGGGCGTATCCATAGCGTTCCTGTGCCAGTATAAGAGCTAGACTTGCCGCCACAGAGTAGGAATCGGCACACGTTGCATTGAATCCAAATAGGAGAATCTGCTTGGTAACAAACAGATTTGCCATAAGCGCCTGAAGACATATAAAAGAGCATAGCGCTTGGCTGCCTAACCGATGGGCTAAGAGGGCAGTTAAGCTTAAAAAAACTATCTGAACTAAAAACAAAATTTCATTAGTCATAAAAATTGACTTTTGTTTATAAAACGTATATTATGAATTAAGAGTTAAAAACTACTTTACTTAGTGTTTGAATGATTCTAAGTGATTGCTAAATAATTGATTATCAGCCTCAGAATGATAATTTAGGTTAGATAACCATGGTTAAGCCATGCATTCAATTACCCTTAGCATATCGTATATCGATAATTTTTCAAAAAAATAGCTGCAAAGGATATCATGAATTTAAAATATATATGGAAACATTTTCGCTTATTATTTCTATTGTGTGCAACGGTGGCTATAGCAGGAGGATGTTGTAAGAAAACTGGTATGCGCTGTAAAAGAAACTATACTAATACTCATAAATCGACATCTATAACCCAAGTAAAATCAAAATCTGTTACTCAAGATGGCGCACAAAAGCCAATACCAAACAAGCAAAATAGTTCAAATGCACAATCCACTAGGCAGATAACCTCAAATGACGTAAAAAATACGTTAGCTAAATTTCACAAAGAAATTGACTATGCATGCTCAAAGTGTGACAGAGCCGGTTGCGTTCCATCATTTTTGTTATCAGACTTTCAAACACGGCAGTTGAATTTATGTCCTGCTGTACGTAACATCAAAAAAAATCGTGATGAAATAGACAGGCTCCTGGTAACGCCGGCTGCTATTGATTCTATAAACGATATAGTCGATGAATTTGATCTCTTGATAAGAAGCAAGTATTCAAAAAACGAACTAGAACGGGCTTTTCTGAATTTTGTCGAGTGTCAAGAGCGTTCAGGACGGGTGGACCAGCTTCAACAGGCAGCAATTGGCTTTGCATATTGTTGGCTTTTTAGATTTTAATGGCCAAAATACAGGCAATAGCGCGGATCTCTTTTTTATTGTATTTTTCTATTTGACTATGTTACAATCTGTATTGATAGATTAATATAGAAAATGTTACACAGAGGGGTGGCAATGTTTTATAGTTTTCGCAAACAGTCACTATTGTTTCTTATGCCATTCATTGCTATTGGTTTTATAGCGGTATTGACAGAGTCTTTGCAGGCATCACAGGGCCGAGAGCCTAGAATTGCAGATGTGTACAAAACAATGCCTATTAACATCAAACAATCAGAAAATAGCACCGAAATTGCACAATATTTTTATAATGAGGGTATTAGCAAAGAGGCTTTGGATAAGGCCATCAAAGACGACAGTGCTCAGGTGGTTAATGTCACAGAAGGATGGACTGTTCCTAGTTCGCTCTACGGTGGACATCCACCTAGAAGAGAACTAGATTTTTTGGAGGCAATTGAATTTATGAAAAGAGCCTCTGAGGCAATGCTTGCTATAAAACCGGAACTTGGAAAAAATTCGAGTGGTCTTGGTGTTCAAAATAAATCAATGCCAAAGCCAAATCCAAAAAATGAACAACCGATCAAGCAATCCGATATCAAATTAACTCAACCACCACAAACACCGGAACCTATTGATCGTGATTTATCACAAATTTACAATGCAATGACTCAAGAGGAACGCCTAGCCCCACCTGAACAGATTGCACGACATCTTCTGCGGCAGGGCATCAAGAAGAAAGAGTTAGAACGGGTTTTAGAGCATGATAACGAAGCTATTCCACGGACACCTGGGTGGGTTCACAAGAGCTTGTTAACGGACACGGATAGAACAGCGCCAAACATGATTAGTGGCATTGAATGGATGGAAAAAGTATTACCTGAGCTGCAAAAGCTTGAAGATGCTGCACTCAAAGCATCTGACTCTCAAGTACAGAGCCCTAAAAATGAGAGTGCTCCTGGCCAACAAGAAAGTCCTGACATAAAATCTGCATCTACTTTAACAGCAAGGCTTGGAAGAGTGCCTACGCCGGTATTGGTCGGTGGCGGTCTGCTTTTGCTTGCTTTGACTCTTTATGCTGTCAAAAGAGCCTATGAATGTGTATATGCTAAAAAATCACCAGAACAAACAGAGAACGTATCTGAAAAGAATCAACCTGAAATTGCAGAGGAGGAATGATAATGTTTTATAGTTTTCACAAACAGTCATTGTTATATCTTATGCCGCTCATTGCAGTCAGT
>JABDES010000024.1 GCA_013286935.1 Candidatus Babelota bacterium
TTTGAAAAAACTCCAAAGACTTGATCGTTGTCAGTAGCCCCACTATTTAATATTATGCCTGTAGAACGTAGAAATCGCAGAATGGATAGAGTTTAAAAGCTTAAGTTGACCTATGTTAGGGATTGCAGTATGAATATAATGAAAAACATTGTATCTGTATTTTGGTATTGCAATAAGGAGCAGGAGTATTATGCAAAAGAAGCTATTATTTATATGTTTTGCGAGCATCGCGTTGGTTTCCGACGTTCATCCGGACGGATGCTCAAACAACAGTTCTGACCACGAAGCCACAAGTCGGACTTTTTTATGGATCAGACCACAATTTCGATCTGTAGACCCGATTTATCTGTCTGGATTTCGTGATCTACGATTACACGCCAAAGAAGATGGGTGGGGCGGAGCAGTCCAAGTCGTGCTTTTTGGTGGACGTACGACTAAAGAGGAGGAAATAGCGCGGTATTTCCTGCCATTTGGCAAAACTTCAATCTTAGTTGAAGAAAATCAAGCGATTGCGGTCGGGTCAAATGCGGATGTATTTAGCCAGAATTTTAACGTTGCAACAATAAATGGTGATTTTCAGAGTGTCGTTACCCTTTCGCCTCACCAAAGTACCGTTGCGCTTGGTCTGCATTACAGGCAGGCTTTGTGGTGGAGCGAAGAATGTGGCCGTGGTATTTGGGCAAGTATTTCTAGTCCAATTACGCATATTAAAAATAATATTGGATTTTGTGAAACGGTTCAAAACGATGGGGGTGGTGTAAATCCTAACTTCTCCAATGCTGTGCCAAATATGACTGCAGCTTTTGGGCAGAATGCGTGGAATTTTAGTAAAATATTTCCATGTGGCCACGGTATAACTCGCCTGGCAGACATAGAGTTAAAAGTTGGTTATGAGTGGCTACAGAATTGTCCTTGCCATGTTGAGTCATATTTGGGCGTACTGGTACCAACAGGAAACGCGGTTGATGCATGTCATATGTTTTCCCCTGTAGTTGGCGAAGGTAAGCATTGGGGTGCTATGTTTGGAAGCTATTATGGGCTTGAGGTTTGGTCAGATGACTGCAATGAGAGATCTTTGCGTACTGAATATGCTCTTCATGGTGAATATTTATTCTCCAAAAAACAGACGCGATCATTTGACCTGGTAGGAAAACAGTGGAGTCGCTTTTTACCGGTATACATAAACCAAGAAGCTGCTCTTGCAGCATCTACGGCCCCTACAGCGGAGCTTGATCCTAACGTAGACGCTACGGCCGGTATTAATGTATTTACGCAAAAAGTAAAAGTAACGCCCGGTTATTCTGTGAACTTTACCGCAGCTCTGGTCTATACAAGTTGTAGTTTTTCAGCGGAGCTAGGATACAACTTTTTTGCGCGACAGGCTGAATGCGTAAAGCTTGCCTGTCCATGGGTTGAAGGGCCGGCGTTAAAAGACAGGAGAGGATTTGGACGTACCAGGCCAATACGTGATATAACCGGAGATTATTTTCTTGAGGATTCAGTGATTACTGGCGCGGTTTTGCCAGCAGTTAATTTACCGGTGCCACCAGCAAATTATAGCGCTAGCATTATAACTGAAGACCAACTAGATTTAGTGTCCGCCAGTCAGCCATGCGGCATTTCAAATACTTTTTACGGGTCTGTTGGGTGTGACTTTGATACATATTGCGATTATCCGGCCTTTGCCAACATTGGCGGAGAATATGAATTTTCTCGTTCGAACAATGCCATGGTCAATCGGTGGACGGTGTGGGGCAAGGTAGGGGTTTCGTTTTAGCGTCTGGGATTAAAAATACGAGGAGGCTATCAACTATTTGTTGATAGCCTCTTTCATTTTTCGTTTAAATCGTTCCTAGTTTAACTACGCGCCTTTTCGTTTTTGTAGGGTCAAGCATATTGAGTTTCTTTTCTGCCTCATTCATCTGGTAGTTTAGAGATTCTCTCTTTTCGGCTATCTGCTTGCGCCTGCTTTCTTGTTCCTTTGCGATGCCTATATCATAGGCCTCTTGATGGAGAGGTGCAAGATCCTTTTTTAATGACCAAATCTTATTTTCAAGACTTTCTACTGTTTCCTCTGAGAGACTTGGTGGTGCGTCTGGTGATGCGCTAGAACTTGGCGGCGGCGGCGATTCATATTGCGGCCGGCTTAATCCCCTTTGAATCTCTCCTGTAGGATCAAGATCGTTAATTTTCTTTTGTGCTGCCTCTATGTTTGAGTTTATAGGTTTTTGCTGAGCTTCTATCTTCTTGCGCGTTGCTATTCGTTGTGTTTTGTCAGCAATGTAGGATGTATGCTTTTGGTCGAGAGTTAGCTCAACCTCCTTTGCAAGGAGTTTTTGATGCTCAGCTTTCCACAGGTCTATGCTGGCTTGAAGGTTTTCTATTGTTTTCTTGGGAGAGATTGGTGGGGATTCAGGCGGCTTTTCAAGACTACTTTTGCTCATGCCAAACTTGGCATAGAGCCCTGCGGCCGCCAAAATACCGACAATGGTACCAAGCGTCCATATCTCCTTCTTATATTTAGCGTAGAAAGCTTTTAGATTGGTTGTTTTTTCATATTGCGCGTCCTGTTGTTGATCCGGTTGGTCAAGGTCAGAGCAATACAGAAGCGTAGGTTGCACTGCAAAGGTGATTGATGCCATTAGTGTAAGAAGAAATTGTTTTTTTATAATCATGCCCATCTCCTGCTTATAAGGTCCATATTCATATTGATGCATTGCTTAGTTTTTTTAAAAACTTATTTATAAAAGAATAGTAACATAAAAATGGATATATTGTCAATAATCATTAAAGGCAAGCCAGGGCAAATGCATTTAAAATTAAAATATAAAATCTAGTCAAACAAGCCGCAGGTAATAACTTTGATGATACTTTATCGCTAAAAAGAGACATTCTCTTCCGTCATCCCAGCGGCTTGACTCATCTTGCAAGCGGAATATTTTTGGCTGGGATCCAAGTTGAATGACTTTGATGGCCTCTTCTTTTACTTTCCAAGCTTATTTACGCTGGATCCTCGCCCATTTGCTCATGCTTAGCAAGCCTTGTCGTACCGCGAGGATGACCGGCGGACAGATTTTTTTACCATAAGAATGTCTTCAATTTCAGGTGTACATTTACAAGGTTTAGATGCCCTTGCCTTTTTAAAGCCTGTGTTTTCATATCAATCCAGATCGTCCATGCGTGTTTGCCTTGGCGCTTCATATGTTCGACCCCTTAGCTCTTGAATTTTGCTTTTTGCTGCATTGGTGCGTGCTTCAAGCGTAGCGATCTCGGTTTTAAGGGCTCCGATTTGCTGTATTCTCTGGTCTTTTGGTATGTTACTATATGAGGCATCAGTTTGTATGGCGCCTATCTTATCTGTTTTTGATGCAATAGTATCAGTGTTTTCTTTTAAAGCAGCTTCAAGCTCTTTTATTTGTTTTTCATCAAGTTTTTGTTGGGCGGCGCTTCTTGGGGCGGGATTATCGGTGTCAATAGGCGCATCTTCTTTACCCTCTTGCGCTTCAGACTTTTCCTGAGACGCGCTTGAAAGGCTGCTCTTTGCTAATCCAAACTTGGCATAGAGCCCTGCAATCATAATGGCAGCTGCAATGGTACCAACTGTCCATATTTCTTTTTTATACTCGTTATAGAAATTTTTTACATTGCTAGGAGTTTCTTGACGGTCTTTTGCAGAGCGTAAATCTTCTTGTTGTGGTAGTTCTGAGCAGTGGGTCATTGATTGGCATGCAAACATTATTAATACTATTACACCTAGGATTTGTTTTTTTAATTTCATTTTAATTCTCTTGTTCTGAGTGTTGATTGAGAGTTCTATTGATTCTAAAAGGAAATTAGCACAAAAATGTACTGATTGTCAATAGTTATTAAACATTACATATGTAAGGAAAAAAATGTGCCTGGATTCAAGTGATATTTTTAGGTTCAATATATAGCGGAATATCATTTAAATCCCAAAGGGCAATGCTTTTATCAAAAGCTATCGGTCCAGATTCGCCCTCATAAATGATGACTAATGGTTCTGGAAAGTTAAAAGGATCCAATTCCAAATTTATAGGCCTTACCCACATTATGGTTCGTAGCTCTTTTGGTAGTTCTGTATTTGTTTTTTTCATTGGGTAATGTGATGTGATCAGGTATTGAGCGCCACTTTTTTTAATATTATTAATAACTTTAAAAATATTGTCATATGATAGCAGCGGTAGCAGCGATCTGCAAAGTACTACATCAGCATATGGTAGCGGATCAGCGATGGCATTAGCACATATAAATCTACATTTTGAAGAACCGTAAAGGTTTCGATTTCTTTCAATCAGTTCCGGTACCACATCTAGACCGATATAATGCTCAAGAGACGTGAGATCTATTTCTTTTAGCCAGTTCAAATCGCCACAGGCAACATCCAGTAAAGTTTTTGTGGATAGTTCTTGCAAAACAAGTGGCAATTCGGTCCGGATGACGGCAGTATGTGATAGTTCTGCTCCTATTCCAGAGCGTGATTCTTTACTGAGCCACACGTTATTTTGGTAAGCCCAGACAAATAATTCTTGCTCTGTTGGTTCGCCAATTGATGTCTGATTGGCATTGGAGGTGCATGGAAGAAAAAATACAACAAAAACTAAGAAGCTTGAATTCCAAATTGTTAACATGGAACGAACCTTGACTTTAGTCGATTGGAAGGTCCTTTATTTCCCACACGGCAATGCTTTTATCTGCAATGTGTCCGTTTCCTTCTGTGTTTTCTTCAAGCAAAATAGTGCGTGGAGCTGGAAAATGAAATGGTGCTTTTTGAAAATTAAGTGGTCTGTAGCGTAACAAATGCATCAAATTACCTCCTTGAAGGTCAAGATTTACCTCACGATTCGGATACGTTGAAATAAGAAGGTATTTAGCTCCCGATTTTTTAAAATTTTTCAACGCTGCCCAAATGTCACTAAATGACAGGTGTGTAAGACAGTCGCGGCATAAAACTGCTTGAGCGCGTGGCAATGGATCTTTAGTGATGTCCATATGCAAAAATAAAGTTCTAGAGTTTGCATAGCGTTTTGCATTTTCCAAAACAAGTTCCGGTACGATATCAACCCCTATATAGCATTCAAGGAATGATAAATCTATCTCTTTCATCCAGTTAAAATCGCCTGATGGTGCATCAAGTAAAGTCTGAATTCCAAGAGATTTTAGTGTTTGTGGCAGCCAATTGCGAATTTTAACCGTTTGTTTTTTGCTTGAACCCGGACCGGACGCTGACTCGTGGTCTCCCCATACATTAAGCCGGTAGATTGTGGTAAACGTTTCCTGATTTAAGCGCTCATAATTAAGATTGGCGTGCAAAGATGATGCCAACAAAAGCGTAATCAAGCAGATGGATAAAGAATGTGTAAGCTGCTGCATTATAGTCTCCCATTTTTGTACTGTCGGTAAAGGATTTCTTATGTTATTCATAATCAGGAATCTCTTTTAATAGCCAAACCCCTAAGCTTTTATCTTTAATGCTACCTGCGCCTTCGCTATTTCCTTCGTTGATGATGCATAAAGGCTCTGGAAAATTAAAAGGTTCTACTTGGAGATTAAGTGGGCGATAGCGCCATAAGTTGAGTTCTTGCGACATGCTTAAATCCTCATTTTGCGTTCGTAGTGGGTATGTTGAGGTTATTAGATATAGCGCGCCTGTTCGTTTAAAATTTTTCAGTGTTGTTTTAATGTCTGCAAAGGTGAGGTGTGGCAAACAATCTCTGCACAAAATTGCATCTGCATAAGGAAGTTTGTCAGATACGATATCGACACACATGAATGCGCGTTCCGGATTTTGATATTTTTTACGCGCTTGGATGATAATGTCATGGACTATATCGCAACCTATGTAGTATGTCAGAGATGAAAGATCAGTTTTTTCCATCCAATAAAAATCGCCGCATGGAGCATCCAATAAACTTGTTATCTTTAACTGCTGCAAAAGCGCAGGAAGAGCGGTTCTAATAATGGTTGTCTGTTTGATATTTGAACCTGGTCCGGAACGTGTTTCAGGATCGAGCCATGCATTGACCTTGTAAATGCATGAAAAAATCTCCTGACGAATTTTATCGAGTCTTAAATGGTAAGGGTCTTGATCGCAAACGGTTGATTTGGTGTTGCCCACGAGCAGGCAGAACATTATACATGCATTCTTTACGCGCATCTCGTCTATTCCTTTTTTGAATTGATGAGTATTGATGACAATTGTTACAACATTTACCAGCTTTTGACAAAAGTCAAGCAGCTAGAGGGGGGGTATAATTAAAAGTGTGACTTTGTGATCGTAGAATAACAGATAGGTTCATTTAAATGTAAACTGTACAAACAAAAAAACGATGATTTGTTCGTCGTTGCGAGCGTAAGTGAAGCAATCCAGCTATATATAAATTGTTCCATACAAGTCGTTCCAGTTAGCATTAAAAGATTCAATATTGCCAGTCGCCGTTTAATTATTTTATAAGACTTTAGCTGGATTGCTTCGGCGCGAAGGGCGCCTCGCAACGACGAACAAACCGTCGTTTTTTGTTTGTGCAGTTTACATGTAAATGAATCTATTTTTTATTCTACAATCACAAACTGACACTTTTAATTACAGCTGCAGCTAGAAATATGAAAATATGGGGTGGTGTTGCATTTTATGTGTAGGTATGTAACAAAATAAAGCAGAGCAGGCGCTTGTATATTAGTAAAAGCAGGTTAGGTCTATTGTTTTATAAAAGGTTATGTATGTATCGTTTGAAGCAAAAATTAATAGTATGTATTTTGTTGATTGGGTGTCTTAGCTGGCAATTATCATGCTTGCCTTCTATTGGCATGGTTATATTTTCCTACAACCGCGCGTTGCAACTCAATGGATTGCTTGATTCAATCGCTCAACATGTTGATGGTTTGGATTATGTGACCGTTATATTTAGAGCCTCAACCGATGAGCATCAGCACGCATATAGACAAATAATGGAACAGTTTGTTGATGTAAAATTTGTTTTGCAACAAAATGCTCCAAGCGATTTTAAACCGATTCTGATTAATGAGCTTTGCGCTTTTGTAGCGGACTTTGTAATTTTTGCAGTAGATGACATTGTTGTTAAATCAGCTATTGATTTACGTTACTGCGTATCTCTTTTGGAATCTACCGGTGCATATGGTTTTTATCTTAGGCTCGGAACCAACATACAGGAATGTTATTCTGCACAGAGTTGTTTTTGTACTGGTCGATGCTCTTGCCAAAATGCTGTACAGGCGCAGCCGGAATTTACATCAGTGACGCCTTGTGTTATAAAGTGGAGATTTGATTTAGGCCAGTTAGATTGGAATTACCCAAACAATGTCGATATGACTTTGTATCGCATGCAAGATGTTTGTGACATCGTTAAAAGTTTGCATTACAATGGGCCTAATTTGTTTGAGTCAGCGTGGTCCGGTATGTCCAGACAGGCTTCAAATGAGTATGGCATTTGTTTTCACACATCAAAGGTGGTCAACATTCCCATGAATAGAGTGCAAGCAGTATGGCATAATCGCTCGATGAATCTGTACTCTCCAGATGATCTTTTGCATATATATAACTCTGGATCGAAGTTGGACATAAAGCTACTAAGTGATATGTGCAACAGATCTGCACATATGGACTATGAGCCGTCATTTGTTGATCGTAATGGAGATGAACAAATTTGCATTTGTAACAAAAAATAAATAGATCTAAAAAATTGGAAAAAGATGTTAAAAAGAGGTTTTGTGTATCGCATTGGGTATGTATTGCTTACTATCCTGATGCTTGGGTGCCAGATTTCATCAGAATCATTGGCTGTTGAAAATAGAATTGTTGTTGTCGTTGCAAGTTACAATAATGCCCGTTGGTATAAACAAAATTTAGACTCAATTTTTTGCCAACAGTACACTAATTATCATGTTGTATACGTTGATGATGCTTCAACCGATGGTACTTATGAGCTTGTAAAAGAGTATGTGCACAGGTCTGACAAGCAGGATACAGTAACGATTGTGCATAATACGACGCGTCTTGGCAGTCCAGTAGGCAATCAATATGCCGCTATTTACAGGTATTGCAACCCTGAGGATATAGTGGTTATTGTTGATGGAGATGATCGATTGGTTTCCAATGACCAAGTGCCCGACGTTGATCAAAAAGGTGTTTTGGCCTACGTAAACAAGATATACCAAGATGAGTCAGTTTGGATTACGTACGGTCAATACCGGGAATGGCATTCCGGTTGCATAGGATTTTGCCAATTATATCCAGCATCAATTATCAGGCACAATGAATTTCGATATTATCCGCATGGACCGTCACATTTACGTACATTTCGAGCGGGTCTTTTTATGAAAATAGCAAAGCAAGATCTGCTCGATACTGATGGAAATTTTTTACGTATGACGGGTGACCTTGCTGCGATGTTACCAATGATGGAAATGGCACAAAATAACCATTTTCGCTTTGTGCCAGTTGTGCTTTATGAGTACAATGATATGAATCCGCTCAGTGAGCATACTGTTTCTAAGGGTGCTCAAAGAGCTGCGGATTGTTTGATACGTTCTAGGCCGCGATATGCCCCGCTTTAATCTTTGGTAAAAAGCTGCCATTTTAGCTTTAAAAGCTCCCACAACATAGGCAATCCAGATCCAAATATAGTAAGCTTGCTTCCAGATCGGTCGTGCCAGACGGTCGGTATCTCTTTGACCATCAATTTAAAATAGGAACACCAATATAATAATTCTACATCAAATACCCATTGATCTACGGTTAGATGCGCAATAACTATCTCTATCGCAGATCGTTTAAATAACTTTGCCCCGCATTGGTAGTCGTAATACCGTATGTTGAATAGTACGGCAACCAACGTTTCATAAAATAGTTTACTTCCCCATCGTTTGATCCATGGTCGATCTGGGTATGTTTGTGCGCCAGGCATATAGCGACTTGCAATAACGCCGTCTGCGTTATCAATGCTTTCAATTAACGTGTAAAACTGTTCTGGCATTGTTGCCATATCAGCATCAACGAAGCCTATAAGGTCATATGAAGCTTGTAAGGCTAGATTAAAACCAAACCGAACTGAAATGCCTTTGCCGGTTTTATTAATTTCATACAGACGGATGCACCGAAACCTATTGGCAGATTTTTCAACAATGTGCCGTGTATTATCGGTGCATCCATTAAGCACTACTAATAAATCAACAATGTATTGGCCACCATGCGCAGCCTTTTGTGTAAAAAATGTTGCATAGGTGGTCAACGTTTTTTCAATACGACTTTGCTCATTATGTGCCGGAATAACTATACAAATTCGTATCATGCACCAAATCATCCACAAATTAAAACTAGGTTTAAGCTCTTATATCAAAAGATGAATTTTACCTTAGGAAACTTATTTCGAATAGCTGTTTGTGTTTTTTGATCAATATTATTGCCACTCAAAATAAAAGTTTTTAATGTTTTGTTGCTACTCAAACCGTCTGTAAGCGTCTTAGCGTTTTCTGATCCGAGATTGATATCACTCATATCCAATGTGGTCAAGCTTGTGTTTTCTCGTAGTATTTTTGCAAAATCCTTGGCGAGTTCTGTAGTGTCGCCACGTGGTGGATATGGAGGAATGGGAAAGGACGCAAAGGAAATATTTTTCATGATAAGCGTTTTAATCGTTTTATTTTTTCTTAATAAATTAGTAATCGGTTCTTGGTCCCAACCTTCTTCGATGTTCTCGAGCCATGTGGCAATATTTTGTTCGCCAAAATTATCATTTGTCAAGTCAAGGACGTTGTACTTAGTGTTGTTTTTTTAAATAGTCATAAAAAGCAAGAAACTGTTTGAAGTGATAAACGCGGTAAGGGTCTGGGTTTTCCGGTGCACGATCTGATAAAGGTGCGCTCAGATCACATACCATATCGCCAGGAATTTTAGCAGCAGCTATGACATCTAAAACGATTTGAGCCTTACTACTGTTAGGATCTATAGGTATAGTTTTAGAACCAATATATAATTCTAGGTTACGTAATTTTGCAAAAAGTTTGTTGTGCTCGTAAGGATTAAATGCAAGTCTATCGACTGCCTTGTAGCGATAATTTGCCCAAAGATCCGGATTTTTAAAGATTTGTTGAAATTTTTTAGAGGTTTTTCCGTCTGCTGATGTTGCCATATTTATTCTTGTATCAAAGTCTGCATTTGCAATCATTTTATATATTTCACCGTCGGTCAGTTTGTCATAATTAATTGACAATGTGGTGCTTGCTATACAAGCCAATAGGGTCAGAATGGATTGGGTTAGTTTCATCTGTTCTCCTTTAGAAATGTTTTGAAGATATAACATTTCCTAGACTAGCTAAATCTGGCAGGACAAATAAACAATTTTAAATTGTAATTTTTGGACTTGCCTTTTAGAGACGAATAGAAAAGCTATATTAAATGTTTTGGCTGCCTTGGTTATTATTACCTCATACATTCTTATATCAACGCCAGTTCAGGGCAGGAGTTATCTAATAAGAACTGGCGTTGCATACATAGACTACATACATTCGCTTATTTACTTTCAAAAGAGATTTTATAAAGAATATTATCGTAGGCAGATGGAATAATGCTAGCTAATTCACCCAAAACGGCTGCTATGGCCAATGGCAATGCTACTGCTGCCCCAGAAACCGCAAGGCCAGCTCCAGCAGCTGCTGCGGCAGCCACTGCTTCGGTTCCCGCTATACCTACCCCTAAAGATCCGACACCCATAGCGGTACCCAATCCAACCCCTGCGGTAACACTACCTACAGCGCCAGTAGCAACCATAGTAGCTGCTCCAGCGGAAACAACAGTGGCTGCTCCAGCTCCTGACCCTAAACTTATACCAACAGCACCATCAGCTGCGCCTTGAATAGATTTTTTTATATCGGCCCATTTTCCAGACTTTTCCAACTGACTTTGAATGTCGCTCCAGACCTTTTTTTGATAAAAGCAGTAATCAATAATATAATTGCCATAAATTCTCATAGCATCATTAGCTACCGAAATGATTACGCGATGCCATTTTTCATCGCTAGACCAGGTTTTTTTTATGCCAAAGGCAGGTGCTTCAAAGCCAACCTTTATGTTGCTACCGGCAATCTTCCCGTCAAGGCGTTGAAGAAGAGATATTGGACCAGCCCCGGGTAGATCAATAGTCTCTGAAAAAATATATGTTCGGTTGTTATTTATACCTTTATTTCGTGCAAGCTCTGCAACCAAAGGAAGAGTTCCGTTGTTAACTTTAAATGGCGGGATTTTTCTGACGCTTTCGCATTTTGGATAATATGCATTATCATCGATTGCTTTTCCGTCTTTTACTCGGCAATGAAAAGTACTTTTCATTGT
>JABDES010000025.1 GCA_013286935.1 Candidatus Babelota bacterium
ATACAAGGGTTTGAGCCAACGGCATGGCGATGTCGTATTGCTGGGCAATATCCGATACCTTTTTGTCATCTGTTTGTGTGAGCGCCCACACGTATTTTGTGCCTTGAATCATGCGTATATATCTTTTTATTAATCGCTTTGCTTATGGCGTAGGGTTGGGAAAAGGACTATATCGCGTATTGACGGTGCGTTAGTAAGGATCATTGTTAATCTATCAATTCCAATGCCAACACCTACTGTCGGAGGCATTGCGTATTCTAGGGCCTTTATGAAATCGGCATCATACAGGTGAGCCTCTACATTGCCTGCTTTACGTGCCTCAACCTGGTCTTTGAAACGTTTTGCCTGATCGAACGGATCGTTCAATTCGGTAAATCCATTACTAAGTTCCATAGAACACACATACAATTCAAAACGGTCTGTCAGCGCTGGATTGTCTTTGTTGCGTTTTGCAAGTGGGGACACTTCTACAGGAAAATGGGTTATAAAAGTTGGTTGTACTAATTGTTTTTCTACTAACTCTTCAAACAATAAACACAGTTTGTAACCCCAGGAAACAATTCCAGGTCTTCCACTAAGCTTGTGCTCTTCAAGAAGATAATCAATGTTATCTGGGTGTAATTGGTCATGAGAGCAACCAATATATTTGACTACCGCATCTTCCATTGAAAGACGGTCGAACTGTTTTGAAAAATCAAGCGTTACAGCTCCATATACAATTTCCTGCACATCAGACACTGCTAAAACAATGGCGCGTAACAGATTTTCAACAATATCCATAGCATAGAAATAGTCCTGATATGCCGTATAAAATTCAAGCATGGTAAATTCTGGATTATGTTTTGTTGAGATACCTTCATTGCGAAAATTGCGATTAATTTCGTACACTCTATCAAAGCCACCTACTACCAGGCGCTTTAAATACAATTCTGGTGCAATTCGCAAATAAAGCTCCATATCAAGAGCATTGTGATGCGTCTTAAATGGCTTTGCAGTGGCGCCACCAGGAATTGGATGGAGCATAGGAGTTTCAACCTCCATATACGCATGATCATCAAGAAAACACCTGACGGTACGTACAATCGTCGAACGAGCAATAAAGCGTTGTCTGCTATCTTCATTGCTGATAAGATCAAGGTAGCGCTGCCGATAACGTTGCTCAACATCGACCAATCCGTGAAATTTGTCAGGAAGTGGATACAGACACTTGCTCAATAACCTAAAATCTGTGACCTGTAACGTAATCTCTCCCATTTTAGTCTTAAATGCCGTTCCAGAGCACCATACGATATCTCCAACATCAACATAATCAATCCACTGCTTGAATGTATTACTTGCAAGAATGTCGTTACGAAGATATATCTGCATCTTCCCGACACTGTCTTGCAGATGAGCGAAAATCGTTTTTCCATGTTCTCTGATAGATACGAGCCTACCAGCAATGTTATACACCAAATGTACATTGCCTTCGGCAAATTGTCGTATAATCTGGCTGGATGTGGTTGTGACAGCTTGGGTTTCTGGCCAGGGTTCAATACCCTGCGCACGCATTTTTTCAATCTTTGCCACTCGTATTGCATGCTCTTCTGATTGTTGCGCTTCAGGAGCTTCGCCTTCATCCTGTTTTCGCAATACATCTGTTCGAAAAGTCACTCATTTAGCTTTCTTTTATAATTATTATTTTTTTTTAAATTTCATCATCAAGCATAGCAAAATCGATTTTTTTTACCAAACTTACCCTTACTCTGCAATAAAGATTCCCCGAGACGTTTCATAAAAACAACTCGGGGAATAATACTGAAAACAGCTAATGCTTTATGGAGCAGCTAACGTACCAAGTTGTGATGAAATAACCGCAAGTTGAGAAGAAATAGCTGCATACTCACTATCTAGGGCATCAAAACGAGATGTATTGTTTTGAGCATCTAGACCAACAGACCCTTCAACAACGCCTACATTGCTTGCTAAATCAACCAAAGCACTCGTTGCAAATGATTCAAAGGTAGAAACTGTTGCAGCAATTTCAGGAAGATTTTCTGCTAACAAAGTATTTTGTGAAACGCCTTGGACGATAACATTAAGTTGGTCATTGATATTGGCGCAACAGTCATCAATTGCTGATAATAGATTTTCATCAACAGCAAAAACGTCTGCATCGACACTTTGCACTACATTGGTGAGATTGGTACAGCAATCACTAATGGCTGAAAGAATATCTGCATTCCCCGCTAATACATCACCATCAATACCACTGACCGCTGAACCTAGAGCATTAACACTATTTGTCAGGTTATCCAATGTGGTCGCTTCATTTTGTAAAAGATCACCATTTGCGGAGACACCTTGTGCAATGACACCAAGCTGGCCATTAATGGTGGTGCAACAATCATCAATCGCGGATAATAGATTTTCACCAACGGTAAAAATGTCCGCATCGACACTTTGCACCAAATTGGTGATATTGGCGCAACAATCGCTAATAGCTGAAAGAATATCTGCGTTTCCTGACGTTACATCAGAATCAACTGCTGCAATCGCATTTGATAAATTACTCAATTCTGATGCCTGAGACTCCAATAGATCAGCGTTCTGAGCAACTCCAAGAGCTATTAGTTCTAATTGAGTTCCTATAGCATTACAACAAGCATCAATTTCAGAGCTAATGTGCGTACCAACTGATGCTATTTCAGATGAGATTTGTTTGCCTTGCACTATAACATCTGCGCCTATAAGGCTGTTTAAGGCTATTAATTCGTCCAAACGTGCCAAAATTATTTTAATATTATCATGATGTACTGCTTTGTTCTGTAAAGCCTCTTGATAAATATCATCAACCTGATCGGACAATTGACTAGTATTTTTTATAGCATTTTCTGCGATCAAATTAAGTAAATGGCTTGTGGATTCACCATAACGTTCAATGTCGTTGAACAATTTCTTTTCTGTTGTCTTTAACAATTCAACAACGGTGCTGAGCCCTTTATTTTTTGTGGTACGCGCTATACGACTTGGCACCCGATAAGATGATATATTGATCGTATATAATAATAGCATTAACAAAATAGTCTTAGACTTTTCATATATCTTCATCATAACCCTTTATAGTAATTGACAGACTTTATACCCCGTATTTATAAAGTAATACAGATTTTAATATTCTATCGTCAACTGTTATCATCCAAATGCCTTAAATGTCCGACGCTTAGGTCATTGTTTCTCAAAAAATGATTAATACGTATCTCTGGTGTGGAATAGGTAGGAGTCGTTGTACCGTTCGCTTATCGTAGAATGGATATAGTTTTTAATTGATTTAAATATCCGACCTTGATAGTGAATAATACGTAACGTATTGTACCACTCAAACTAAAGCGAATCTGTGAAAATAATGTTGTTTTTTAAAAGAATAATGCGCTGTATCCAAGATCTATCAACCTTATTCTATGTGTTTTTAAAAATTACGTATGGAGTATGGAAACTTTCAAAATTACCAACCCCAATAGTTTCTATTTTTGGTGGGGTAAGCGTAAAAGATACTGATTTTTATTTTAAAAAGGCGGATGAGCTTAGCCAGCGATTGATTCAGCATAATATTTCGGTCATAACTGGTGGCGGAGTTGGTATTATGCAAGCCGCCAGCTGT
Organism: Candidatus Babelota bacterium; assembly: GCA_013286935.1. Lineage (GTDB taxonomy): Bacteria > Babelota > Babeliae > Babelales > Vermiphilaceae > JABDES01. The sequence continues at coordinate 3,641 of JABDES010000025.1, forward strand.
GGGATATTGCATTTTTCATCCGTAAAACATACAGCAAAAATTATTGGGATAGGTCTAAAAAATTTATATGAAAAACCTAATATATGTGTTCAAGAATATTTTGAAGTTGGAGAACTATTCGCCAGAAAATGGTTACTTACGCATTACGCGACAGCATTTGTGGTTTTTCCTGGCGGATTTGGAACGTTAGACGAATTAGCAGAGACTCTGACGCTTATGCAAACAAAACAACTCAAGACCATACCTATAGTATTATTTGGCAAAGAATATTGGAGTCCATTTCTAAATTGGGCCCAAAATGAATTGCTTGATCATAGCTTAATCAAAGCCCAAGATTTAGATTTATTCCATATAACAGACGACCTTGATGAACTATTTTCTCTTATATGTGAGCATTGCAAAAGGCCAGAACATAGTGCATAACGCTAAAAATATTTTTCACTAAGTCTTGATATGTAAAGTTGCGTTACAATAATGTCTTAACAAGCATGATCATATTTTAAATATTACAAAAAAGGGTGCGTGGTGAAGAAAGTGTTCATAATGTTGGTGGGTATTTTATTGCTACCGGTGGGCGCTATTGCTAATAGCAGTATAAGATTTAATAACAATCAATTACAAACAGCCTATCAAATTCGTCAAGCCTGTGCATACAATGATAGCTTGGGACAGCCTTTTGTGCCTATGGATAATCTTAATCCGGACGAAACCAACATTGCTAACTACGCGGCAATGTTCAGCAAAGGACTGGCCCACGACCTGATTAGCGGCGTCTTAACAGCAGCGGGTCAAATACATTACCAACAACTTCTAATCGCTATGCAAAATGGTAGCCAATCAAGCTTCAATGCCATTCAATTGGCAGGAGTATTAAAGTTTGTCGACCCACAAGGTGGAATGGAATTTTGTTTACAAGGAAAAGATTCATCTTTACATAAGGCTAACCAGCCATTTTCTATCACAACGTCGTTTGGAGCAGTGAATTTACTTGAAATTTACTGGATGTCCATGGCACGAGATGTACTTTTTAGTGATTATGGTACAGGAACCGGAACAGATGCAAATGGACTTGGTGGTTCTATTACCAATGATGCTGCATCGGTATTGCAGTCATTTGGAGCTACATATCTCGGTCCAAAGGCACCGGGTGGCATTGTTAATGCCGGAGTTATATTTAGAGGTAATTATCCAGGAGCTTTGGTGGGGCCATACATATCACAATTTTTTTGGCAACCTGAGCGACGTTGGCACATTGCACCATTGACACAACTTATCCCTACTGCTCCTACACAGAATTACGATGTAAGCTGGAATCAGTTTATTACACTACAAAATGGTGTAATTCCGACCGTTGCAGCTCCATTTGGACCGGAGCGCTACATATCCTCAGGTCGCGATTTAGCACATGCAGTACACAATGATTGCCTGTACGAGTCATATTATACCGCAGCATTTATTCTGACAGATAACGGATTTCCGTATTCACCAGCATTTCCGTATAACAATGGAAGCATGCCAAATGAAGCTCCATTTGTAAGCCTTGGAAAACCGGATGTGTTTGCAGCTTTTGGTGCAGTATCCGCTGAAGCTCTTAAGGCTGCATGGGCGAATAAATGGCGCACATATCGTGTGCTACGTCCTGAAGAATTTGGTGGGCTCGTTCATCAAGCAAAATCTACAAGTACAAATCCATATGGCATAGACAGCTCAATGTTTTCAATTCATGCGGGCATTGATACATTAGCACGCGTTCTTGCGTATAACGAACGGCAAAGTATTAATTATCCTTTTGAAAATGTTAACACGTATCTTTTATCGCAGGCTTATCCAGAAGGATGCCCTTTGCATCCTTCGTACACTTCTGGTCATGCAACGGTGGGTGGTGCCTGCATAACCGTTATCAAAGCATATTTTGATAACAATGCACCAATTCATTCTTATGTAATTCCCGTAATACCAAATCCAGTAAATACCGCACAACTTATTCCCCTTGCCGATGGAAGCCAAAACTTTTTAACTGTTGGTGGCGAACTTGATAAGTTAGCAACAAACGTTGCTAATGGTCGTAATTGGTCTGGAATCCATTACCGACAAGACGCTGATTGGGGAATTTTACTGGGTGAACAGGTTGCAATTGGATGGTTAATAGACCAGGCAAAGTTATACAATGAACAGCTATTTACAGGATTTCAATTAACTACATTTAACGGACAAACTATTCAGATAACCGCAAGTGGTGTAACTCTTTTATCATAATTATGTTAGTAATTTAGAAACAACTGCAGACAGAGGGTGAATCATTATTGCATCTACGTTCTTTTTATGATACGGATAGTGATGATATGGAATATGAAGTTACCATTTAAGAATAAACACATAAGGAGTGAGTATGATACAAAGCACTAGAAAGCCTTTTTTAACTGCTATACTACTAGTTGCAGTTTCTCTTGCAAATCTGTCATGTACTATTCAAGCAGGAAACAAATCTTTCAAGCAGTTTGGCGTTCCATTTATCGCAGCTTTGGTGGTTGAAAGTTTGTGGTGCTGCTATGACAAACATAACAATCATGAAGGTAAAGATACTATACTGAAAGCATTGGGTTGGCAATGGGTAAAGAACGGCACTACCATTCTTGGAGCCTACTGCGCCTACAAATGCCTTGTAGCAAAAACCAAATCAAGGCATAAAGATGAGTATGAAGTAGAAAATTAAACAAAATAGTGCAAATGATATTCTAATCAACTAATCCAAGCAACTTTTTTAAATTAATATGCTCATATCCTGGTACCGGGATATGAGCATGTTTTATTTGTTCAGGATCTTGTGAGGTGCCAATACCTATACATAACATTCCAGCGGCACGCGCTGCGTTAATACCGTGTTTTGAATCTTCTATTGCTATACATAAGCTTGGATCAATATCAAGTTGTTTGGCTACATAAAGATACAAATCCGGTTCTGGTTTGTACTTGCATCCAGCCATGATCGGGTTGTAAATATGGTCTCCAAAAAATGAGGCTAGGTCCATGGTGGATCGGGCAAGACTCAGTGTATGATTGTCTGCGTTGGTCGCAATGCCCATTTTAAGATCGTGATTACGAGCTTGTGCATAAAATTCTGTAAAGCCTGCAATAAATTTTGCACCATCAAGATAAAGATCTTTTGCGTGTTCAATCATTCGATCAGTTAACTCTTGTACCGAGTCCTTAGACTGAGTGAGTTCTTTGATAATAAGACAACATTCGTGAACAGCCATCCCTATGGATCTGTTCTCCAGGTCGGTGCGAACGTCATCATGCAAATCAAGATTTAACTGAGAAATAAGTCTTCTACACGCACCTTGCCAAACATGCTCTGTATCTATAATTGTTCCATCCATATCAAAAATAATAGCTTTATATTTCATCTTTTTTCTTTTGTGGTAAACTGTGTAATGAGAAAATAATTTTAATCTGCAAGTATAGTCTACTTGTAGTATATCTAAACTTTCAATAGTTGTCCTCAAGGAGATTTATCATGAGACGGTGTAAACTGTTTATTTCCATCGCGCTTAGAACTGTATTGTTTACATTGCTAAATAAGGCACTAAGTATCTTTAAAATTTCATTTGTGCTTGGGTCTGCATCTTCATATTTCTCATTTTCCGGCATAAGTCTACCGTTGGCGGGTAAAGGAAAGTCGGGCAGCTTAGTTGCTACCTGTATCGCAATTATTCAACTTTCTTTCAAGATTTTTATCTCTGGCGCATTATTAAAACACCTCCATATGCTTGCATTCATTGTTCCTGGTTGGGCAAGCGCATTGTATTGGGCGCACAATACAGCGCTTATACGCGTCTGTATCCCAGCACTATGTATGATATTTTTCATCATGCATCCGGTTGGATTTTGGGCTTGTCCTTATACTCTATATTGGTTAGTACCTATAGCGTTTTATTACACAAAGAGTCAAACTATTTTTGCAAATGCACTTGGAAGTACATTTGTTGCTCATGCGGTTGGATCAACAATTTGGCTCTATACAATGCCTATGACTATTACGGATTGGTACTTACTCATCCCACTGGTTGCGGCAGAGCGATTGTTTTATGCGCTTGGAATGACGATTGTGGTGTATTTGTGGCAAAAAATTCAGCAGCATTCTTCTAGGTATCGCACAAACGAATTGGTGCATGCTGTGGCTTAATGTAAAAGGAGTAGTAGGTATCAATGAAGCACCTTGCATGTATTATGGATGGTAATAGACGATGGGCACGCAAACATTGCTTGCCTGCGCCAAGTGGCCACAAAGAAGGTTTGGCCAGAATCGATAATGTTATAGATTTTTGTATCGAACAACGCATTGAGCATCTTTCTCTTTATACACTGTCTCTTGAAAATTTAGCGGAACGTTCATCCTACGAGCTATCTGTGTTATTTTCTATTATTGAACAAGAATCAGTACGTTTTTTAGCAGAAAGTAAAAAAAAAAATATACGAATCTCTTTTGTAGGCAAAAGAGATTCGTTTCCACCGTCCTTGGTCCCAATTATTATTAATTTAGAACAAGAAACTGCATACAATACCGATTTGCATGTATATCTTTTTTTTTGTTATGGATCTCGTCAGGAGATTATAAGCGCCGTCAAACAGCTTGCAAGTCAGATCAAATCTGGAACGGTCAATCAACCCGAGATAACCATTAAATTATTTGAAGAGCAACTCTGGACATCCGGTATACCAGAACCGGATGTCATAGTGCGCACAGGTGGTGCGCACAGGCTTAGTAATTTTATGCTATATCAAGCTGCATATGCAGAGTTTTATTTTATTGATTGTTTGTGGCCAGATATTACAAAAGAATATCTTCACCAGGCTTTGTCGTTTTTTACCGGATGTAAGAGAAATTTTGGGACATAAGATGTAGAATAATAGTCAGGCCATCTTGTTTTTATCTGCCCTCCTCTTCTGGAGCATCAAATTCATCAACATTTTCTGATTCGTTATATTTCTTTAATTGTTCTTTTTCTTTTGCAAATTCTTCCCGCTCCAGTTTTAATTGCTCCCTTTCTTTTTCTATCCTCTCTGACGCTTCTTTTCGTGCTAATGCTTCTCTTTTTGCTGATGCTTCTCTTGCTTTTGATATGTTGCTTGCAGGGTGCATACTCTCTATTCCACGCATGATATTTGCTGATCTTTCGGCAAGTGTTTGACTAAATGATTTTTTATTTTTCTCCTCCAATTCCTTTTTTTCTGTCTCTTTTTGCATATCTTCAGTTGTTCCAAAGCTCACCATATAAATTATGTCGGAATACCCTAACGGTGTATATGGTATTGCTGCCGCCAACAAACTTCCACCAGCGATAATACCTCCCAGTAATCCCAATGGTGGTGATACAGCGCCCCACATACCAATAGCTAAGCCAATAACTGATCCTGCTCCAGCGATAGATCCGCTGGCTGCCATCACAGCGGTCTCTCTAGCACTTCCACCTATGCCTTCCAAGTAGAATTCCTTACTGAGTCCCAATGTGGGGGTATAAAAGCAAAAATCTACCGCATAAACACCCTGAATACCAACTACTTGATTGTCAACTGGTATAACAATTCTATGCCAGGCATTATCACTGAAAAACATTTCTTTAATGCCAACTTCTGAAGCTTCGATACCCATTTCTATCTTGCTACTAGCCCTTACTCCAAGTAGTTTTTGCTTAAAAGTAAGCACTGGCCCAAGCCCTGGAAGATCAACTGTCTGAGAGAATATATAAGTTCTACCAGTATTGATGCCTTTATTTCGTGCCAACTCTGCTATAGCAGGCAACTGCTTATTTTTATTAAACGGCTCGGCAATTATGACGTGTCCTTCATTTGGATAATGCGCCCAGTTAGCAACTGAGCCACCATCCGTTGCTTTAGCGTGAAAGATGCTACTTAATGGATAATTGGTACGATTATAAAGGTATATTGCGGTACGTGGTCGCG
>JABDES010000026.1 GCA_013286935.1 Candidatus Babelota bacterium
AGAACAACCTGCGCAGCCTGTGCAACAAGAAGAGCTAGAAAAGTCTGGCTTAGCCGCCCGTTATGGAAAAATTAGACATGACGTAAAAGAGTTTTGTGGACGGCATAAGAAAGAGTTATTGATTTTTGGCTCCATTATGGCCGCTGTAGGAGCCGTGGCGCTGTACGGGCTATATCCAAGCAAACAAGCTAGTCCTCCGGAGTCGGTGCCGTTGCCAAAACCAACACCACAAACACCACAAGAAGAAGAATCGGCACCTCAACATAATACACCACCGCCACTATCGGAATTAGCGTCGTCGTCATCATCATCGTCATCGTCGTCGTCCTCATCATCGTCGTCATCAAAATCGTCATCGTCGTCGTCCCCAGAAGAAGATATCGTGTCTCCTCAAGTTTCCATACAGCCGATTCTCGAACAAGCAAAAACAACGTTCATTCATCTGAGCGAGGAACAACTTGCTGAAAAATCTGCTCCATCTCAACAAGCATATAAAGATGCTGCGCAACTGTATAAGGACTTTATAATCCCGGAAGAAGAGCTCGTTACCAAAACAATACAGAAACTCAACAGCAACACATTGGGGCAGGAAGCTAGAAGGGTTGCGCTACAAGATCTCCAAAGATACCAAAAAGGACTTGCTGAAGATCAAAAAGAATTAGAGAGACTTAAGGAAGGTTTGAAATGACCAAACTTAAGGGGGGCAATTGAAGGAGATAGAATCATGATTCTTAAAAAGCGGCTTTTTGCATTGTTATACATGATACTAATCATCATCCTCGTCACACCACACCCGCTAACTCATTGCTCTGGTCAACAGGAAGGGCCGAACACCTCCGACCTGACCACCACCCGTTATGAAAAAATTAGACATGACGTAAAAGAGTTTTGTGGGCAGCATAAGAAAGAGTTGTTGATTTTTGGCTCCATTATGGCTGCTGTAGGAGCCGTGGCGCTGTACGGGCTATATCCAAGCAAACAAGCTGGTTCTCCAGAGTCGGCGCCTGAGCGGACGCCAGAACAAAGTAAAAATCAACCGGGTCAGAAAAATTCTCCTATGGGTCCTGATGTCAAATATCATCCATGGAGTGATCCCCCTCCTTTTCTGCCCTCCTCAACAATAGACAGCGAGCCAAAACCGACGCCCAGACACGACATAACAAAGCTGCTCTCTAAAATCCCCCCAACACAAAATCCTATGGGATTGCCCCAAGCACAAGCAAATCCAGTCAATCAGCAGGTAAGCGACTATAACAACAAGTATAAAGAAGTGCGCAATGCACAAAATGAACTTGGAGAGCTCAAAAGCGGGGCTCGCGGTTCCAAAAATACAGAGAAACGGGAAAGGCAAATTACTAAAGCTCAAGCAAAACTAGATAATCTTCAGTCGGAACTAGAAAAGCTTGCCACAAAAGGAGCCTCATGACACTAAAAAGGCAATGTTTCACATTGATATCATACATAACGCTAATCATCATCCTCATCTCCCCACACCTGCTGACTCATTGCTCTGGCCAACAGGAAGGGCCGAACAGCTCTGACCTGGCCACCACCCGTTATGAAAAAATTAAACATGACGTAAAAGAGTTTTGTGGACAGCATAAGAAAGAATTGTTGATTTTTGGCTCCATTATGGCTGCTGTAGGAGCCGTGTCGCTGTACGGACTATATCCAAGCAAACAGGCTTACTCAAGGGGAGAAGAAGGGGCGATGCCAGAACCATCATCATCAACGTCATCATCCTCATCCTCTTCATCGTCTTCGTCGTCCTCAGAAGAAGAAAAAGAACAGAAGCCTGCGCAATCGAAGCCTTTACTGCTTACATCAGAGCAAATAGCGCAAAAGAAAAAAACCATAGAGCTGGATATAGAATCATTGGAAACACAAGTAAAAGAAGCGAAAGCTGAATTATTAATCTACTGCACACACGAGAGTGGCCACAATGTCGTCAGTGAAAAGCAATCAACTCAAGCTACTCTTGATAAAGCTCAACAAGATATTGAAGCTAAAAAACGTGAGCTGGAAGCGTTAAACTAACACTTTTAATTCTACCCCCCCCGCTGCGCCATCCTTGCGAAAGCCGGAAATAGTGTATAATAAACATAGCCTACACTATAAAAATCACCGTTCAAACACGTAAAGAGAACATTAATGATACCGCGCATCAAAGGAACCCATGACCAACTTGATATGAAACGTAACGATTACGTTATGGACATCTTGCATCAACAACTTGCGCTGTATCATTTCATACATATAGAAACGCCAATCTTAGAGCCTGTAGAGCTTTTTAAACGCTCCCTTGGGATGCATACCGACGTGGTAAGTAAGGAAATGTTTATTATTGAACCAGCAGCACATACAGCCGCAGATTCTCAAGCAGATGAATCAAATAAAATCTGTTTGCGGCCTGAAGCAACGGCTTCCACTATGCGCGCTTATCTTCAACATCACATTCATACATCCGCCTGGAAAGTCTTTTCACAAGGACCAATGTTCCGCCATGAGCGCCCACAAAAAGGGCGATTCCGTCAATTCAATCAAGTAAGCCTGGAGATTATAGGCGCAGCATCGATCATGCACGAAATAGAGCTTATAACGCTTCTAGACCGATTTTTTAGCAAATATCTCAAGCTTGACACATATGTATTGCTTATAAATTTTCTTGGATGCGCAGATGATCGAAAAATATACACGCAGACTTTAAAAGATTTTTTAGGAACAATTTCTTCTGAGAAATTCTGTGCGCAGTGTCACGTTCGACAAGATAAAAATATATTGCGAATTTTTGACTGTAAAAATCCAGTCTGTCAGTCTTTGTACAAAGATGCGCCATATTGCACACAACACCTGTGTAGCTCGTGCCAAGGAGAATGGCTACAATTAAAGGATATGCTTCATATCATGGGTGTTTCTTACCAACACGATCGGCTCCTTGTGCGCGGGTTAGACTACTATAGCAAAACAGTATTTGAATTTATCAACGAGTCATTGGGCGCTCAGAAAGCATTTTGCAGCGGAGGACGTTATGACGGATTGGCACAACAGCTAGGAGCTAAAGAGCCAGTTCCTGCCGTTGGAGCTGCAATTGGCATTGAACGACTGTTAATGTCACTTGAGTTACAAACAAATAATCCCATTGAACCTCCCGCAAAAACGCTGGCATGCATCATACCACTGGCCAGCGAGCAGATTCCACTCGCCCTTTTGGTTGCAGACACTTTGCGAGATCAAGCTATTGCTGTTGACGTTATATGTGACATAAGTTCTTTGAAAAGCATGATGCGCACTGCACATAAGATCTGCGCAACATGGTCGATCCTTATAGGCGATGAAGAGCAAAAAACCCAAACCGTAACGGTCAAATGGATGCACGAATCGCAACAGGAGCGTGTTTTACAAACAGAGCTGGCGCACTATCTCAGGAGCATCCTCGCTACCAATACGCACATCGTCTTCATTATTTTATATGCGTTTGCCCTAGATTTTTTTTAAACTATTGACAAATAATATAACATTATGATATTTTATTTTTAAATGAGAAATTAGAGAGAATTTAAAAAAACAATACATAATTCCTCTCCATTTAGATAACATAGCGCAATACGCAATAAGCAGAAAGGAGATCCCATGGCATTACAAAAAAGATCAATTCGGATAGCAATGATGTTAGTTTTGGCAACCTCATGCATAGTGCAACCTCTGCTCCGTGGCGCCCAAGAACAGGCAGCGCCAAACCAGCTCACTACATATGAAAAAATTACTCAGAGTGCAAAAGATTTTTATGCTCAACACAAGAAAAAGATATGGGGACTTGGTACTATTGCAGCTGCTGTAGCAGTTGCAGGGCTGTACAGAACATATGTAATGAGCAATAATGGCCATAAAACGACCCCAGAAGCCCCACAAAGACAGCAAACGGAAGAGGTACCAACGCCAGAACAAGAACCAACGTTGACCTTAGGCGAGCTAGATGTACGCCAAGCACAACGAAAGCCAAAATTAGAAAGACTAAGGCAACAAAGAAACAACGCCTATGAAACAGAAAATAAAGAAATGAAACAACTAAGTGACCGTAAAGAAATAAGTACCACTCGTACAAAAAGTTTTATGTAATGTTAGTTGTGCCATTATTTCCAAAAAGTGGAAGTTATTTCTTTACAATGGCTAAGAGAGAAATACCGACCAGAACGAGAAACACTATACTATAAACAAGAAAATACATTAAAGCCAGCAAAAAAGCTAGAACTACAGCGACAAAAACTCAACCTAGAGCTAAGACTAGAACGAGAGGAACAAGCCTTAAAGCAAAAACACTTAGAAAACGAGCAACAACTAAAACAAGAGGAATTCATACTTCAGAAGGAAGCAAGTTTAGATCAAATAGCATATGAACTAGAACAAACCCGAAAAGAACTAGAACAATTCCTAGAACGAGAACGATTAGAAAAGCAAGAGGAAGTCGCCTTACCCCTCTAAAGTTTGCTATATCAAATAACTGCGCAATACCCAAAACAAGAGTCCAGTCGTTAGCAATGAATCAAAACGATCCATTAGTCCGCCATGCTCGGATAATAATGTACCGGAATGCCTAACGTTAGCGCGCCGCTTAAGATAAGATTCAAACAAGTCTCCCACTTGAGCAACCAAACAAATAAGTGCGGTTATACCAAAAAATGAAATCCCCACCTGATGGCCTGCAAACCAATAAAGCCCATATTGAGCCAAACATGCTGCCAAATATCCACCGGCACACCCTTCCCAACTTTTTTGGGGACTAATGTTTGGAGCCAACATATGACGACCAATCAAAGATCCTATGATGTAGGCGCCTGTATCATAACTAGCGACAAGAATTATCAGATGCACCAATAGAATCCGATATGCATCCGAACAATTGAGCGCAATAAGGATCATAAACGGAAAAATAAGATAGCATGGTGTTAAAAACCAAAACCAAACAGAATTAACCGGCACAAGCTTGGACCACTCAACACAAACAATATAAAAGAGGCTTGCCAATATATAGATTGTTATAACATATGGTGGCAGATAGAAAAAAGAAAAAAAGAATATGCATAACAGGGCAATCGCCGTTATTGTCCTGTTGATACATTCTTGAAAAAAACTCGATCTGATGGAGGACAACATATATTACCGCAAACTTTACGTTATTGAAGATCTCTTTTTAAAAACGCCAGATCGGATTAAGGAATTGACCATGGAATATACAGTTCGTCGTTGCGAGGCTCCGTCCGAAGCAATCCAGTTCAAAATTCTTTATCTTTTTGTTCATAACGTCGCTCATGTTGTAAAATCTTTCATTTTTCTGGATTGCTTCGTCGCCAAAGGCTCCTCGCAACGACGAACCAGATGAATTTTCGCTTAAATCTTTAGATCGAACTGGTGTTTTATTATCAACAGGTTCAACTGTAGTCAATTCTAATAGAAAAAGCTATGGAAAGCCTTGTGATGACGAAGGCCCGATATAAAGACTTAAGCAAAAGGACAGTCTGACTCGTTGTTTTAAACTGGATTGCTTCGGACGGAGCCTCGCAACGACGATCTGTATGTTTCAGTGTCGATTTCTTATCCAGAACTCACGTTGAACTATACAAAAAACCACAGTAATTATCTTGATCATTTTTTTGATGGTTTTTTATCGATAGAAGCCTTAACGACAAAAACCACTTTCTGTTGTTTTGCATCATCTGGTGATGCCGTTGTCTGTATACTAAAAAGAGCCACCTCCTTAAAATGGTTACATTTTTCAAGCCTGCTCACGCACAAAGCGGGCTCATTGGTATTATTAGCGTGCATCACCATTTCAATCTTATTTTTTTGCACAGAACAAGAACGCATCTGAACTGCCTTGCCACAAGCCTTATTGGATGCATCTATTATAGAAGATGGGGATTTTACACCATGTATACGACTCTCTATTTTATCAATCTGTCGCACAAGCTTTGCGTAATGCTCTTGGGCTTGAGTAAGATCAGCTATCTTTTTTTTTAGCGCTATAACACGTTCTTGATCGGCTACAAACTGCGTGGACATTCTGTACAACTGAATCAAATGAACTGCACTGTAAGCCATGAGCCCGATTGAAATCAACCCAATGCATAGCCCAAAAAACAGATGCCACCTTTTGGCGCACTTATTTGCCACGTATAAACTGAAGTTAATGTTGTTCATCTACATAACGCTCACTTGCCAGAGAAGCGCAAGCATTTAAAAGAGGAAAAAACTGGACAATTCTATCAAGTTCAATATCTGAAGAAATCTCTATAATTCGTCCCAGCACATCAGGGTTAAATAATTTTTCTACCTGGTTATTATATTGGGCTAATTTTTCAGCCAATTGGATTGGTCGAAAAATAGCACCGTATAAATGTTTATATAAAAACAATAATGACATCTGCTGCGTAGAAATACGCGCAAGAGAAATTCCGGCTGAACGCATTAAAAGATGGTATTGCATAATAATTGGTCGTGGCATCCCTGCAACGTAAACCAGATGCTTATCTGGAGCAAACGTACATACATTCCTATAATTCCATTGCCAATGAACACCAGTTGGAAAATTAGCATCAGAGACCGAGGGCGCCTGATCCATTGAATGTATTATGGTCTCATACACTGCCGGACCTGACAAAACAATTGATCCGGATACAGCCGTTGCACCCCAAGAACCAATACACTCTTTTAAAAAATTAACTATGCGCGTTGGATTAAAAATGTGCACATTGTGCATCTCTGACTGCATGCATTCGTACACGGAATGCGCATGTAAAATATACGGAAGAGTGGCGGGACGTTTACTGGTATGACCTATCAATGAGCATGTAACCCTGGACGGATACACGCTAATGGCAAGCATGGTACTAGAAGCGTCTACAGCCATAAAGTACCCACTCCTGTTTTATAAGGTATCAAATCTTAACCGATGCGTAATATCCCACAAATAACACGTCCATGGTTCGCACTATCATACCATATCAGCGGTTCTATATTTTCTGCGATAAAAATTTTTTGAGCTCTTATAGACTGCTTATATCCGATCTCAACCATAAGCTGAGGTAATTTTTTTTCGCATATTTTAGAAGATCTGTTCAGAAAAAGGCTTCCCTCTTTTACTATTTTTTCAATAAAAGCAAATCCATCATCAGCAGCAACTAATGCCTTTTTGTCCTCCCACTGCGTTACGCTTGGATGCAAATTAGACCATTCCAACTCTGTTACGTACGGCGGATTGCTCACTATTAGATCAAATTTCTGTGATCGCTTCAAGTTGGCAAAAAGATCTGATTGGCACACAACTATATTCTTTATATTGTTGTGTGCCGCATTCTTTTGCACTAAAGCGCATGCTCGCTCGTCAATATCGGCCGCCCATACTTGTGATTTGGGCAAGGCAGCCGCAAGGGCAAGCGCTATGCATCCCGATCCGGTACACATGTCAAGTATCATGAGCGGTTCGGTTTTGTATGGTTGGAGTATATCTAATAGGTATGTACACCATTCCTCAGTTTCAGGGCGTGCAATCAAGGTCGGGGCAGATACCGATATCGTAAGACCACAAAACGGCACATTTCCTATGATATATGCCATAGGTTTATGCTCTTTAATGTGAGATTGAACCATCTGAGCAATGTGATCGATAAACCTTGCACTTAAAAAAAAATCATGCTCGGCAAGAAGTTGTGTCTTGGTTTTTCCAACTGCAGACTCAATAAACCACCAAGCGTGTGCGCTGCGCATAACAGAATCAGGATAAAGCACAGCAAGCGACTCTTGGATTAAACGAAGCTGTGAATGCAACGTTCTCATGAGGTGAGCAGCTCTTGGACAAATTGTTTTGGATCAAAACGTTTAAACGCATCTGGTCGCTCACCAAAGGAAATAAACTGTACAGGCATGTTCAACTCAGTAGCAATGGCAAAAACGATGCCGCCTTTTGCTGTTCCATCAGCCTTGGTAAGAATAACACCATCAACTTTTGTTTCCTTTTGAAACGTTTTTGCTTGTTCAAATGAGCTTTGTCCAAGCATTGCATCAATAGTCAAAAGCGTACTGCTCTTGTGACCCGGTAACACTTTTGCAATTACACGCTTAATCTTTGCAAGTTCGCTCATAAGATTAACCTTATTATGCAATCTGCCGGCAGTATCAATAATAATTGTATCGAACTTTTCGCGTACAAACCGTTCACATGCCGTAAACACTACGGCTGCAGGATCTTGCCCTGTAACGCCCTCGTGAATTGAAACTGCTAATGTATGTGCCCATGATGCCAACTGCTCTGGAGCTGCTGCACGAAAGGTATCAGCGGCCACAAGCAATACCCGATGGCCTTGTAAAGCTTGCATATGTGCCAACTTAGCAACAGCAGTAGTTTTTCCTGCGCCATTTACTCCAACCAAAAGAATAATCGCACCCAATTCATCTGCAACAGTTGGCAGATGTAGTATCTGAGTGAGCATAGTTGTGCATCGATCTTTTAGCTGTATTCCATTTTGTAAGGCACCAGATGAAGTCTCTTTTTTGAGATTTCCTAAAATCTGTTTGATCGTTTTAATACCAACGTCAGCATTCAAAAATATAGTTTCCAGCTCCTGCAAATCATTTTGATCAATCTTTGTCGCACTAAAGAGCGGCGCCAAGGCGCTGGTAATCTGGCAATATACCTTCTTCAAACTATTTTTAACAAATGAAAACATAGAAAATTAGAACCTCCACGCTCGTTAAGGATTTTTTTATACATAATACTCATACCGCCCTCATCATAACAAACGATTGACAAATTGACAAAACAATGCTACAATAAACACAT
>JABDES010000027.1 GCA_013286935.1 Candidatus Babelota bacterium
CCTTTGAAGATCCTTTAGCCAAATTAATCTTTTTTTTAATCAATTCAGAAACAGGCGGAGTCTTAAGCTCAAACGTAAAGGTTTTATCCTTGTACACCGTAATAATCACAGGGACAGTTTCCCCTTTTCTGCTGGCAGTCCTCGCGTTGAACTGCTTGCAAAATTCCATAATAGCTACCTGATGCTGCCCCAAGTTGTTACCAACAGGCGGAGCCGGAGTTGCTGCACCACCAGGAAGCTGTAACTTTAATTTTGCTTTTATCTCTTTTGCCATCAAATTAACCTAACAAAAATATATTATTTAACCTGATCAAATCCCAATTCCACTGGCATCATCCGCCCCAAAATGTTCACCATAACCGTTAAGCGGTCACTTTCGGAATCTACTTTTTCTACAATGCCCACAAAGCCATTGAACGGTCCGTCTGTCACATCAACTTCGCTACCAACCGTAAACCTATTCTTGCTCGCACCAATCGAAATCTCTCCACGAGACTGCTGCCTGATCTGATTTATCTCTTTTACGGAGAGAGGGACCGGATCATTTCCCCCAAGAAACCTTGAGGCGCGAACGCTAGACAATACGAGCCTTTTAGAAGCCGGCGTCATTTCCATTTCGATTAAAACGTATCCGGGGAACAACTGCTGGTCCTTAAAGTCTTCATTTTTCGCCAGCTGCTTTAACTTTGCGGAAGGAATCAGTATCTCGCCAAATTCCTCATGCAACCCTTCTTCTTGCACGCGCTTTAAAACGTCTGCCTTCACCGTCTCTTCATACCCCGCATATACTTGAACAACATACCAACGCTTCATGAAAAAAGCCTCGCTTAGGCAAAATAGATTGCATATTGAAACAACTGTTTGGCTATCTTGTTCAAAACAAGATCCACAGACCCTAAATACAACACAAAAAAACACACAAATATGAATACAACGAGCATTGAGCCTAAAAACTCCTGCGTACTAGGCCACGTAACCTTAGTAAGCTCAATTCTTACTTCTCGAACAAATTGGATAGCATCATTTATCGTTATCATTCCATGCCTTTATACGTAATACTCAATAGGTACATTAAAGTAAAACAACCTCCATCAATACTGGCAGGCCAGGAGGGATTCGAACCCCCAACCCGCAGATTTGGAGTCTGCCGCTCTACCAATTAGAGCTACTGGCCTAAACAACTATTTGGTCTCTTTGTGCTGATGATGACCTCGACAGCGAGAACAAAACTTGTTTAATTTTAGCGCTCCTATCGACCGCTTTTTGGAAATTGTTTGCGTATAATTACGCTCTTTGCACTGATCACATACCAAATGTGTAGTTGTTTTTTTTGTTTTTGCCATGTCCACTCAAGATATTCGTCGTAGCCTGTTTAGTATATTGTTTCAATCTAATAACCTACCTGGAGCCCGCGACCGGATTTGAACCGGTGACCTCTTCCTTACCAAGGAAGTGCTCTACCGACTGAGCTACGTGGGCGTCTTATCTCGTCCAACATTGACAGATTCACTATAGATTAAATGAAAAAAATATAAAAAACAACTTTTGTTATACCATATTTTTCTAACTATAATGTGGAGCTGGCGACTGGACTTGAACCAGCGGCCTGCTGATTACAAATCAGCTGCTCTACCAACTGAGCTACGCCAGCAACCTTTTGGAGCGGGAAACGGGGCTCGAACCCGCAACCTACAGCTTGGAAGGCTGTCGCTCTACCAATTGAGCTATTCCCGCAACAGGATAACCATGGTGGCGAGAGTAGGATTCGAACCTACGAAGGCTTAGCCAACGGATTTACAGTCCGTCCCCTTTAGCCACTCGGGAATCTCGCCAAAAGAATTTTTTATTTTTAATGGCATCCAGTACATTAGAATAGTGCTTTTTAATCTACTTTTCAAGCAGATATTATGCAAAATAATAAACTGCCAGAATCTTTATACTCAAACCATCTCAGAAAACCATAGCTCATCTGGCTTACCTGATCCTTACTTTAATTTCACACGTTTATTTTTTTAATTCGTAAAACATCTGCCACTATCGCATGCACTTCATCTACGCAACTATTGCATCCTGTCGCAACCTGTAGACAATTTTTCACACTATCAAAACTAGGGCTATCCGATTCAAGTAAAAAAGCATAAATATCCGAATACATGACTCCCATGCATACGCACACCAAATAATCAGGACAATTCATTAACATATTCTCCGCATACATATATAAAAAACTACTCGCATACAACCACCAATATACGCTCCTCGCCACTTGTCC
Source organism: Candidatus Babelota bacterium (assembly GCA_013286935.1). Lineage (GTDB taxonomy): Bacteria > Babelota > Babeliae > Babelales > Vermiphilaceae > JABDES01. Next base: position 2,273 of record JABDES010000027.1, read on the forward strand.
CTTCAAGAGTGATAGAACAAACACCGCGCGCAAGCATTGGCTTAATAACCTCTGGCCACTCTATAAACACCAAAGAATTAAGCTGATAAAGAAATTCTTCAAGCCCAAGAGACAAAAATTGTTGCTGATCGATAATTCTATACAAATCAAAGTGATACACATCCACCCCACCAACAGTAGAGTATCGATTAACATAATTAAAAGTAGGACTTTTTATTGGACTATTCACACCCAGGCGCCTTAAAAGCGCACGAATTACCGTTGTCTTACCAGCACCTAAATCACCAGAAAATGATAATACCCTATAGGAGCGTAAAAGGTTTTCCAGCCTACCCACAACATCAGGTAATTCTTTTATCGAATAACTCATAACAAAATTATTGTTTTTCATAATCACTTATAGCACTAAACATGGTTGTAAGAAGAAAGATAACATTTTGTGGCTGATTACATTTTGACCTATACATATAATTTTAGACATAAACATGCGTACGTCTAACTCTGTGCACAGATTAATAATAGTACAAAAACAAAAATTGATCATGCTCATGGATTTTATCCATGAGCATGATCAATTACATTTCTTAATATGTGTTGTTTAATTATGGCAAGGCAATGTTGTTCCAATAGGCTGCAGTCGTGATGTTATTTGAAGTAGGTATTCCTAGACTATAAGCCATTCCTCCCGTTAGATTACAAACAAAATTGTTTGTAACAAATGTCTTACTCAGTCCACCAGCTATATTACCCAAATCTATTCCAATAAAATTAACACCATCAACCGTACAACCACGAACAATGCCTACGCCCAGGGCTGTTACTGCATCCAGTTGACTAATTTGAATACCAATAGACTCGCCTCCTACACCATATTTCACCGTACTATTAAGCACTGAGGCCGATCCCGCTTGATAGGAACTACTAAGCTGTATGCCCGTTTGACCTACTTGTTGCCTTGCAAAATTAATTACCGTACAATGATCAACAACTATGTCATTTGACGTTATAACCATACCACTTCCATCCAGATCTTGTACTACAGTGTCAGCTACCACAACCTCGCCAAATATGTTGTTAGCACTGTGTAAAACAGTAATGCCATCAGCATCATTAAACTCATCTGCCAAGACATTCTGAACAACTGAATTGCGTATAACAATACCGGGAGATGAGCCTGTAATACTTTCATTGATAAAGATACCTTGGCCTAGCACTTGACTAATAACAGTATTGTCTACTAATACATTGGTACCAACTGTAGAGCTTGAGGCACTAATGCCGGTACCAGCGATAGCTAATATATCGCTATTTCTAATGGATATATTCTGACCATCTACAAAAAGCATGCCAACCGGATTTGTACCGCCATTTGACGTAAGATTACTTACCACACAACCATCAATAACTACTGACGTAACGGTAGTCATAGAAATAGCAGCAGCACTAGCGATAGAATTGGTCACCAAAACATTTGTCATATTAACCGCTGCATAGCCGCTTAAATTTACAACATCTGGTATCGCTGCACCATGTAGCCCTGCGCCTATTATGCTACAATTTGATATGCTAACGGTACTGTCAGGGTGAGAAAAACCACCACCAGTTGCTGTAATAGGCCCAATAGTTGTAGGCGCAGCAACGTCAAGGCCCTCAAAAAGGCATGAGTCAAGATCTAATGATCCTAGATTTACTAATAGCGCACCAGCTGTAAAATGGCAATCTCGTGCCGTTATAAGACCTTTATTAGAAGAAACCATCTGTACGCTAAAACTGGCACCACCAATTTGTGTATCAATCAGAGCGAGCGAAAAGTCAGTCCCAGAATAGTCAATGCCAATCCCATTAGCGCTCGCAGTGGCACCATTAAAAGTACACGTTTCGACGACTAATGAAAGTGTTGCAGCAACGCTGTGTATCGCTATATCAAAGTCTTCAAAGTTGGATGTCCTTATTGTAGTAACAGGCCCACCAAGTAGATTTATTGCCTGATTTGCCGTAGCGGCAGAACCTGAAGAAAAAAAATGTACATTGTCTACTAAAAATAATGAGCCAGAAAGCAGTGGGCCCACATCAGCTGTATTCAATGGTCCAAAAAGAAGTGCTCCATTTTCCACTGAATAGTCATTGCCTGCAGCACCTATAATGCCTAAACCAGTAAGACCTGTAACGGTCAATGAATGGCAAGCCAAATTGATATGAACTTGAGACACATTAACGGTAATAGCAGCTCCCGCTCCTGCCCAAACAAGATCTTCACCAAAGGTATATATACCCGGTGTGGAAATCACAAAAGGCAGATCGGCATTTTGTATGATGGTTCCTATACACTGAGTAGCATAAATATCATTTAGATAGGTCCATACTGAAGTTCCTGGAGGAGGCGTATCGGCAAGAGCTGGGCAGGGCGTCACACCATGTATATTATAGAAAAGCAGTAGGTGCGTTAATAATGCTATCCGTGTTAATAGCGTGGTGGGACGTAATAAGCTGGCTTTATCGAATATTGTTCTCACAAATGCTCCTTTTTTGCATTAGTTTAATCGGTAAGATACTTTCTCTGTGACTGATCGTTATTTACGGTTACTACGATTGTTAACGCTAACAAAATAGAAAATAAAATTCCAGTTTTTAAAAAGAATGTTACAGAGAGCGCATACAAAGCGGATAAATAGATCACAACCTTCCAAAAGCCAGACCTTTAGACAAAATCTCATTCCTACCAATAAACCAAGTACGCAAGACACTATAATTTCTTTATTGCCTTAAGTACCTTTCTATCATGCTTTTTAAGATTAAGATTATGATAATCACTTGAATATTGCCAAGAAGGCTGAGCTACATCGTCATAAGTTTTAGTATCACTCTGATCTGCAGCCTGTTCCATTAAAGCGTCATTGAGCTGGTCAGAAGATGTTGCTGTTTTTACTATTATTGGCTTTGTATTATTTTTGATCTTTTTTTGCTCAAAATATTTTTTTATAATGTTATAGAATACAAAAACGTCTACAGAGGGAATGCCATATTCTATAATATTTTTTGCCAAAGCACGATCAGATGACACTAACAAAGTATTATCCGCAACGACCATATTCATCATTTGCTCGATATATTCATCTGCGCTAATAGATTCCGACCATATAATCTGAATTGCATAACTACTGCTAAAAAATTCATTGGCACTATATGGAAAATAACCATCAAAAACCATTGTAATTGTATGATGTCGTAATAAAGCATAAGCCTTCATTACTTTAATAAACCAATTATAATCGCTATAGCAAACCGATTTGACTTGTTTGACTGATTTTAAAAAATTGTATGCATCAATTATAATATGCATCATACTAGTTCGAATAATGTCTAATCTTTAACGATATTTTACAACTTGTTTGCAAAAGTTATTCGTTACTTTAGAGTAATAACAAACATCTTTGCCATAATAACATTTAAGTACGATCATGTCACAATTAACCCAACTTCGTAAACGTATCCATGCAGTGCAAACAAGCAAAAAAATTGCTCATGCTATGCGACTAGTTGCTCGCTCTATGCATTCGCACCTTAAAAGGCAACGCGACACACTAACAGAATATACCACAAAGCTACGTCAACTATTGAATGATCTTGAGCTTCAAACACCTGAATGGCACAACGGCATTCTACATCCAACACTAGAACGTAGCACACAAAGTCCTCGACGGCTCATTATCCTTATAGGTTCTCAGCGCGGTTTATGCGGAAGCTTTAACTCATTTTTAATACACTTTTATAACAGCTATATACAGCGATTATCAAATACCGATAAGACCGATGTGATCGTTATCGGCAACAAAACAGCAGAATATTTTAAAAGCTCTACATTTCCACATGCAATTCGTATATTTTCAAGCTTTTCTGATAAAAATATTGCATCACTATCTGAAGAAATAACACGCTTTATCATTACCACTAAACCATCTTATTCGTCTATTGTAGCTATTTGTAACGAAACAAAGGGGTTTTTCACTCAAAAGCCACGTCTGTTTTGTGTAGTACCCATCCCACCAAACCAAAATATACCATTGCCATCACAAGATGAGCTTATTTGGTATATTCCAGCAACGAAATTACTAGATAGCCTGGTACCTATCATTCTGGAAAGCACATTGACATATCTCCTTTTCGAGTCGTTTTTTGCAGAGCAGGCTGCGCGATTTGTTTCGATGGATCAATCAACGCGCAATGCAAAAGACCTACTCTCCAACCTACTATTGCAATACAATAAATTACGCCAAGCAAAAATAACGCAAGAGTTGATCGAGTTGGTAAGTGCATCATCGCAACGGTAGCGACGCTCAAAATAACGCCAATTCAAAATAAAAGATTGTAAAAAATGAGCAACGTACTAGTTTTTGAAAATTTAAAAAAAATTCGCAGAACAACTATAGGTCAAAACAGACTATTCAACCTCTGGTTCCGGTTCTGACATGTCGCTGCATTCAGGCTTTGGTGCTTTTTTAGGATATAGATACCTGTAAAGCCTGATCAGTCCAAATAATGCCAACGATGCAGCCACAACAGCTACTATTCCTTTTTTTGCAACAGGATCACTTCGTTTAACTCGTCTAACTTCTATCAACGCACTTAAAGCATTTAAAAGTTTTTCTGAGTCTGTAACCGATTTCGCAGCTTCAAGCGGTGTAAGCGTAGTACGACCGTTCACCCCATATATAGACGAACCGCCAGGCTTATAGGTCTTTATATACCCATTCAGATACGCTACATTGTATCTGAGGCCTTCTAATAATTCATCTGTCGTTCCTATATGCCGGGTGAATCCAGAAGCCCTGCTGCCAATTTGTCAAAATATTCAAGATCGCTTGCCTTCTTGTCTGGTAATTTTCCACAAACAACAGCACCATAATCTTGTACGATATTCAAAGAGGCACACAAATCAACCGTCATAATACAAAAAAATATAGCAA
>JABDES010000028.1:0-6142 GCA_013286935.1 Candidatus Babelota bacterium
TACCATCATTTGATAGTTAATGATTCCACTAAAACTTACTATTAAAAATTTTTTGAGCTATGCAAGCACACAAGAAATAGACTTTACTAAACATAATCTTATCTGCCTATCCGGCAAAAATGGTCATGGCAAGTCTGCCATTCTTGACGCATTTACCTGGGCATTGTGGGGCCAAGCACGTAAAATAGGTGGCACAGTAAAATCTGATCTGGGGGTCATGCGACTTGGCTGCAAGCAAACCATGGTGCGTTTTGATTTTTTGCTTGAAGAACATCATTATTGCGTTAGGCGCGAAGCCGAAATACAAAACGGAAAACTAACTGTCTCGCTTGATTTTGGCATGGTTGGAGGAGCATCTGACGGCTTTATATCACTTACTGATAAAACTATTAAAGCAACTCAACTTAAAATAGATCAAACGGTACGCCTTACCTTTGAGTCATTTGTAAATTCTGCATTTTTACGACAAGGACAATCAAATGAATTTTCAAAAAAGTCAGCAAAAGAAAGAAAGGAGGTTTTTTCAGATATTTTAGGTTTATCCTTTTATGACGAACTCAAACAACTTGCATTAGAAAAAGCACGACAAGCTACAAACGAGCATCAAACACAGTTAATTTTGGTTAACCAAATTACCCAACAATTAATCAACAAGCCAACAACAGATAATGATCTCGTCAAACTTGATGCAGATTTGAAAAATAATACAATAAACGAAGAGGTTATCAAAATACAGATAGCCCAAGTAGAAAAACAAAAACAGGAAATTGAAATCTGTCTGCGACAAAAAGAACATTTACTCTTCAAACAAGAGCAACTACAGCAAGAGGTAATGCAACAGCGAGATCTTTTAAAACAGCTTTATTGTACCTGGAAAATTGTACATAAAAATAAACAACAAAACACAGACTATCAACTGATTATAGATCGTAAGCGATCATTAGATGATAAACTTGAGCAGTATCATAGACAGGCACAAGACATATTGTCGGCCAAGGAGGAGCTTTTGCTCCTTAAAACGCAAGCACAAAAAAGACAAGATGATGAGCAAGCTGCAAAGCGGCAATTTCAGATGCAACACGAACAACTGAATGCCCAAACTAAACTTCTTGAAAACACAATTAATCAAATAATAGTACAAAAAGAAAAAATAGAGGTCGAGCGTACTACAGTCGATATTCGCTCAAACCAGCTTGCATGTACAATTGCGCAAAAAAACGATTTGGCAAGGTTATTGGCCTATGAACAGGCAATATGTGATAAACGTAAAGCTGCGCAACAAGAATGGACTAATCATTATAATTGGTTAACTAATGAGCTCAATCAAACAGCAAAAAAAGAACAGCTAGTTGCCCACAACACTCAAGGTGCTACTTGTCCATTGTGTGAACAAAATCTTTCAACAACGCATCGTGAGTTTTTGCGTACCAAATTATTAGCAACAACGCAAAGATCTACACTCAGGATAAACCGTTTAATGCGTCTTATAAAAACGCTTAAAACAGTTTTAGTAGCACAAAATCATAGCATAGAAAAAATACGAGCAGAACTTGAAAGAATAACAAAAGCGGAAATGGAGTATAACCTTTTACTCAAACACCAATTGCAACTAAATGATTCATTGTCCTGTCTGCTTGAACAGATCAATCATCATGAACTACAAAAACAGGAAATAAAAAAACAGATTGTTGCAATGAATGTCATTCACCAAGAATCTATGTCTAAAATCATATTACAAGTCACTCAAGAACAAGCACCTCTTCTGGCCAGTCAACGAATTACTCAATTAGAAGCCTATATAGCAACCAATCGTCCTAATCAGGCAATGTACGAGCAATTACGCCAAGAGTGCAATGCGTTACAAGATCGTTTGTGCTCATATGAGGCTGTAAATAAATTATCAGCTCAACAAGAACTGCGCACAAAAGAAATAGAACACATATGCAATACTATTAAAAAAAATAATTACCTACTGAAATCAATGGAAGCACAACGAGAAACTTTTGAGGTCGTCCTTTGCAAAAGCCAGCAGATTCAAAAGGCTGAACAAGAGCTGCATGGCACATATAAAACTATGCAATCTACAAAAGAGACTTTAATGGAGCAAAAAGGAAAATTAGAAGCTGAATTGCATGCATATGAATATCTTAATACACAAAAACAAGAGCAGGAAAAACGAGCGCTGCAGGCTATACATTATGCTACGCACTATCAAGCAGTAGCCCACGTGCTAGGAAAAGATGGTATTCAAGCGCTCTTGATAGAAGATGCCATTCCAGAGATAGAAGATGAGGCAAATCGCCTTCTTTCAAAATTAACTAACAATCAAGCACATCTGTTTGTTGAATCATTGCGCGATTTAAAAAAAGGTGGGGCCAGAGAAACGTTGGATATAAAGATATCAGACCCTCTTGGCATTAGGCCCTATGAAATGTTTTCTGGAGGAGAGGCATTTCGTATAGATTTTGCATTAAGAATCGCCATATCAAAGCTATTGACACGACGAGCTGGCGCCACATTACAAATGTTAATAATTGATGAAGGATTTGGTTCACAAGACGAGGAGGGCCTCGTACACATCATGGAAGTTATTCACGCCTTGCAAAATGATTTTGAAAAAATCATAATAGTATCGCACCTTGACACAATGAAAGAGCAGTTCCCAGTCCATTTTCATGTAGAAAAAGACTCAAGCGGCAGCAAAGTTCACATCATCGAACAGGGCTAATATAAAGTACATCAATGACCTCGGCCTCCTCTATCTGAAATGTCATATCAGCAACACATGCTATTTGAATACGAAACTCTCACAAATCTCTATCGGCTTTCACGATCTAATAGTTTCATACTGAAAATTACTGGGCGGAAAGGCACACAATGGTTGATATAATTTTTTCTATTTGCTATACTAATATAAAGAACGTTTATACTAAAGTAATAACTATGAACAGGGGCTTACTATGGGACTGATTTTAAAACACATACTAGTTTTGCTATCATTCTCAGCGCTTTCCATAAGCTTAGTGGTCAATTGTGACCCATTGGAAGCCCAAATAGCTACCCATAAACAGCCCATTGCCAACTTTTCTTTGCTTAAAACGCCTTTTCACTCAACCGTCTATCTTTATAACCGAATAAACGCTAATAACGTAACATCTGATCTTCAATCAACTTTTTATGCCACTCAGGGTGACGACACTCATGCTATGCTTAATTTTCCACAATCCTGGCCAAATAATGGCGATACTATCACCGCTTTGGGACATGACCAGATAACACCCATCGCAGCATTTTCTCGATATACCGGCATATCAACAGGTTCCAAATACACTTTCAGCGAAACTATTACATTGCCAGGCATAATAGAACCAATCAAACTCAAACAACAGATCACTGGAACTCGCTTTGGTACAAAAGCCTGGATTGGCATACAGTTACCAGATGGCCGAGAAGAATTATTTAGCGATTATCAGTGGCACCAAGAAAATATCCTACATATTGACTGTAATGGCAGTCTTTTGGGAACATATACGATAAGTTATTGCTTTTATCATTGGTATGGAACACCAGCAAAAGTAGAACATGGTTGGCGCTCTTTCCTGCCATCGGCAAACGCTGTTGAAAAGACCCTCTCTTATATCATGACAACTGCTTTGGCTAGCCTTGTAGTTAAGGGAATAAGCGATAACATAGTTCAAAACATTAATAAAGACTCAATCATCTTGCAAAAAGAGAGGGCTGAAAACTTAAAAAGTAGCGAATATCATAATGCCCAATCCGCAACAACAGAACAACAAAGATTAATACAATCCTTATCAAACGAAAATTTAAAGGTATTATTTACACAACTACCATCAAATATCCAGAATGATATTAGCCTAGACGCTAAAATGCGTATTGTTGATGATTTAGCAGAGCGGCAAACATCCAAATCTATAAATTCGGTAGAGGCTTGTAAAAGAGCCATAAATAACGGAACACCCCTTACGATCGCCTTGGAATTTATAGGGACTATAGAGGCCACAAGTCCTGGCAAACATGCCGCAAGTCCTGGTGTGATCGGTGAAGCATTATTAAATCAAAAAATACCGGACATAATGAGGTCTGAGTTACTGAACAACCAATTAAAACTTGATCCCTCTGCATTTGATTTTATTAAGCAAATGAACGATTTAAACGTACAAAAAAACTCTGATATTCTAACAACACGATACTATCGTAAACTTATTTTACACTTAATGTCCTTAGCTGCCATTGCAGCAGCTGCCTACTATGCACCGACTATACACGCAAACATTGTGTATCAAATTGAGTATACCAAAGCAGTACCAGTCCCATAGCATAGGAGATTTTACCGTGAAACAGACCTTTAAAAAGATTCTTCTTTTCCTGCTTATAGCATCATCTCTGCATAGCTCTATTAATTCCCACGCCAAAGATATCGACACTACTATAAAGTCAGGGCTTTCCATATTCAAAACACCGTTCAGATCAGACGTATATCTGTATAATACAATAACAAAAGGTGAACCTGGCCACGAACTTAAGATACTATTTGGTGAGCCACAAAACAGCGGCAAGCCGCTCGATCAAAGTACATATTGGCCAGAGACGGGCGCTGTTATCACCTCTTTTGGGCCAGATGCCGACAACCGACAGAGTGGTATAACCAAAATAGCCACTCTTTCTCGATACTCAGGCATTGAAGCTGGAACAACATATGAATTTACTCAAACAATACAATTGCCTGGTATTGATGGCAACGCAAATAGCCAATTGCAGCTAAAACAACGCATAGTTGGCGCAGGGCTGGGCACAAAAGTGTTTATTGGCCTACAGTTGCCTGGAGAAAAACAAACTCAATGGTTTGATGATTATCAATGGCATCAAAAAAACATTCCACGTATTGATATTAATGGAAATCTTTTGGGAACGTATACTATAAGTTATTGTTTTTATCATTGGCACAAAACACCAACAAAAGTGAAAGATGATTGGGGCTCTTTTCTGCCATCAGCCTCCTCCGTTGCAAAACTTTCCTCGCTCGCCTTAACAACTTTCATCGCCAGGTATATTTACAAATCTAAAGTGAAACAGATACATACAAACCTGAAGAATATCTCAAGAACATTTAAGCGATATCCGCCCTCAGAGGAGGCAGCTACCAAAACTCATACCGATCTTACTGATACACAAAAATCTTTAATCAACAGCCTATCTGACGAAGAGCTATTATTATTAAAAGGGAAAGTTTCACGAGGTACCGAAGGCAATCTGATGAAGGCAGTTCGAATAAGAATTTTTGATGCTATATCAAAACAATATCCTGAAAAATACGGCAAAAATACTTTTAACAACATGGAAACCGCTCTTGACACATTTTCATCAGATACCCAAATAAACTCAGATGAAAGATCTAAAATCTATAACACAGCATATGCCGCACTCATTAAAGAAAAGTTATTGGCAAATGAAGAATGCGCAAAGCCATTTCCAAGAGGTTGCTTTCGCGAAGGTCATTTTCCTATGTTTTCTGTGCAAGCGCTTGATTTTCTTGCAAAGAAGCGTGATTTAGATATGAAAATGCGCAATATAAATATCGGAAAAAATGCTCTATTTGGCGCAATGTCATTAATAGTTGCTGCAGCAGCTGCCTACTATGCACCGACTATACACGCAAACATTGTGTATCAAATTGAGTATACCAAAGCAATACCAGTCCCATAGCATAGGAGATTTTACCGTGAAACAGACCTTTAAAAAGATTCTTCTTTTCCTGCTTGTGACATCATCTCTGCATAGTTCTGTTAATTCCCACGCCAAAGATATCGACACTACTATAAAGTCAGGGCTTTCCATATTCAAAACACCGTTCAGATCAGACGTATATCTGTATAATACAATAACAAAAGGTGAACCTGGCCACGAACTTAAGATACTATTTGGTGAGCCACAAAACAGCGGCAAGCCGCTCGATCAAAGTACATATTGGCCAGAGACGGGCGCTGTTATCACCTCTTTTGGGCCAGATGCCGACAACCGACAGAGTGGTATAACCAAAATAGCCACTCTTTCTCGATACTCAGGCATTGAAGCTGGAACAACATATGAATTTACTCAAACAATACAATTGCCTGGTATT
>JABDES010000028.1:6242-6921 GCA_013286935.1 Candidatus Babelota bacterium
GTGGTATAACCAAAATAGCCACTCTTTCTCGATACTCAGGCATTGAAGCTGGAACAACATATGAATTTACTCAAACAATACAATTGCCTGGTATTAATGGCAACGCAAATAGCCAATTGCAGCTAAAACAACGCATAGTTGGCACAGGGCTGGGCACAAAAGTGTTTATTGGCCTACAGTTGCCTGGAGAAAAACAAACTCAATGGTTTGATGATTATCAATGGCATCATGCATATGTTAAAAATGTAGATCGTTACAGCGGTGATACGTTGGGAACGTATCACATTAGTTGTTGCTTTGATCACTCTAAAACGGTTACACATTTAGGAAATATAAAAAACGATCCGTGGGATACTACCAAGAAAATCGCAGGAATCTCAACCGGGGTTGCCGCTTTGTCAGGGGCTGCCAATATTGCTGATACAAAACGAATAATGATGATACATAAGTTAAAGGAGGAGGAGGAGGAAAGCAGGCCACTACTTAGTGTATTCTACGATTTGCCTGAACGAACAGATAAGCGGTATAACGATTTTATGATATCATTGGGCGTAATGGGTAATTTTCTTAATAAATCTTTTCCTGCTTTTGATGTAAGAGCAATGAGTAGATGCCTAATCGACACTCAAGAAAAAGAACAAATAATTCTTAAAGCTTTGCAAAACAAAGAAATGCCAAC
>JABDES010000029.1 GCA_013286935.1 Candidatus Babelota bacterium
GGACTATGAGTTTACTCAGGTGGTAGATTTGCCAGAGCTTGGGCCAGTGTTGCATCTCAAGCAAAAGATGCATGCGACCGCAACAAATACGCAGGCATGGGTCGGAGTTGCGGCTCCAGCACTACAACTTGAAGCTCAATTTTTTTCCGATGATCAGTGGCACCAGGTTAAAATTCCGCGCATTGGCAGCAAAGGTGAGCTGTTAGGCGAATATAAAGTTACCTTTTGCCTGTATCATTGGAACAGCCTTTCATGCCAACTTGGCAGGATGTCAAAGTTTGCCATGGCGCGTAATGTCGGTGGTTTTAATCAAGATGGTTCAGGTTTGCCATTTTCGAATACCTTTTCGGCATTTGGGTCGGCAGTGCTCGGCTGCGGCGTGGGTAGTGCGGCGGCGATGGAGGGGGAGGAACCGGAAGAGGAAGAGATAGAAGAAATCGAGCAAACAGAAAAAGATGCGCAGAAGCTTCAAGGAAGGATTGATCTAGCATCCAAAATAATTGCAAAGAATTTCGAAAGTCAACATGAAGATACGCACAAATTACGTAAACAGCTAAATCAAGTTACTAATGAATCAGGACGTATGCGAGACGAAATAGCAGATTTGGAGAAACAGTATGAAAAATTAGCTTTGCCAGAGAAAAGTGATGCATTAAGCTTATTAAATACAAAAAGAAAAAAGTTTGCAGAGCTAAAGAAAAGACAGGGTGAGGTTATAGGCTACATTAACAATCAACACAAAATACTTGATAGTGTTTTTTTGCAGGGATATTCGAAGTTTCATAGAGACTTTGAATCAGCCCCGAAGGCTGCTAAACAGGATATAGAGAAAGTGTTTGCTCCCTTAAGAGAATTGCAGGAATTTTATCATGATGACATAGCTAAGTATAATGAGTCTTATCTACAATCTGAAAATATAGATCTGAATGATTCCTTCGAAGCAAATCAAGTAGAAAACGAGGGTGAAGAGCAGGTAAAGAAGGGCGAAAGGCTCAAAAAAGAGCTAGCACTAGCCCTAACACAAGAGCAACGAGATAAAGAGTTGCAAGAACAATTAGATCTAGCCTTAACGCAACATGATCAAGAGGTGCAAAGCTCGAAGGATTTAGAAGCATTATTACGGAGTCAAAAAAATATTTTGGCGGACAATAGCCTTCCCACCAAGCAGAAGATCATTGCGTTACAAAAATTAAAGGAAGGCGCATTGAGCAAAAAGACACAGTTTCAATTGAGTGATGCTTCTAAATTTAATACCATTGTTTTACGATTAGATAGCGATATAGAGCAGCTAAAGTACAATCAGAAAAAACGTACTGCCCAAATCACCGCAGCCGTTATCGGCGTTGTCATCCTAACAGCAACTGCCGCTGCGGTCCTGACCATGGGAATGCCAACTCCTTATGCAAACATTGTCTACAAAATTGAATATGAAAAAAATGAACAACCTGAGCAACTCGATCTGCAGGTTAGAGCAGTACGCTCAGAACTATAAAGAAAGCTTTGTAGCGAAAACATGTCAATAACAAACTGGTTAATTGAGCGGCCAGGATCTTTATGCTATTGTTGTAGTGAACGTCATTAGACTCAGAAAAATAAGAAAAAAAAATTTATAATCGCATGAATTAATGTGATTACGGTTATCAAGGAATACTATGTTTACTACATTGCTTGCAAAAATTATCGGCACAGCCAACCAACGACAACTTCGCCGAATGCGACCAATTATCGAAAGGATAAATTCATTCGAGCAACAGATGGTTGCTTTGACTGATGAAGATTTTGCTGTAAAAACAAACGAACTTCGTGCGCAAGTATCACAAGGCCGCCACATAGATGATTTAGTCCCGGAAGCATTTGCTCTTGTGCGTGAGGTTGCAAAGCGAAAGCTTGGTCAACGCCACTACGACGTACAATTGATGGGCGGCATTGCCCTTCACCAAGGCAAAATTGCTGAAATGAAAACGGGCGAGGGTAAAACACTTACCGCAACACTTGCATTATATTTGAATGCTTTAAGCTCCAAAGCAGTTCATCTTGTAACGGTGAACGATTATCTGGCACGTCGCGATGCTGAGTGGATGTCGCCGGTTTACAAAACATTGGGCCTAGAGGTCGCATGCTTACAAAATAGCATGTCAGATACAGAAAGAAAAAAAGCATACGGTGCAAATATATTATATGCTACCAATAATGAGCTCGGCTTTGACTATTTGCGTGATAATATGAAGTTCAAGCTGGAAGATTATGTGCAACGTGATCTGCATTATGCGATTGTAGATGAAGTTGATTCGATTCTGATTGACGAGGCACGAACTCCTCTCATTATTTCTGGATCATCCGGAGAAAGTGGGCAGCTCTATGTGGATGCACAACGAATTGTATCGCGATTACAAGAAACCCTCGATTACGATACTGATGAAAAAGCACATTCTGTAAATTTATCAGAACAAGGCATGGATAAGGTTGAGCATGCATTTGGAATTACTAATTTGTATGCTGTTGAACATATGATACTTTTGCATCACATAAATCAGGCGCTACGAGCAAAGGCTTTATTTAGGCTTGATGTAGATTATGTAATTCATGAAGGACAGGTGCTTATTGTTGATGAGTTTACTGGCCGCATACTTGCTGGACGACGTTACTCAGATGGCCTGCATCAATCGATTGAAGCAAAAGAAGGAGTGAAGATCGAACGCGAAACGCAGACCCTTGCTTCAATTACGCTTCAAAATTATTTCAGGCTTTATTCTAGGCTTGCAGGTATGACCGGTACAGCCGCTACAGAAGCCGAAGAGTTTCATAATATTTACAAGCTTGATGTTGTTTCCATACCTACAAATCAGACGATGATCAGAAAAGATATGCCTGATTTAATCTTTTTTACAAAAGAGGCAAAATATAAGGCAATCGTAGAAGATGTCCGTGAGCGCAATACGACGGGACAACCTATACTCATCGGTACAGTCGCGGTAGAAACTTCAGAGTTGATCAGCAGCATTTTACGGATAAACGGAATCGAACATGATGTATTGAACGCAAAGCAACACCAGCGAGAAGCACAAATTATAGAACACGCAGGTGAGTTTGGTCATGTAACTATTGCAACAAACATGGCTGGACGCGGAACAGATATAAAATTAAGCCAACCAGCGCGCGAAGCCGGCGGCCTTTACATTTTGGGGACCGAAAGGCACGAAAGTAGAAGAATTGACAATCAGCTGCGTGGGCGCTCTGGCCGTCAAGGAGACCCTGGGGAGTCAAGATTTTATCTGTCGCTCGAAGATGATTTGATGAGGGTGTTTGGTGGAGAATCGTTTAAGCGTAAAATGGAATTTTTTGGCATGAAAAATGATGAAATCATTGAATCAAGTTTTGTCTCAAAGAGAATTGAACGCGCTCAAGAACAAGTAGAAAAGAAAAATTTTGAACGTCGCAAACAACTGATTGAGTATGACAATGTGCTCAACCAACAAAGAATTGTTATCTACCAATATCGACGAGATACCCTGGAAGGCGAAGATAGGATTTATGCTCTCATAAGGGATTTCGTTAGTCGTGTGGTACAAGCAATCATTCAGCGTAATTGCCCAACGCCATCAACAACGGATACAGAGGTCGATGCAGCAATCGAACAGATACATCATCTTGTTAATATACCGCTTTCCGAAATTAACGATCAAAAGCGTAACTGGAAAAATGTAGAACTGTTTACGTCAGATCTTACCAATATGCTTCTCGAGCGATACGATTTATTTAGAAGCCAAACTCAATTGCATAAAGAGATCCGACATGCAGAAAAGTGGGTCGTACTTGAAGTTATCGATCAGGCTTGGAAGCAACACATGTTAAATATTGATCATTTGCAAGAAGGTATTAGCCTTCGAAGCTGGGGGCAAAAGAACCCACTTGTCGAATACAAGCGGGAAGCATTCGCAATGTTTGAAGATATGATGGACAATATCTGCTTTGAAGTAGTTCGCCTCGTATTCAATCTTCAGGTAGATCGATTTAATGAACAAGAAATTGAAGCAAAGCGAGCAAAAGAACTTGAGCTTATCAATTTAGTATCAGAAGTTATTACAACCGAGCAAGCAGAGAGGCCTATAGCAACGAGCGTAGATCCAAAAATTGGACGTAACGATCCATGTCCATGCGGTTCAAACAAAAAATATAAAAAATGCCATGGAGCAGCCTAACATAATGCCTTTATGTATAGTTTTTTATAACATACTAGACAAGTTATTGACAATGAGAAATCGGTTCTCTATGATTTTGCAAGAAATAGTTTAAACATAATGAGGAACTATTCTATGACTTACAAACCTGTACTTTTGGTTGTAGCAAGTGAAGGGTACCAGCAGATTGAATATAGCCAAACAAAAAAGGCTTTAGAGGCTGCCGGCCTGTTCATTAAAGTAGCAAGCAATAATACTATCCCCGCAATTGCAAAGGACGGCTCAACGGTTGCAGTTGATCTCCTTCTGAGTGCAGTTGATACCAAGCAATATTCCGGCGTTTTATTTATTGGCGGGCCTGGGACTATGGAGAATTTGGATAATGAAGTTAGTTACCGCATCATCAAACAAGCAGACACAAATCAGATTCCGATCGGCGCAATTTGCATGGCCACACGTATTTTGGCTAATGCTGGAATTTTAACGGACAGGCGTGCAACCGGATTTGATGGAGATGGTATGCTTTCATCCATCTTTAAAAATTACGACATTGAGTATGTGCATAGCCCCGTTGTTGTAGACGGACTCATTATTACCGCCACTGGACCTGAGGCGGCAACACAATTTGGTACGCAGGCAGCACAGTTGATCAAAAAAATTCATCCAAGTATTGTTTCGTAAGAGCATCCTTAACGACAATAGAAAGAAGTTGGTATGGATATCATTTATGCTATTTTTGTATTAATTTTTATTTTGCTTGTATTAGCTGTCATAAGACGCATCTCATAACAGATTACATAACGCTAGCTCGGGTTAAGACATCGGCAGTGAAGCATACAGATCGTCGATATCTTTTTGTTGATAATTGCGTTGCCCGCCTCAGACTCGTCGCAACGCAATCTAGACGAGTCTTTTGCTTAAATCTTTATCCCGAACTAGCATTATGCAGGTATTACTCTTCAAGACGCAAGCTTGGCCTACGATCGAACTCGCGTTCTTCAATAAGACTCTCTGTTGGATAATCAATGTCAGTGTTTTCTTCGTTTATATAAACATTAGTAGAATTTTCATTGTAATTATCATCATAAGTACCATCTAATAAGAGGCCGGTTCCAAGCCCTACTCCAAAGCCAAGTCCATCGTAACCGTAGCCACCATAACCACCATAACCATAGCCGCCATAGCCTCTACGACCATGACCACGTCCGCCACGCCCGTGGTGAGCGCCACCACGACCACCACCACGACCATGCCCAGCGCTTCTGCTATGTCCACTACCGCCGCCATGCCCACCTCCTCTACTATGTCCGCCACCACCGCCACCATGACCTCCGCCTCCGCCGTGGCCACCGCCACCTCCTCTACCATATGCGGATGGCAAAAAGAAAGAAATCATCATTAAAATTGATAAAACTCGTATTGCATGTTTCAATATGTTCATCAGCGTTCCCTTTATGTTATTCTGGTTTAACTATTATTATACAGATAAATAATACCATTTGTGATAATTAAAACGCAATTGTTTAGATAAAATTAGGCAATAAGGATCTATTTTATTGCATTTTCTAATAGTATTGATCATAATAAGAATACGACTATTTTATTACACAATTAGTTTTCAAAACTAGAGGAGGCTGATGATATGCATGCTTATCCATTCAGGAAACTGATAGCTTTAATGTCAGTTTTTTTTGCCTGCTTTGTCTGCTTTGAATGTTCGCCGGCTTCATCTAGATCAGGAAGAACGGCAACGTCCTACGCGGTAAGGTTTGGCAGTGATGATCCATACAATGCCTTGAAGGCTATCGCTACCGATATAGATAATACGTTGAAATCACAGCCGCCAAACCATCAAAGTCGACGTAGGCTTGAAAATTTATCTAAAAAATATAACGAGCTTGCAGATGAATTTCAAAAAAATAAAATAGTTACCGGGCCAATGGAAAAGTATTATGAAGCTGCGCAACATGAAAAGTGGGCAGATGAAAACCTAAAAGAGGCTGCCCAGCAAGAGGCAGGCAGCGAAGCTGCCAAAGAGAAGCATGGAAACGCTCTGTATAATCGCAATAGGGCTAGTTTGTTAAGAGGTGAAGAGGTTACAGAGATTTATGTGCCCAAACAAACAACTGGACCACCCATGTTTACATCTGTCATATCCAAGCCTAATGCAAGCATTCCTGGTAAAAATAACTCAAATGCTGATGTTGCAACTAATAATGCAAATAGGGTCCCTAATGTACCACCTATGCCTAGCAAATCTACAAGTGACAGCGGCGCAAAGCCTTTCACAACTACGCCATTCAACAAGCGAAATGTTGCTATAGGTCTGGGCACTTTGGCAGCAACGTCAGTGCTTGTTTGTGGACTGATAGCGCTTTTTAGGTATCACAAAAAACTTGAACAAAACAAAGCTCATAACGACGCTTAAGTAGTAGGGGCCGAGTAATCTCGGCCCCTACTACT
>JABDES010000030.1 GCA_013286935.1 Candidatus Babelota bacterium
AAATCACTCATATTTGAATAAACATGGTAACCCCATTGATAAAGCAAGTTTTTAGGATCAAGTTCAACTGTTTTAGCAAGCATGGCTTGAGCTTCATTACATTCTATACCAAAATACCACTCTGACATATAAGTAGTGATTCCAGTAAAAAAAAGATATTTAGGATTATCAGAAAATTTTGCGTATGATTCGTCAAAATAATTTTTTATTAACACTTCGTAATAATCATGTCTACTCTCATCATGGTCTTCCTCAACGAGGAGGTTCATAAGAAGGTAATTCATGACAATATATGTGTCTACATCATTCGGGTTGTTATGAATTACCTTCTGCATGAATTGAATTGCAACGTCCCGATCGCTATAATGCTCAAGCACCCTGAGAACTTTTTGCCAGCTCAATTTTACACCCCTGTCAGTCATAAAAATCTTTTCTAAGACTTCAATTGCACCTCAAGCAAATACTCTCCTATGGCCCCTTTTGATTTGAGAAAATTTACAACAGAGGAGGTCTCACGGATCCTTTTTTTATAAGAATCCATTAATTTAAGATTTTCAGGATTGGTTGCTTTTAAACAACTATACTTGCCCCACAAATATAGCAAATTATCGGGCTCCAGAGCTGCTGCTTTTTCTAGCATTGCATTAACATCTTTCATATCAATATCCATGTACCAATCTGAAATTGTTGTTGTTATGCCGGTAAAAAAAAGATATTCGGGATTATTAGAAAATTTTGCATATGATTCATCAAAATAGTAATGAGATAGTACTATGTAATCATTATATTTGCTTTTATCACAGTGCTCCTCGGTTATTAAGTTCGCAAGAAGATAATTCATGGCAATATAGGCATCCATGTCATTGGAATTTTTATTAATAATTTCTTGCATGAATTCAATGGCTTCATCCCATTGTTTGCTTTGTTCAAGCTTTCTGAGAATTTCTTTCCATTGCATTTTGCCTCCTATTTTTAATTTATCTCGAGCTTCCGTTGTCTTTTGCCTCAATTCATCTTCTGTATAAAAGGCGTCAGGATATTGCACAAAATCCTTTCCAAATTCACTCACCCGGCTAGATATGCTCATTAATTCGCCGAAAATATTTTGTTCTAGATCGGTAAGCGTGCTGGAATCTATTCCCAAGCCATAGCAATAGTAGTATTCATCGCAAAAGGTTTCGGTATTTATTTTATTGGATAGGTATGAATCTATAAGCCAATATAGTCGGCGCTTGTCAGTTTTTTCATGTATCATTACTGTATCCTTGGTATTTTAGATAGTGGGCCCATGGCTTCAGAATGGTATAAGAAGTGCCAAATTGAATTATATGTTATATCGTTCTCAAGGCTTACCGGTATGGATATTTTGTAATGACTTTACTCGCCCAATTGGTCATCATACCTAAAAGACAATCACCTATAGCCCCTTTTTGCTGTAAAGTTTTTTGAATAAAAGAGTCTTTATCTAGCACTTTCTCTGCATAGGCTATCACAGAAGAATTATCTGGGTTCTTTCTTCCTAAGGGCCCATAGTGAATCCATTGGTAAATTAAATTATTTGGATCTAGGACCAGGGACCTCTCTATCATTGCTTCAGCCTCTTCTATATCTATCCCAAAGAACCATTCTGACATAGCGGCCGTTCTACCTGTATAATATAAATATTCAGGATTATTGGAGAATTTCTGATACGATTCATCAAAATATTTTTTAGTTAACATTTCATAATAATTGTGTTTGCTTTTATCATAGTCTTCTTCAACAAGAAGATTCATAAGAAGATAATTCATAGCAATATAGGCATCCATACTATCTGGATCATTACGAACAACTTCCTGCATAAATTCAATTGCAGTGTCCCACTCTTTATCGCGCTCAAGAGTTCTGAGAATTCTTTGCCAATCCATCATCAACTTTCTTTAACAAATATAGTACCTAGTTTTAATGCCCCATCCATAACTCTTCCACGCGTATATACCTCATAACCAGCAATATGTACTATTATATCTGTAAATTGCTCATTAAAATGTACTTTGCCACTAAGAGCACTTGAAACTTCTCGTGCTAAATTAGATTCTCCTCCTACCGTTTTTATTAGTTGATCTAAATTATGTCGAGCTTTTTCAAATATATGATCATATTTTGCCGGTTTCTTCATTGCATATTTCACGCTAGCCTCAATAGCCTCTTGCGTAAAATGACACAGAGGACCACTAGTTATAATAGGAGGATGTTTAAGTTTTGTTCCCGTTGAGGTTGCTACTTGGATTTTGCTTTCAGCCTGCAACAAACTCTTCGAATCCTTAATGACCTCTTTTACCGCACTGCCAGACTTCTGAATATTTTCCTTCAGCATGACAAGTTCTTCAGCTGTTCGTGGTGCCTGTACGGCAATACCTTCGGTCGTTATAAGAATCGGTCTTTTGGAGAGCAGCGTATCTACTCCCGCTTTGAGCTCCTGCGTTATGCTTGCAAGCTTTTGCTCTACTTTTCCTAGCGCATCGATTTCTTTAAGATATGCAATGGCATTGCCAACTCCTAGTGCGCTTACAAGATCAGCTGCGCATTCTGAAGTAATCGTAATCCACTGCGCTGCTGAAAGATTGCTTAATCCTTTTACGGTATGATATACAGATGCTGCCCATTCAGAACACTCTGCTTCCGTTAAGGGCTCTTGCCTCAAACAGAATTTACCTACAAAGTGTGCTGCACTTATAACAAATTCCAGTTGGTTTTTTATCTGCACATATGGATTCAATCGATAGATAAATTTTTCTATAGCAAAGGCGAGTAATTCGGGAGAGCGCTGCGTGATTGATGACGTCAAAGCTAACTGCTGCTGTAAACTGGTAAGTATCTGGCTGACAGCAGTTATATTAAAGACAAGCTCGGTGGTATTTTTTGTTGTTGCTATGGTATGTAAAGATGATTCAATCAATTGTTTGAGTTCTGGTTGCACATATATCTGCAAATTATATGCATTTGCAAATACCTTTTTTGCAATCTCATTCAGTTTAAACGCGGCTTGTTTTTGATAAGTGCTCATATCAAGCGCTGCGCATACGTCCTGTTCGACATCCATCGGCTGGAAATGGATAGCATTTGGAATAATACCCGGAATATCTTCTATTGTTAGTGGCTTTTGTTGATCCGGCCTCATAGCTAAAAATTTCTCTGCAACGTCTAGCAAATCAAAACCTTCACGATCAATGATATATGCTTTTGCTTCATGCAAAGTGGTAATGCCCGCTACTATTATTTGTGATGCAATTTGTTGCTTGACATGTGCTAGTTCTTCGAAAGCCTTATCAAGCGGAGCATCTTTAATGGTTAAGAAAAAGCGGGTAAGTTTGCCATTAAGTAAGGGGAGGTTTTTGGCACAGTCTGCCCTTGACTTGTAAAGCTTGTGGCCATTTTCAAGTAGATCAAATCCTTTTTGCTGGATCATATAAGCTTTAGCATCAGGACGAGTTATTAATCCTTGCGCATCAAAAGTGGAAATAAGTTGAACTTCTAAACTCTGCAACTCTGCTTTTGCTACGGCCTTATCTGCACGGGCAATGTTGTTATTTATATGCGTTATATTATCTGCCAATAAGCGATCAACTTCTGCTAGCTGTACCTTAATAAGAATAGGATTGTTATCAGCAAGAAATGTATGATTTTTTATTTTTATTAAAATAGCATCACGTTGCTTTTGTAATTCACGAACATTTCCCTGCTGCTGTAAAGGGCTAAAGATTTGTACCTCGGCCAATGAACAGCCATGGTGATGTAAAAAATCATTACGAGAAAGGATATCTCTTTCAATGGCTTGCATTATGTCAACGCCTCCTAGAATTTGTATAAACTCTTGCTCCTCATATGATGGAGTACGTGTAATGAATTCTTGAGATGAAGCGAAAGGCCAAGCTTCTTTCAAGGCAGCGTATATGGTTAGGGCGTTTTTTAAATTAGCATTTTTAACCTCTGCAAGAGATTGCACTATGGAACCATCAAGAAATAATTTTAAAAAAGAGACTTCTTTTACAGAATTCGTTTTCCCAAAAAAGTTTCTTACAGCACTAAAAAAACGATTTCTCTGGTCTATGGATTTCAATATCATCTCCCTATAGGAATTTGATTGCAAATCCGTTGAAATTTTTTGAGCCAAAGGCTCTAAGGAGTTCATTGAGCAGGAGGGAAAACCTAAAACACAAACCTCTTGTGACTTGTTATCAAAAGTAGTTTGTATGGGACCTGTAAATAATGTTTTTGGCTTTAAAAGAGCAGCCTCGTCCACTTTTCTTTTTGCTACTATTTCTTTAATAATTTGTTTTAGGTCGACAAGCTTTGTATCTGAAAAGTTCTGTGGACATCTAAGCAGGCAATTAGAGAGATGAACCGATGCGCGGAATTGATTCGTCAATGAAGGGTCAAAGGAGTCATTTGTGCTTAGGTACTCTGCGTCATTAGTAATGACAGGTATAATCTGAGCCTTTATTATTTCGCATTGCTGCTGTTCACTTAATTCAAGAATGTCTTCTAGCACAGTCTCTACTAAGAACTCAGGGGCATACTGCATCGTGTACAGGGATGGCCAAAGGATAGTAAACATAAAGGCCGGAACTATTCTGTAATTAAAAAACATTACAATACCCTTGTTAATAGACTGTATTGGTTATTCATTTGTTAAGAGCTTTCTTGCGTCAAAAAGCATTTTTGAGAACATCCCTACATGTACTGCTGCCGACAAGAAAACGTCCCATGTAGCAATAGTTTGTTTCCATCTCTCTATACGGCTCTCCTTAAGATCCTCTGTTTCCTTATTTAGCTTTCTTAAAGCCTTTTCAAGATGAGAGTGGCTTAATTTGATAGGTTGATCATTGCTAACAACCGTGTAGGCGAATATTTTTGCTGTATCAAATAGTAATTGTATGTCTCGTAGGGACCAGCCAGATAGGCGGCCGCTGAGGGCGGTTAAATCAATAGGCTCATCCCATATAAGCAAGGGATCGTGGGCTACAATTGATTGTAATGCTTTCAGTCGTTGTTGTTTAGATGGCAATGGAATTGTAATGATTTTACCATGAAAACGACTCTTAAGTTCTGGCGGTAATAACTCTGCGCCATTCGCCGTTCCAATTACTATTATTTGAGGGTTATATTTCTCAATCTCATCAAGGGATAACCAGAAGGCAGCAGCAGTTTGAGAACTATCGCTTTGTTCATTTTTATAGTGTTCAAATAATTTATGTATTTCATCGATGATGATAATCTTTTTTAAACCATCTGCGCAAGCACCAACAAAAAAATTTCTTATCTTAACAGCAGTCTCATTGCGAAACTGTCCCAAAAGAAAAGTGGCCGGT
>JABDES010000031.1 GCA_013286935.1 Candidatus Babelota bacterium
TACCAAAGCTATCAATGTAGGCAACAGCAGATTCAAGATGAGATAGTGGTAAATGTATAATGTCGTTTAAGTTAATTGCAATCAGATGCGTACGTATACCTTGTTCGAGCATTGTGGCAGCATGAACAAATAGATCTCTGCCATGAAACGTATTTGAAATCGGAGGAATTATCTTTTCATCAATTTGATACGCCTTGCATGGGATACCTCAAAAGATAATGAAAAATTCCGTTATTTGGTCCAAAAAATGTATATTCTGGAGTTTCTATGCAAACAGGAGTGCGTTGCGACCCTACACCAGGGTCGACCACGGTGATAAAATGGGTATTAATTGGAAAGAATTGATGTGCTTTATCAATAATAAAGGCTGCGCTTAGTGTACTAAATTTTTTCAAAGAGTGATCAACGTCAACAATGTGCGCATTTGGTATGGCTTTTAGAATTAATCCTTTCATTGATGCGACTGCAAAATCAAATCCGAAGTCGGTCAATAAAGCAAATACTGGTTGTTTTGAGTGCATTGAAAAATACCTTTTTGATAAACCTTATTATATGCATAGAGTTAAGTAAAAGGTATATTTTAGCCGTAATTATGTGGCTTTGCAAATGCTAATTCAAACAACATAATTATGATTAGTCCACTTTATGCCACACATTAAATGTCGATAATACTGCATATGAATGGTTAGCAACTGCTAACCATTCATATGCAGTGAGGCCTTTATGATCTTTCGCATAAAAATTGGCTTTATGTTTTAACAGTAGCTCTGCAGCGTCCGCCTGATTGGTTATAGCTGCTATGTGCAGTGGTGTAAGACCCCCACCTGTCGTAGATATATTTGGATCTGCGCCATTATCAAGGAGCCTTGCCATGACTGCCACCTTCTTGTGCCAAGTAGCATAATGAAGAGCAGTCATGCCCTGATTATCTTGCTTATTGAGATCAGAGCCCTTGGCAAGCAACAAATCTACTATTTCAAGCATATTTTTTTCGTTTTCTTCATGCTCAATTACTCTATGAAGAACCGTTAGGCCATATGCATCTTGAATGTTTTGATCTGCGCCATCATTGAGAAGCTCAGCTATTTCTTTTATATTAGTATCCTTTTGAGCAGCGTAATGTAACATTGTAAGGCCATGCTCATCTTTGATATTAACATCCTGAGTATTGTTTTCTTGTTGTTTCATTTAGCACCTCTATACGGTTGATATATTGCATTTTTGTAGAACCAGTATACATTGTAACAAATGTATATAAAAATTCTTATCCAAAAGGTATTACATGAAGCCTATCTCTATCATTTCTATGCTGCTCTTGATATTGACATTGTCACCATTAATGGCAATGCAACATAGAGTATATGTTTTAAAAAAATTAGCTCAAGCACATTTTACAACAGATGCTCGCATTGCACTACGTGCTCCCAATATTCTGGATTGTGTCGCACTCGACACGCTATTCAAACAACAAACTATAGAACCACATATCTGTGGTAGCTGGGTGGACTCACACATAAGAAATCCCATACGAGAAAATCCTCTAAGACTGATGATACGAGTTATTGAAAAACAAGATAAAGACCGTAGGATACTTGGAATCGCTGGATTACAAAAACGTAGCAGAGTTATTGATAACCCACTCTACCCCTATGGTGAGTTACTAAATGATTCACTGTACTCTGTTGAAAGCGAATGGATGGAGCTTTTTATCGCTATTGACGAGCAACACCGTCGAAAAGGCTATGCACAAGAGGCGATTGCTCTTCTGCTTGCTACAGGATTCGATCGGTTGAACATTCCTGTGATTAAAGCACTTAGCCAGACCGATTGTAAAGCCACGTCTGCATTAGCGCAAAAATGTGGTTTTATAGAAGAATGCAACAAGATTGATGATGGAGAGTTCACGCTGTATAGGCTTACGCAAGATTCATATAATCAAAGCTAGAAATACGCTACTGTTATACATATAATCTCTGCAATAACTTTGCCAAACCGTGCAAAGCTTATCCACCCTTCAATCACACTCCTCAACATCGAGCATATCTATACTATGTATTCCCAAATCAGAAACACTCACAATCACATCTTTTGACTGACCACTGTTACGCCGTTCTTTTGCGTATCCAAGGCAGATAAAAGGAGTGGGCTCGGAACGATCATTGGCGCGAGAAAAGTAAAAGTAGTGAGCACCGCTATCATCTTGAGGTAAATTATTTGTATTTTGGCCCGGCTTTAAAATAGTCGTGTAGCGGGTCATGTATTGCATACCCCATTTTGGCGGCGGCGGATTTGGTGATAGCAAATATGTCTGCAAGCTATCATTATGTATAGTAATTGAGGCCTCTATTCCTGTGCCACACCACAACAGCATTACACTTATATAACTGATTATAACAAAACGATTAAACATATCCTTCTCCTTATTGTTAAACAAAAATACTCAATGACATACAAAATACTTATTATATATTCTATCATACTGCCCAGGCATCAAGTCAATAATTTCAAAAAGAAATACTAATCGGCGTCTCTCGTTTGAATATCCAAAGTAGCTTGAAAGAGGGTGTTGTTAAACGTATGAAATCTGAACTTTTTTGAATTGGTATGCTGGATGATATTTTTTATATGACAATAGCATATATCTTAATTTTCGAGGGATTCATTACACTTAGATGAAAATTTTAAATTCAATAAACCATTCATGAGACCTAAAACGCATCTTCCATGTAGCGTCGGCCACATCAACAGCAGATCCGCTCGCAACTCTTTGGTATCGAGGTCCTTTAAAATGACCCGCATTAAACCAGCGATAACCTGTTCCAATCGCCCAATAGGTATTGTGACTGTATTCAAAGCCGGCAAGAAGTGTGTACGTAAATTTTTTGCGCAGGGTGTATTGATTTTCCGCAGAAAAACTTGGGTATGGGGCAGAGTCTCCGGTGGAAGGCAGTCCGGTTGTCCTGAAATTCGTTATCAGAAGGTTGCTAATACCCAACCCAGCGCCTATCAACGGATAGATCTTTCCGCAATCGATATCCCAATTGCAAGAGGGGATCTCTCGCCCAAGAAGGTTTGCGCAAAAAAGAATAGATGTGACATTGAGATCAAATTTTCTTGTGTAAGATCCGCCGCCGGTAGTGGGAATTTGGAATTTTCTATATTTAAAAGTTGAACGATTGGAAATATTGACCTCTAGATCCACTACATCAAGGAGTTCGCAACCGACGCTTAAACTGGCAATAGAACGATTTCCTAATTTGGAATCATAACCTTGAATGGCCGGATTCCATGGCGGATACGGGGCAAAGACATTGGCCGGCTCAGGAAATGAGATGCCTGAACCAACTTTAATATAGAAAGAATAATCCTGAGGTCGACAACAACATCCTGCGGCACCCGAAACGATGTTTGCCAGCAAAGAAAGTGTAACTAAGAAGCGCTTCATAAAGTTCCTTTTTTAGAAAATCGTTCCGATCCTTGAAAATTGAAAATAGATTTTTTCGCCATCCGATGAAACAATTAAATCAAATGTCTGTCCAAAAAAAGGAGAAAATCCAACCTTCGTCGTTACCACTACCGTGCATTCAGTAACCATGGAATGTATGATGCTGTCTAACTCTAAGTTGATTAACGTTGTCGGTGTAAACCAGGTTACTATAAGCCCATTAGCCGCAGATATATAATTGGATATATCTGTAAAGATTCCATCTTCAGTTTGTATAGATAAAAAAGAGGCAGAACATGTTCCGGCCTGCATGTTATTCACATCATAAATGGGAGCTCTTCCTGCAAGATAGCTCGAAGCTATTGTTGAGCTTTCCCCTGATACATTAGATGTTGGTATTTGAATAAAGCTTTCTGCAAAATCGGCGATATACAAATAGTACGTCATTGTTGCCGGTTCAGGGCTGTTAGCACCACATACAGAACCTGAATGGCAGGCCAAACCAATACATAAGAAAAGGAACGTTGCGTAACCATTTTTAATGAAATCGGGCAATCTTAAACCCACACCTTGTGTAATTAACATCATAGACCTCTATTTTGCATTTGTTTCAGGGTCATTCCGTTCAAGCTAACTTGATTGGGATTATTTACCTAAATATCTATAGAACGTCAACTATCTTTATTGAACAGTTACCTAAAAAAATTTTCTGAGAAATTTTGTTTTCAGATAGGCCCTCAATCTATTATCAAGCTTAGCGCCATAACGATAAACGTTTTGTTAAAGGATCAAGTTTTAATTTTTCACCAAATACTGCTACGCCGTAGTAGAGGAGTTCTTCTTCTGGCGTCGCCGCCGTTTTTTCCAGTTGTTCCTTGTATGTGTCACCAGTCATTGTATGTATAAAATCTACGCATAAAAAATTTTGTTCCAATACTTGGGAGCGCAGTTTTCTTAGCTCTCCATTTTTACCTTTTAGAACAATCAATGACAATCCTGAGATAGATGGATGTACATTACCATTTGCATCGGTAAAAGAAATAAAGCTCATCTTTTTTCGATCTTCTTCAGATGCTTGCGCGATTAAACCCAGACAAGCATGACTTGCCGCGTTTAAAATAACACCTACATCACATTTCTCATTCAAGGCCACCACAAATTTATAATCAGAAAAAACGTGATTATCCACAGCAAACACCTCGGTGTATTAGTTTATAATTTATTTAAATTTAGTTTACAATTGAGTTATGAGCATTCTAAAAATCATCGCCTACTGTATCAAGCCTACCGAAAAAGAGCAATCCTTAGAGGGGTCGGAAACACAAGGAATAAGATGGCTAAACCACGATATAGAGAGTTTAGAGAATATCTTTTGCAAAAATTAAAAAATCAATGGTGGACTAAACATATAAAAAGAATATTTTTTGGAGAATAAATATATTTATAAGGAAACAGTGATGATAAATGCCTCCCTACCGGTTTTTTTCTGTGTATCGTTCGTTGCATCATCT
>JABDES010000032.1 GCA_013286935.1 Candidatus Babelota bacterium
TATGAGGATGCATATACTCATACCATTGAGGGACCAGGAGGTGAGGTGAAAACCGTTTCGGTAAAAGTTCGTTCTAGGAATGGCAAACTCATTCCAATAGAAGAAATTGATATAGCCAACACATCCAACATATCAGATTTTGCTCCACCTCCACCCCCTCCGCCTTCGTCCATTCATATCGAGTTAATGGAAGATTAAGGCAAGAAAGCCGAATCAAATCTTAGAGCTAGATGGCAGAGTCCTGAAATCACGCCTGTGCCGTTGTTGACATTTTCAACCTAAAAAATCTATGTTTACACCAATAATATGGCATGTATATCCACATAACGGTATTGGAACGATATGGTGACTCAAAAGAGGTCAATAGTGAGATTATTGCTAGCTATCCTTACCACGCTGTGTTTGGAGAGTAGGCCAGGTTTAATTGATCAAATAAAATCTGCTTTAGGATACTGGTATGTGGCCAATGGTGCGCGGTCAAACAAGGAATGTCAAGAGATCGATGATATTAAAAAGATATTCAATGATGATCCACAAACGGTTAGCCTGATAACCTCGCTAGCCCAATTAAATGCGCCTATGACAACAATAAAAGCAATAAGTGTTGGTATACAATATTCTGAGCTCTATTATGTGCAATATGCGTACGAAAAAAATGGCAATGCATATACAGTAGAAGCAGCTTTTTGTAATGGTAAATGCCAAGAAATGCATTTACCTATTGCAGATGTTTTGTAATCAAAAAATGGCGTATCACACATAGCTTTTTACTACGCTCTTCGAGCCTTCGCTTTCAGCTACGGCGGACAGATGTCGAGCTTCGAAGGGCATACTTCGCTGGGTGCAATTAAAAGTGTTGCTTTGATTGACATAAAATAAAAAACATATTGTCTATACAATCGCAAAAAACAATGCCTCGTTCGTCGTTGCGAGCACAAGCGAAGCAATCCAGCTTATATATAAATTATTTCTATGTTCATAAACCCTTCTAAATATATTCGATGTAATACCAACATGTAGCGTTCCATTCGGCTTATTGGCCATAATATGCATTGAAGGTTGTTTTATCATTAATTTCTATTCCTAATTGCCAGTCGCCGGTCAATTATTTTACAATGTTTTAGCTGGATTGCTTCGGCGGAAGGGCGCCTCGCAACGACGAACGAATCATCGTTTTTTGTTTGTACAGTTTACATTTAAAGGAATCTATTTTTTATTCTACGATCACACGCCCACACTTTTAATTACATCCAGGGCAGCCTTCGCTGGGTGCTACCAATGTCCTTTAACCAAATCATATTATTCCTTTAAAAAAAATGGCTCGCCATACGAAGCTTTAGCGAAGTATGGTGCCGGGAGTCGGAATCGAACCAACGACGCTAAGCTCTTCAGGCTTACGCTCTACCACTGAGCTACCCCGGCATGTTATATGATTTTGATGATAAGTAACATAAGTACGAACTATGGTGCAGTAATATGAACTATTTTGCCTCATGTGTCAATTTTTATTATAACGTAAATTTGGCCTTGAAGTTTCCAATAGAATATTCTATATTGGCAGATGAGGCATAAATTTTTGAAAATTATTCCATTAGTGCTCTGTTTTTTAAGAATAGGATGTTTGAGATGCTATGTAATTCTCAAGGATCAGTAAGGATCAGTAAGGATCAGTCAGGATCAGTTAGATTTGACACTCTGCGTTCAGATCGTGCTTTTGGTGGCTGTGATTGACTTTGTCCTATCTGCCATTCTAGGTCATCCAGCCGTTGCTGAATTGATTGCATTCGATTTGTCTGATCATCTATTTCCGTTATCTCTTCCTGCGCTTCTGTTACGCTTTCCTGGTCTTTTGGTGGTAGAGATTTTGTTAATTCTAAGATTTTCGATTTTTGATTCTCCATCAAAGCCTCTACGCGTAGCTTTTCTTTTTGTATTGCTTGTAGGTCTTGCTGAGTTAGATTTTTCTTGGCTCCAGCGTTTTCTACTGCATTTTGTAGGGATTGTATTGTGAGTGTTAGCTGACTTGGAGTCCCTTCTTCTTTATCTTTGGGTTTGATCGGCAGGACGGAGATTGGTTGGCTTGGGTTGCACCCTCCTCTATATAGCTGCACAGCCACCAAAAAAGCAAGAATAGCTCCAAGCGTTAATATCTTTTTCTGATGAGTCTGATAAAAATCTTTCGTATGATGAGCGATTTTGTCATAAAGCGTGAGTTCTTGAGATTGATTAGATTCGGTTAGTGCTTCTTGTTGGCCAAGTGGTGCTTGACATGGTTGGTTAAGGCAATGGAGTGTCGGTTGGCTCATAAGGACTACGGCTAATACATATTGCACTAGCAGAACGGATTGATTTTTTGATGCCATGAGTACCTCCTGCAATTAAGCAATAGTAGTTGTATAAAAGAATTGCTTATTGTCTTTGCGATCTTCGATTGTAAAAGAAAGGTATCATAAAAATGTACAAATTGTCAACAGTTTAAGAGGTGGAATCAGGGTAAATGCCAAGAAAAAGAATAAGAACTTACCTGAAATGTCGAAGTTAATGGACTTTCAATTTTTTTTTAAAAAAATCTAATCGAAGCAATTATTGACTTTTTTGAGTCAAATAATCCATACTGTAAACAATACAAAATCTTAAAATGCAATTAAATTGAGAGGATGATCCATGAAATATATGAATAAATCAATCTGGGTATTACTGATTACGTTGGTTTGTGCGACAACGTTGGTTTTAAAGACAACAACGCCAGAAAAAGAGCTTGTTTCAAAAAGTCCTTTTAGTGCCATAAAAAATATAGGCCTAATTAGTGGAGTTTGGATTCTTAATGGGATGTCAGAAAAAGAGCCTGGGCACGTGCTGCCAGTTACGCTTTCTGGTGTCACTGCTAACAATGGTGACTCAATCGACAAAACAACGTTTTGGCCGGCCATTGGAGAAACTGTGTATGCAGTTGGTCCAAAAACGCCTAGAGAGTTAAAAAAAGGATACTCAGATACCTTAGCGGCAGCATTTTCTCGCTATTTTGGCTTAAAAACTGGTGTGATATATAGTCTTGAACAGGATGTCATTTTGCCCGGCGCGGCGCCACTTAAGTTCGTGCAGTCCTTTGAAGGACCTGGGTATTCGGGGCTTGCTGGCAAATCATGGATCGGGGTCTCTTTACAAGACCAAAATGGCCACTGGAAAGAAACACAATTTGAAGGAAAACGAATTGGCCGTGATGACTGGCACCAAGAGATTGTTCCTCATTTCAATGCACAGAAGGTCAAAGTTGGTGAATATGTTATTGATTATTGCTTTAGCCACCAACGATATTTGCCAGGAATACCTGAAAACATGACTATTCCACAGGGGCTAGCATGTAACAGTGGTATTGTAGCGGCAGGGGCTACCGTTCTTGGATTTGGAATGGGTAATATGCAAGGGATGGAGGAGGGGCAAGAAATTGGAAAAATTGACGATGCTCTACTACGCCAGCAGAAAATAGAAGAGGCAAAGAGGTTTAGAATAGAAAACTATGAAAATCTAAAAACAGAAGATTCACCGAAAACTGCAGAAGCAAATGAGGAGG
>JABDES010000033.1 GCA_013286935.1 Candidatus Babelota bacterium
AAAATGCAGCGACATCAACAAACCGTGATACCCATCAACTATGGCTGGATTTTTTTGAGATTTCATAGCGATATTAATAACAGGATGACCTTCAGATAACGTCACGCCACGTATGAGCGCCAAAACAGTACCGACCCTTTTCGGCATGCTGCTATTCAAAATAAGCTTGAGATATTCGAGTACTTTATGGAGGAAATACGTATCTTTGGTATCCTGATATTGCTTCATCGCTGAGGCAATTTTCTCATGCATCTCATTATAACTTAAAGAAAAAGTCGCATTGAACCGGTTTGAAGCTGCCATGATAGCCTCTCAAATAACAAAAAGTGACAAATTATAGCTCTATTTGCCATTAGTGTCTATTAATAATACTACTCATGATAGTGTGTTTCTTCAAGAACTTATGACGTTGGTAGAAATACAGTTGACCTATTAAATCCGTGTATTTTGATTTTGACCCGATAGAATTGACGGATGTGTTATCGAGTAGTAATAGCAGGATGAAAAAGAAATCAGACAAGCAGGTGGTACACGCACATGACAAGTTTGTCCGGACTGTCATGGCTGACCGTCGCGTTGCTTGCGAATTTTTCACGATACATTTACCTATAGAGATTAGACAAGTCATAGATCTTTCGAATTTAAAGTTGCAACCAAGATCGCATATTGACGATATGCGTAACGAGTCAACTGTCGATATTCTTTATGAAACAACCATTGCAGGCCAGGAAGGCTATCTCTATTTGCTTATAGAGCATCAAAGCACACCTGATGAGTTAATGGCTTTTCGTATGCTGAAATACACCTTTGATATTATTGCTCAACACCTAAAGATCACCAAAAAGAAAACCATACCCTTAATCTACCCCATGGTGATATATCACGCCGATCGTCCTTATCCATATAGTACGGACATAAAGGATATAGTTGCCGCGCCACGAGAACTTGTTGACCGCTACTTTCTAAAGCCTTTCCAATTGATAGACCTGGGTCAAATTGAAGATGAGGAATTAAAAAAGCAATCATGGGTTGGGGTGATGGGGTTTGCCTTAAAACACATATTTAAGCGCGATATAATGCCGTACTTGCAGGATTTTGCGGAATCATTGCATAATATTGACGGATCAGGCGGCAGGGACTATGTTGCAATTGTGTTACAATATATATTAGAGCGTGGAGAATTGAAGGATAGGGGAGCATTTTTTTGAACTAATTAATACGAAAATTTCGCCCGAAGTTGGAGAGACGATTATGAGCTTAGCAGAGCAGTTAAAAGCGGAAGGAAAGGCAGAAGGAAAAGCGGAAGGAAAGGCGGAAGGAAAGGCAGAAAGCTATATAGAAATTACCAAACGCTTATTGGCCGAGGGTGTTGACATAGCTTTTATTGCTAAAATTACCGGTCTATCTATGGATAAGATTAAAGAAAACGCGAAAGAACTAAGCTATTAAACCAGTAATTTCATATAAACCGTCTAAAATATCAAGATTCCAAAACCAATCGCAATGTGTCCACGCTAATATTCCCACCAGATAAGACAACAACAACATTTTTACCTTCAAACCCTTCAGCATTTTTCAAGAGTGCTCCTAGAGCAACTCCAGCAGCTCCTTCAAGCAATAAATGTTGTGTCTTGATAGCTGTTACCAGCGCATTTTTGATTTCATCTTCAGTGACATTTATATAATCGTCAACATATTGTTGGCAAAGCGGAAACGTAATTGCATCAGCCTCTATCCCGCCGGCGGTTGCATCAGAAAGTGTTGGCAGCGTTTCCATATCAATAATCTTGCCAGCTTTGATTGATGCAGACATCACTGGAGAGTTTGTCGGCAAGCAACCAATAATTTTAGTATTAGGTGATACAGATTTCAAATATCCTGCAATACCAGAAATCAAACCCCCGCCTCCAATAGGAACCAGCACATAGTCCACGGCGTTTAATTGCTGCCATATCTCTAGTCCTATAGTTCCTTGCCCCACAATGACATCAATATCATTGTAAGGGGAAACATAAATCATATTATGCTTTCTGGAATATTCGATCGCATGCATTTCTGCTGCCATGCAATCGGTTGCATGAAATTCTACTGGCACGTTATAATTTTTTATATTTTCGACTTTAGTGTTAGATGCGTTTTCAGGTACGAAAACTATACCTTTCATGCCCAGTTTATTTAACACGTATGCCACGGCTGCGCCATGATTGCCGGTAGAGGCTGTTACAACACCCAACTTACTTTGACATGGATTAAGGCTTAGTAATTTATTAATTGCACCTCGAACTTTAAAAGCGCCTGTATACTGGAGGTTTTCACATTTGATATAAACCTTTGACCCCGTAATTTGACTAAGGGGTATAGAATAATCAAGAGGGGTTTCACGAACAAAAGGACGTATCTTAACCGCTGCGATGGAAACTTCTTTTGTAAAGTTGATCATGGCCTAACTCGCTATTCTCGGAGAGATGAATTCTATACGTCATTGTGCTAATAATCCGGACATTTATTTTTTATCTGTAATCTCATTAAGTTCGGCCTCAATTTCTTCAATAGTCGGCAAATTTGTTTTAAGCTCTTTAGGCAATGCTTTTGACAAAGTATATTCAGAAACACCAATAGGAACCTTCACACTTCGCAGAGCATACTCAGCAATAATTTTACTTTAGCTAAATCAGACTGTAATGCTGGTAGATGATGGCCGTAATTTGTGATTTTTTTAGCGGAAACCCCCTGCCGTTCATATAAAGCGCTTTCGACCTGCATTTCAAGCACTGAGCGCGACCAGCCATTTTTAATTGTTTGGGCAGCATACCATTGTCTGATTTCCTCCTTATCAACCATTTGCATTAGCCGTACAATATGCCCCCACGGCAATTGCGAAACAGGCTGTTTCGCAAATTCAATCTTAGGGTAAAGTAAGGCAAAACGCCGCATATATTCTAGGTTTCGCTTAGAAAATCCCTGCATCTCAGGGAACTCTTGCCGCATATCATGCGAAAACTGCTCTAAAAAACGCTCTCCCCATTTAAAGGCTTTCTGCTTCTCAATTAAGTCAGTACCAAGCTCCCAATAAAACTTGATAAGCTCACTATTGGCCGCAAGTGCTGCGCGTATTTGCGCTGTTTTCAAACGATCTTTTATGTCACTCAAAAAGCTTTTATAGTCTTTATCAAGATGTAAGGATTTATCTTTTTTCTTAAGCTGTTTCTTCATGAACCATTTTGCCTGTGAGAAATATTTTCAAAAAACATTTTTTCAAAACAATACCTAGTAATTGAATTGAAAACCCTCGATTGATTAAATGTAATTTTAGTTATTCTCTGCCACCAAATAAAATTACCGATTTACTTAAAACATAAAATTCAAAGACAATTTATTAAGCGTCTAGTAAAAATATGA
>JABDES010000034.1:0-1526 GCA_013286935.1 Candidatus Babelota bacterium
TTTTTATACTGTTGTAAAAACGACACCTGCTATTGTTAGAGATCCAGCGCCGTTATATATCGCAACGCCATGGTCTGAGATTCCTAATAATGAGCAAGCAATTTGGTACATATATTTCCTAACAAATGCAAAAGTTACGGGCGATAAAGGTTCTATGAGTGAAGTAGAGGCCATATTAAAGGCCTTTCTGCCTGATGGAGTAAGCGATTTTTATGCTGATCCAATTACTAATGCGCTGTGCATAATGGCTCCCGCAAGTAGCATTCGCAACATAGTCCATTTTATTGATACATTGGATCAAAAGAATGACTTTAGAGAGTCGATTGAGCGTATTCCGTTATACTTTACTAATTCTAAGATAGTAGCCGATCTGTTTAACAATAATATATTTCCGGCTATTAATAATAATGATGCTGGATTGCGTGCTCGGCCTGACGCTGTCAAAGTGAGTGATACTTCATATTTTTCGAAATCAACACGTATTATCTCAGAGCCACACACAAATTCTTTGCTTGTGGTTGGTCGTTCACAGCATGTGCAGCGCATTAGAGAATTTATTAAAAAATTTGTTGATACGGAAATTGATGCTGGAAAGCCGCCATACCATGTATACCAATTAAGGTATTTGGCAGCAGAAGATGTTGCAGCGGTTCTTGAGAAAGTAATAAGTGGATCTGATGGAAAACAATCAAAGGCTGAAAATAAGGATGGTGGGCCACAGCGTTTATTTGGTCAGGTAAAAATTATGACCGATAAGCCTGAAAATATTCAACCACTTAAGTCACTCAAGGATGCAGCAGAAAAAGCAACAGATATGTTGTACCAAGGAGGAAACCAGCTTATTATTGCGGCAAGCACAGACGATTGGAAGCAGATAAGAGATTTAATTTACAAGCTAGATCAGCCGCAACCACAAGTATTTTTGGAAGTTTTAATCGCAGATTTAAGAATGGAAGATGCGCGACAATTAGGTACTTTGATACGAAATCCTGCTCGCTTTTCATTTCCTAATGGTGTTGGGTTTCAGGCGGCTAATTTGACGCCAGGCATATTACCAAATTCATTTGCTGACCCTCAAACTATTGCTGTGCAAACGGAGCCTGGATACGTCTCTTCTGATATACTCAGAGAGGCATTACAATCTAGTAATGGTACAATAGTAAAAACTGATAATGGAAATCTGTCGGCAGCAGGTCTCTCGGCAAGCGGTTCTACGGTGCTGTCCGCTAGTGATTCAAATGGAAGTACATGGGGTATTTTGCAGCTCCTTAAATTATTTGATTATGCAAAGATAATCCAACATCCACATATTATAGCAATGCATAATCAGCCGACAGTGATCCAAATTGGTACTTCAAGGCGAGTAACTGGCGAGGGTTCATTATCAACTACTGTGGCTGCTGTTAAGATAGATACCATAAAGGCTGCAACTTCCGTCAAGCTTACACCTCGTATCAGCACAAGCAACATGGTAAATCTTAGGGTCGACATAGATATTGATGATTTTAGTAGTGCGCCGAGTAGTG
>JABDES010000034.1:1536-2976 GCA_013286935.1 Candidatus Babelota bacterium
ACGAATTACACGTACAGTTAAAACAAATGCCAATGTGATTGATGGTGGGGTTCTTGCCGTGGGAGGGTTTATTAGAAACAACAATTCAAATACCGTTACCAAGACGCCAGGGCTTGCTGATATTCCCCTTATTGGTTGGATGTTTAAGAGTCGTCAGGCCGATATTACTAAAACTAATTTGACTGTTTTTATATCGCCTACCATTATTAAGCCTCGTTTCAGGCGCGGAATTAGCGAATACACGCGTGATTATGTTGCTCTTTCAAAAAAAGATTTTGATGACAGAGCTTTGTTTATTACCTTACGGGATCCAATTTCCAAGTGGTTTTTTTGATGTTGATTCTGTTGAAAATGCGGCCGAAACAGCCGATAAATTTATGCTCAAGGGACTGTTTCAGACGGAACAATATGAAAAAGTATCAGATACAGAAGGCAACACCAGGATAGATTTTGGAGCAGTAAATATTCCTCAAAGAGTAGACACCGTAGAGGTGCCAACTAAGGACATCCATCGATTTGAAGACCCATTTGCATCTGAAACGACTAGATTTGCGTCAGCTGACAATCGTCGATTGAGCTTTCTACAGAGCTAGCATCGTTTGGAATAGGTTCATCTAGCGGAATTTCATCTACATTTGCAGCTGAAGGCTTATCAAATTTCTTTTTACACCATTTAGCTATTTTATAACCAGCAAATAATGTTAGGCTAGCGGCAGTTACCCGGCCGACAGGATTGGCTACCTTAAAAAAACTCTTAAGACTTGCTTCATCGCGTAATATGTCATCAAGCTCCTTGCGATACACCTCTGGATCCGGTTGAAATTGAGTTAAATCGACAGGTTTATAATCATAACAGGGCGTGGACAGTGTTTCTGGAATGATGCCATGCGAAGATAAAATTTGACGAATGATGTTTGTCGCAGCGTTAAGAACCCCTGTGTGGAGAGGCACCTCGGAATGCCCTTCGATAAAATAGACATTTTGATATCCTGCATCTTTTAATTTTGTATACAAAGCATGAGAGCCTTCTATAGGTACAAGATTATCGCTAATGTCATGGGCTATAACTATAACAGTATTTTTCTTGATGCATAAGTCAGACTCTATCGGTTGTTGTTTTTCTGGTTGAAAGGGCATAACAATGGAATGAATATATGCTACTATATAGTACAGACCAGGAATTTTAGCTGCTAAACCAGTACGATCAGCAATTTTTGTTACTACGCTATATGCAGCAGCATTTCCGCTAACTGCTGGAGCGTCAAGCAGGACCGCGCTTATATTGGCTGCTGAATCAACAGTAGATCCATTAATGTCAATACTGGGTATTGCCCCCGCACAAATTCTCAAGGTTGTGGCGCCGCCTTCACTAGTACCAACTAATATTGATTTTTTAGCCAAACATTTGTCTTTAAGAGATTTTTGAAAGGTTTTTATGCA